>NZ_ATVI01000009.1 GCF_000420645.1 Nevskia ramosa DSM 11499 | reverse complement strand
CAGACGCCGGCTCGACTGGATGCGGTTCATGTATCCGTAGATGTAGATCCGCAGCAGCGTCGACGGGTGGTAACCGGGTCTGCCAGTCTCCTCGGCGTGTACGCCCTCGAAGCCGAGAGCGGCGAGATCGAGCTCTTCAACGAATGCATCGATAGCGCGAACCGGGTTGTCCTCGCCAATGTAGTCATCGAGTCGCTCAGGAAACAGCACACTCTGAGACCGATCCTCACCTTCGATGAATCGCTTCATCGGCAACTCCATCACGACAATGACGGAATAACAATCAGCAAACTTCACACCACGTTTTCACACAGTCTCGGCTGAAACCGGCCCCACACCAGAGCACCCAAGTTTGATCATGCTTGAGGCCTTTCAAAGGAGGTTGCCCCCGGGCGCGCACCCTCGACGAATACCGCAGCAAGATTCGGAGTGAGTTGCCGCGTTCGCGATCGCAGACTGGTGAAACCTTCACCACAGCGGATGCCTTTCCATGAATGCAACACACCTCAAGACCATCAGCGTCGAGCCGGCGATTCTTTACTGGGGCACGCCCGTCGTGTTGATCAGCACGACGAACGAGGACGGCACCTCGAATCTCGCGCCGATGTCCTCGGCGTTCTGGCTCGGGTGGCGCTGCATGCTCGGGCTCGACGCGAGTTCGAAGAACACCGAGAACCTGATTCGAACCGGCGAGTGCGTGCTCAATCTGCCGTCTCCGGCGCAGGTTGGAAACGTCGATCGACTGGCTCGCCTGACCGGATCCAATCCCGTGCCGGCCGCCAAGCAGATGCGCAACTACACCCACGAGAAGAGCAAATGGGAAATCTCCGGGCTCACGCCGGTTCCCAGCGAAACGGTTCAGCCGCCGCGCGCGCTGGAATGCCCGGTGCAGATGGAAGCGGTGCTGTCAGCCACCAACGGGTTCATGGCCGACGATCCGATGTGGAAGGTCGGGATCAAGGTGTTCGAGGTCCGCATCCAGCGCGTGCACGTGCACCCGGAACTGCTGATGGCGGGAACGACCGACCGCATCGATCCCGACAAGTGGAGCCCGTTGATCATGAAGTTCCAGAAGTTCTACGGCTGCACGACCGAGCAGCTTCATTCGTCCCGCCTTGGCGAGATTCCCGAGGGAACCTATCTGAGCCCTGACGTCGAGCGGGCGCGGGCGGCCTCCAAGGCCTAGGGGACCCTTGCACCGTCACCCCGGCGAATCACCGCGCAGAACGCGGTGATTCGCCCTCAGCGGTACTGACTGAGCAGCGCCGCCCCTTCGGTGACGATGCGGTCACCGTCGACCAGCGCCAGTGTTGCTGCTGGTACACCGTCGCCATTGCATGATGCAAGCTTGCGCGCTTCGTAGCGTTCGGCTTCGCGATGCACCCAGACGATGCCGCCGCCCTCATCGCTGCGCACGCAGGCACCCGGCGGCACTGCCACGGTTCCCGGCAGCGGCTTCAGGCTGACGCGCAGGCTGGCGATCTGGCCTGAGGCGAGCTGGCTTGCGCTCGCTGGCGCATCGAAACGCAGGCGCCAGCCGCTGCCATCGGCGAGCGGTTCTTCGCCGCGCAGGCGCAGCGTCTGGCCATTTGCCAGATGAGCCGCAGCGATACGCCCGGCCAGACCAGCCTGCTGATGAACGACGACGAACTGCACGGCATTCGGATCGGCCAGTCGCAGCAACGGCTGACCGGCTTCGACGATCGCGCCGGGTGAGATCGGCACGGACAGCACCCGGCCGCTGACGGCGGCACGCAGCGGCAGGCGATCGGACAGGCTTTGCGCCAGCAGATCGCGATTGGCGCGCATCGCATCGCGATCGGCGAGGTACTTCTCGATCCAGATATTGCCGCCTGCCGAACCGCCCGCAGCGACCGTCGCATCGCTCTGCATCTGCTGGCGCTCGACATTGACGTCGATGATCACCAGCTGCTGTTCGAGTGTGGCGATCTTGGCGCGGCGATCGGCGATCTCCTGCTGCGTCAGTTGCGGGCGCAGCCAGGCGAGCACGTCACCGGTCTTGACCGCCTGCCCCGGCTGTAGCCAGCCGCCATCCGGAGCTTCGAGCCGGCCACGCTCGGGCGCCACCACATCGAGTGCGAACTCGGGTTGCGGTCGCGCTTCTGCCACCAGCGTCTGCACGCTGGCAAGGCTCGTCGACGACCAGCGCTCGGTACGCAGCTTCAGCAGGCGCTGCATCGGCTTGGAAATCTGAAGGCTGCCGTCGGCGAGACGCTGCGGTCGATCGACGGGCGCAGTCGGCACCGTGCCTGCGGCATCGGCCGGATCGCGATGCACTTCGCCGTCATGGGCCAGCGCCACGGTGCTGAGCAGCAGAACGCCGGAGATCGCGGCAATGCGCCGGAGGTTCAATGCACGGCTCCAACAGCGCTGTTCGCAAGCGTCTGCACGAACAGCAGACGCAGGCGTTGATTGACCTGCAGCAGCGGGTCATGCGCCAGCGGCGCATAGCGCACCACCTGCGCCCGCTGTGCGCTGTCGTAGCCGCTGCTCAGGCGACGCAGCGGCAGTTGCCGGCCATCGTCGAGCAGCGCCACAGCCTGTTCGGGTGCAACGAGATCGGTGTCGACGTAGCGGGCTTCGATCGCCAGACCGTCATCGGCCTGGACCACGAACAGGGTTTCGCCCGGCGCGTACTGACGGCCGCTCGCCGCTTCCACTCTGAGCAGGCGGCCGCCACGCGGCGCGGCGATGTCGATGCTGGTGGACAGGCTCTGCTCCAGCTGCGACTGACGCGCCTGAGCAGCGTGATAGTCGGTGATGATCTGCAAGGTCTGGGTCGGCAGCGCGACATCGAAGTTATGCACTTCGATGCCATAGCGATCGATCTGCAGAGCGCCGATGCCGGTATCGCGATGGGCATCCGCCAGTTGCCGTTCCAGATCACGGCGTACCGGCTGGGCTACGGTGGGCTGCAGCCGCGCGATCACTTCACCGGCTTTCAGCAAGCGGCCGGCGAGCGGAAAGCCACCCGCGGGCGCCATCACGGCACCAGCCTGAGGTGCCGCCACGACCAGGGTGCGCCGCGGATCGGCGATCACCCGCGCCGGCAAGCCAGGCACCGCAGCGGAGGCCGCCGGCACAGGCAGCGGATGGCTGGCCTCCGGCCCAGGCGCGCTTACCGCGTGCGGCTCCTCGTGCTCATGGCCTTCATGTGCCAGCAACGCGGCCGGCGCAGCCGCGGTCAGCGCCAACAACAAGCTCGGCAGCACAGCCACGACACGATCCCGAAGCGGCTGCATCGGAAACTCAGGAACCGCCGGTCGTCTTCGATGCCGGCACGTCAGCCTTGCTCACCGGCGCGGCCTCGCCCTTACCTTCCGGATCAAGCAGCTTGGCAACACTTTCGATGCCCTTGACCTTGGTGATGCGCAGCGGCGTCCAGCCCGCCTTCGAGGCGATCGAGCGATCGGCGCCGTGTTCGAGCAGGAACTTCACCTGCGCTTCGTGGCCGGTGGCGGCGGCGAAGTACAGCGAGGTAATGCCACGGTCGTTCTGGGCGTTGACGTTGGCGCCGGCATCGAGCAGGGCCTTCATCACCGTGGTGTCGGCGGAGAAGAAGGTCGCGAAGTGCAGCGGCGACCAGCCCGCCTTGTCGACGATGTCCACCGAGGCGCCACGCTTCAGCACCGCTTCGACGGCAGGCAGCGAATCCTGGCTGACGGCGGCGATCAGCGGCGTCTGGTCAAGCGTGTCGCGGCCGTTGACGTCGGCGCCGGCGTCGAGCATCCGCTTCAGGCCATCGAGATCGCCGATGCGCGCGAAGTGCACGGTCAGGCCGATGCGGTCCTCGGCGGACAGCTTGGCGATTTCAAGCGTATCGAGCGTCGGCGGCGTGGTGGCCGGATCAACTGCGGCGACAGCGGCAGCCTCGGGCTTCGCCGCCTGCTGGGCGCAGGCCGACAGCAGCAGCGAGGCGGCCAGCGCGAATGGGAATGCGGTCTTGTTGAGAATCATCGGTGGTCTTCCTCGAAATTTCTTATGTCTTTCTGGCTTATGGTCTTTCTGGCGTTGTATCTGCAACGCCCGGGGCGCTATCAGGGCGCGCTCTTGCCCTTGCTGCCGGCCGGCGTGGTCGCTGCGAGCCCAGGGCCGGCGATCTTTGCTTTCGCCGTCAGGGCAGCGGTCACCGCTTCGAGCTTGGCCTGCACGGCGCGCTGGCGCAGTGCGCTCTTGATCGGATCGTCAAGCGTGTCGAACTTGCCGGGATTGGCGACCGGACGCGGACCATCCTCGACCTTGATCACATGCCAGCCGAAACGGCTGCGTACCGCATCCTTGCTGATGGCGCCCTTCTTCAGCGCGACAACGGCATTGGCGAAGTTGCTGTCGACGAAGATGTCCGGCCGGAACCAGCCGAGATCACCGCCGTTGTTCTGGCCGCCTGGATCGAGCGTTTCGACCTTGGCGACGGCAACGAAATCCTCGCCCTTGTTCAGGCGGGCAATGATCGCGTCGGCCTGCGACAGATCGCTGACCAGGATGTGGCGCACCTTGTACTCGACGATCTTGCCGCTGGCGACGTTGGCGTCGTAGGCGACCTTCAGCGATTCATCGGTGACCGGGTTCTTCGCGAAGTAATCCTCGAGGTAGGCACGCGACAGGATCGAGCGTTCCTGGAACGCGATCTGGTCGGCGACGATGCCCTGCTTGTCGAGGCCTTCCTTGAGGGCGGCCTGGGCAAGCACTTCCTGGGTGATCAGTTCGAGACGGGCAGCAGCCTGGGCTTCCGGCCCTGGCGCCTTCTTGTCTTCGGTGAAATTGGAACCCATCAGGGTGATGTGATTCCGGGTAATGGGACGGCCGTTGACGGTGACATCGACGGCGAGACCGCCATCGGGCGACGAGGCAGAGTTCTGGGCAGATTTCTGGTCGGCGGACACCGGCACAACAGCAGCGGTAACAGCAAAGAAGCTGGCGGCGACGAACGCACGCTTGAATCGGGAACTTGGCAACTGCGACATCGTTGTGGTGCTCCAGTAACGGTCAATAAAAGAAGCCCTCCCCCGCACGCGGGGGAGGGTTGGGTGGGGGCGGTTGACCTATGCGCTGCGGCCAACCGCCCCCTTCCCTGCCTTCCCCCGTAAAGCACGGGGGAAGGAGACATCACTTACTTCGAGCCATCGAGATCGAGCGGCGCGGCCGGGTAGTAGCCCGGGCCGAACAGCGCAGCACCGTCACGCTCGAACACCGCGGCATGCGGCTTCGCCGTACCCTTCTTGCCGCGGGCGCCTGGCCAGTACCAGTCGTCACGGGCAGCGGAGTCGAAGTCGATGCACGGCGTGCCGAGCAGCTCATCGGTGAAGCTGGTGTCGAGCACGGTGGCGCCGGTGCGGCGGTCGTACTTGCCCACGCAAATGGTGCGATCGCCATCCGAACCGGTGCCCGGACCCGGGACATGGTTCAGTTCGACGAAGTACTGGATGAAGGCGTAACGCTGCACGCCCTGTGCCGGTGCGCCGCCAACCACGGCATCACGCGGCACGCCCAGACCCGAACCATTGTCCTTCGGGGTCAGATCCATGTAGCCGCCTTCATTGCTCGGCGTCTTCTGATAGCCGACACGGTCGATGACCGTGAAATGCGGACCACCATGCGTGTGCATGTTCTGCAGGCTGTTGAGGTTGCCGCTGCCAGGGGTGCCACCCGTACCGGACGGTTCGCCGCCGGTCTTGGTGCCATCCAGCAGAATGCCGCCCAGATTCACTGCCAGCACTTCCTGGATCAGCTGCGCTTCGCGGACATAGCCGACGCCGCGCTGGGTGCTGTTCGACGACAAGGTCGTCGGGCTGCCCAGGCCAGTCGGGCCATTCTCGAACTGGCCAACGGCGCCGCGAATACGCGGGCAGTCATCGGCTTCGTTGTTGTGCTTGAGAATGTTGAACTTGCCGGAGATGCCACCCGACAGATCAGCACGCGTTGCGACAGCACCGAGCGAGCTCTTCGACAGACGAGCGCGGTCAGGCGGCGGGAAGTCGCACTTGATCGCCGTGGCCGGCGTGTTGGCACGGCCCTTCGCGAGCAGCGGACGGATGTCCACGGTCAGCACGCGACGGCTGTGTTCACGCGGATAGTCACGATCGAATTCCGCCGCACCGGCCGGATCGATCGACGCCGGGCTTTCGATACCGGCAATCGGCTGGATCAGGAAGCGATCGTCGTCCGAAAGGTTGAAGTACGAAACACCCGGGCACGGACCAACGTCATAGACCGCACGCCAGTAAGGACCCTTGCCGCCGAACACGTTGGTCTGCTTGCCGGAAAGACGGATGTCCGGGCTGTAGTACAGAACACCGCCGCACATGGCGCCGGAGAACGCACCGTCATGCGGCACGTATTCCGGGCTGGTCGGCGAGCAGTCTTCGATATCGACCGCCGAGTTCGCGTTGGCTACCAGGCCAGCCGGCGTGATCGCACGGTCATAGCTCGGATCACCGTTGTCGACCCAACCCTTCTGGTTCTTGCAGTGATGCGACTGGTGCGGCAGACCGAACGGCATCAGGCCTTCGTTCTCTTCGTGGAACAGCACGAACTCTTCACGCGGACCATCCGGCACGGCCGAAACCGAGCGGACATACGGGTTCGAGTCGTACACGTTCGCTTCCTTCAGCGAATCGCGGGTGTTGCCACGCTTGTAGCGGCCGCTGGTCTCGAAGACACGCACCGAGCTGCCGAAGGTCGAACCGCAGACGCCGAGCGGACCCGCCGCGCGATCGCCATTGGAACCACCACCCTGGTTGCAGATGCCGATCAGCGCACCGTTGATGGCCGAGGCACCGATCGACGCCGCCACGGCGTAGTCGGACGACACGAGGTACTTACCGTCATAGGTCAGCGCCATGCCGTGCGGCAGCGCTTCGATGCCGACATCGTCATTGCCGAGATAGAACACGCCCTGGTTGTAGCGGCGCTGCGGACGAAGATCCGGGTAGCTCGTGTAGTTGGTCGGGTTGCGCGGCTGGTTGGCACGCACGGCGGCACCGTATTCGGTGATGCCGGTGTGGCCGAGCAGATTGGTGTCGTCGGTGATCAGACCGGGAATGTTGCCGATCAGACCGCCGACCTGTACCGATTCCAGCAGCGGCAGCACGGCAGGGGCTGTGGCCAGGCAGGTTCCGAGCAGGGTGGGCGCCACGCGATCCGGTTCGATTTCGGTGACCGAGCCGCCTGGCCCGTACACGTAGTTCGACATGTAGGTGTAGAGGATCTTGTGGTTGCCCGTCGTCGACGGCATGACCACGAAATCATCGGTCAGCGACGAACGACGCACCTGCGTGCCGCAGACCGCGAGGTCGGCCTTGCCGATCGAGCGGACCGAGGTCACGTCGAAGCGGAACACGTTCTTCGAGATGACGCCGCCAGCAAACTGGTACTTGCGACCCTTGGTGAGACCGTCGCCACCGCCCGAGATGTAGGACGTGTAGCTGAGCATGTGATGCGGATCGTTGTGCGAATCCGACGAGGCGCCGCCCAGCGGGCCGCCCGGCAGGATGTTCGACAGGATCACCTTCGGCAGCTCGGCGGTCCAGATCACGTTGCCGTAGGTCGTCGAGTTCGGCTCGGCATCGAGCACGGCCATGAAGTCCTGGCTGGTCTGCGGGTTGCAAACCGGGGTCGAGCAGCCGTCACCGGTCCAGACCAGCAACACCGAACCGTTCGGAATGACCTTGTTCGTGTACTTGTTGATCGCGGCCGGTGCACCGGCGGCTGGCGTGTTGTCGCGCGGGCTGAGCAGTTTCTTCAGCGGGCCGTCGTCCTGGGTGGTGCCAGTCGCGGTGCCGCCTCCGCCCAGCAGATTGGTCAGCGGTCCAGCTTCAACCGGGGACGGCGCAACACCGGCAAACGCGACGACTGTCGTCATCGCGATCGCGGTAGCCACGCTGCCCAGCTTGCGCCGGTGTGGTATCGCTTGTTTCACGTGAACATCTCCCATATCAATGTGATCTCTCAAAAGCATCTTTCTCGAAGTTTCCCAAACCTGCGCGGACCTTCATTTCTGTATTTTTGCGACAGAAATACCGCCATGATTCAAGCCTCTGTATCGTAAACGGCGTAAACCTTCCGATCGCTGGTTCCGAATAGATCATTTATTCCCGCAGGGAACTTGTAAGGTTTTAAGGATCAATCATTTGCAGCATTCCATATGCATTTGAAGGGCATAAGGAAATACCGAACTGACATGACTTATAAAAATTAGGTTATTTGCTTTTAACCAAACGCGATAAGGGCGCCGCACTCATGGCTCCGCCCAAACAGCAGCGGCTTCTGTCGCCGTACGGCCATGACGCAGGAACAGCAGCGGCGTCAGGAAGCTGTCGAGCAACGTCGACGACAGCAGGCCACCGAAGATCACCAGCGCCACCGGATGAAGGATTTCCTTGCCAGGTGCCGCGCCATCGAGCATCAGCGGCATCAGCGAGAGCGCTGCGATCAGGGCGGTCATCACCACCGGCGTCAGGCGTTCGGCCGAGCCTCTGAGCACCAGCGCGGTGCCGAACACTTCGCCCTCGTCGCGGGCCAGCGTCAGGTAGTGGCTGATCTTCAGAATGCCGTTACGCGCCGCGATGCCGGCCAGAGTCACGAAACCGACCAGGCTGGCGATCGACAGCGGCGTACCGGTGATGCTGAGCGCCAGCACGCCGCCGACCAGCGCCAGCGGCACGTTGCCGAGAATGATCAGGGTCAGCGGCAGCGAGCCGTAGCGCGCATGCAGCACGGCCGCCATCAGCAGCAGGGACAGCAAGGCCAGCGCGCCGATGCGCCGCGTCGCCTCATCCGCCGAGGCCGCCTGCCCTTCCAGACTCAGCACGTAGCCCGGCGGCAGGCTCAGGCCAGCCAACAGCTCGCGCGCCTCGGCAGCCGATTGCTCGAAACCGTGATCGGCCGGGAACGCGGTCACCGCGACCCTGCGCCGCAGATGCTCGCGCAGGATCTGGTTCGGCGCCGCGCTGGTGCTCAGGCTGGCGATCCAGCTCAGCGGCACCGGGCCGGCCGTGCCGTCGATCAGCAGCGACTTCAAGGCTTCAGGCTGTCGCCCCGCTTCCGGCAGACGCAGCACCAGCGCATGACGGCTTTCGCCTTCGACGATCTGCGACAGGATTTCGCCATTGACCAGCACTGCGAGCGCCGCCTGCGCGCGTGCCGGAGCAACGCCGGCTTCGGCGGCCGCGCGGGCATCGATGCGGACATCGAACTGCGGCGTATCGACCTGCGGCTCGACCAGCACATCGGTGAGCCCCGGCAGCTTCGCCAGCAGCGCCTGCACTTCGGAGGCGAGGCGGCGCAGGGTCGGCAGATCGTCACCGATGACTTTCACCACCAGCGGCGCGCGAACGCCGGACAGCAGGTGATCGAGACGATGCGAAATCGGCTGGCCGATCGACACCGCCGCCGGCAGCGCCGACAGCCGGTTGCGGATATCGGCTGCGATCTCGCGGCGCGAGCGGCCGCCCTCGCGCAGCGACACATCCAGCTCGGAGTAATGCACGCCCTCGGCATGCTCATCGGCCTCGGCGCGGCCGGTGCGGCGGCCGACGGCGGTGACTTCCGGCACTTCCAGAATCTGCTTCTCGGCGATGCGGCCGAGGCGATCGGATTCGGTCAATGCGATGCCGGGCGCGGCGATCAGGTTCACCGTCAAGGTGCCTTCGTTGAACGGCGGCAGGAAGGCCCGCGGCAGTTGCAGCGCCAGCACGGCGGTCAGCACCAGGATGGCGGCGACGGCGACCAGCATCAGCTTCGCCCGCCCCAAGGCCCGTTCCAGCAGACGCAGGTAGAAAGCCTTCAGGCGCGCCAGCCAGCGCGGCTCCACCGGCAGCCGCGCGGCATCACCGAAGGCCAGCACGCAGAGCACCGGCGTCACCGTGATCGCCACCACCAGGCTGGCGAGAATCGCCGCGATGTAGGCGATGCCGAGCGGCGCGAACAGCCGGCCTTCGACGCCGCCAAGCGCGAACAGCGGCGCGAATACCAGCACGATCAGCAGGGTCGCGTAGAGAATGCCGGAGCGCACTTCGAGCGTCGCCAGGCCCACGGCTCGGACCAGCGCCAACCCGGTCAGCCGCTGCGCACGCAATCTACGAACAACGTTCTCGACGCCGACCACCGCATCGTCGACCAGCTCGCCGACCGCGATCGCCAGACCGCCCAGGGTCATCGTGTTGATCGACAGCCCCAGCGCCTGCAAGGCCAGGATCGCGGCGAGCACCGACAGCGGAATCGCGGTCAGCGCGATCAGGGTCGCGCGGCCGCTGAGCAGGAACACGAACAGGATGATGGCGACGATCACCGCGCCGTCGCGCAGCGCATCGAGCACGTTGCCGACCGAGTGGCGAATGAAATCGGCCTGCCGGAACACGGTCAGCCGGGTCGCGCCTTTCGGCAGACCGGCATCGAGCGTGGCCAGCCGCGCTTCAAGGGCCGTAGTCAGCGCCAGCGTGTCGACACCCGGCTGTTTCTGGATCGCGACGATCACCGCCGGGTGGCCGTTGGCGCCGGCCATGCCACGCGGATAGCGATGACCGACCGCCAGATCGGCCACCTGCCCGACCCGGATCACCGCCGCGCCGCGCTGGGCGATGGCGACCTGATTCAGCGCTTCGAAATCGAACGGCCGGCTGACGCTGCGCAAGGACACTTCGCGACCACCGGATTCGACCAACCCGGCACCGAGGTTCTGGCCGTGGCCGCGCAGTGCGGTTTCGAGTTCGGTCAAGGTGACGCCGAGCTGGCGCAAGCGCTGCGGGTCCGGCTGCACTTCGTACTGGCGAATCTCGCCACCGATCGCCAGCACCTGGGCGACGCCGGGCACCGCCAGCAAGGCCGGCCGCAAGGTCCATTCGGCGTGATCACGCAGCGCTTGCGGAGACACGCCCTCGCCCTGCAAGGCGACCAGCAGGATTTCGCCCATCAACGACGTCGGCGGACCGATCCGTGGCGCGAGCCCTGTCGGCAACTGGCTGCGCGCCGCATCGAGCCGTTCGGCCACCAGCTGGCGGCTGCGATACAGATCGGCTTCCCAGTCGAACTCGGCGTAGACGATGGAGATACCCGCGCTCGACACTGAGCGCAGCCGGGTGATGCCCGGCAGGCCGCTGAGCGCGGTTTCCAGCGGATAGCTGACCTGAGTCTCGACATCCTCGGCAGCCAGGCCGGCGGCTTCGACCTGCACGGCGACGGTCGGCCGGGTCAGATCCGGCAGTACGTCGACCGGCAGTCGTCCAGCCTGATACAGGCCGACCGCGACCAGCACCAGGGCCAGCGCCAGGACCAGCACGCGGTTGCGCAGACTTGTGTTGAGGATGGTGGCGAACATCGCGCTTCAGCCCCGTTCCGGAGTGCTGCGGCGCTGCCAGGCCAGCACGGCGAGCAACGGCAGCAACACCAGCACAAGACCGCCGCCATCGCCGCCGCTACGGGTTTCAGCAGAAGCAGTAGCCACCGGCTTTGCCGGCAGACGACCTTCGAGCGTTTCCGTCCAGCCGTTGCCGCGCAGCTCGAAATGCGTCGGCGGCTGGTCGTCGTCCGTCAGCAGAGCGGCCGGAATCAGCCAGCTGCCCGGTGCCACATCGGCGGCCTGCAGGCTGCGAGTGCCGATGCGCACATGAAGCGCGACGCCGGCCAGCGGCGCATTGCTCGCGTAGTCGTCGGCGTAGATGTTCAGCGCGCCATCGGCAGTACGGACGGCAACCAGTTCGACTCTTGGCGTGCTCAGCGCCAGACGCGCGCCGCGGACTACGGCCGGCACGGCAGCTTCCGTCTCGGCTTCTTCGTGCTCGTGGCCCTCATGGGCTTGCGACACCAGTGCAGTCATCAGGCACAGCGTGGCCAGCAGACGCAGGATCGTCTTCATCGACGCGCTCCCGGATCGGCATAGCGGATGTCGTGGACGAAGGCGGGATCGTCGAGCGTGCGCAGGAAGGCCAGCAGCGCGTCGCGCTCGCCGTCGTCGATCTGAATACCGCCGCGCAGTGCTGGATCAAGTGCCGCGCTGTCGACGACACCGCTGCGGTAATGCTCGACGACCTGCTCCAGCGTGTCGAAGCGACCATCGTGCATGTACGGCGGCGTCAGGCCGAGATTGCGCAGGCTCGGCACGCGGAAACGGCCGCGGTCTTCGTCGCGACCGCTGATGGTCGAGCGGCCCGGATCCTTCGGTTCGGCATCGAGACCGTTGCTGCGGTAGCTGAAATCGCTGAGCAACGGCTCCGTGTGGCAGCTCGCGCAGTGAGCGCGGAAGCTGGCCAGGCCGGTCTGTTCGGTGACGCTCAGCGCATCGGTATCGCCGGCCCGGTAGCGGTCGTAGCGACTGTTGGCCGACACCAACGTGCCGGTGAACTGGGCGAGCGCGCGCAGCAGGCGCTGGCTGTCGATGTCCGGCGTACCGAACGCCGCGGCGAAGCGTGCCGGGTACTCGGCATCGGCGCGCAGCCTGGTCAGCAGGTCCGGCAGGTTCTGGTCCATCTCGACCGGATTGACCAGCGGCCCGAGCGGCTGCATTTCCAGGTGATGTGCCGAGCCGTCCCACATCAGCTGCGGCTGCCAGGCGAGGTTGAACAGACCGGGCGCATTACGCTTGCCGTTCTGATTGCGGATGCCGTGGCTGACCGGATGATCGTAGTGCGCGAACGCCGCGAACTGCTGATGGCAACTGGCGCAGGCGATCGTGCCGTCGCGCGACAGCTTCGGGTCGTAGAACAACTGGCGGCCGAGAGCGAAACCGGCATCGGTAATCGGGTTGTTGCGGAAGTCATAGACCGGCTGCGGCCAGCCGGCCGGCACGGTGAAGCTCGGCGTGCGCTGGAGAGCTAGATAGTCGACCAGCTGCTCGACGCCGCCACGCGCACTCAAGGCCAGCCCGCCGAACACGGCGAGCAGCAGCGCCGCGAGCAAGGCGACTCTGCCGGCGCTGCGACGCGGCACCAGGCGAGGCTTCATGGACGATGAGGCGCGCCGGCTGGCTCGTGATGGATGTGATCGACGCTCAGCAAGCTACCCAGACGATCCGCCAGCGGCAGACCGTCTTTCGCCTGCATCACCAGTGGCTGCTCGGCGAACTTCAGCGGCGTTGCCCCGCCGAGGAAGGCGGCGAGATCGGCATGCAGATGGACGGTCGGCTGGATGTCGGCCGAGACCCGCACCGGCTTCGGTGCGAACGGCAGGAACACGGTGCGCTGCAGCCCGTTGCCGCCGAGGTGCAGCGTGACGGTGTGGTCGGCTTCCGGCGACGCTGGCGACGTGCCTTCGAGCTTGAAATGGATGTAGCCGGTCGCCCAGGTCCAGAACATGCCGTGTGCCGGATCTAGCGCCCCGGTCTGCGCGCCGCTGCCGTTGCGGGTTTCATCGACGCCGATGGTGAACTCGACACCGCTGTATTCACCGGCCGGTGCCGCCGGCAAAAGGAAGTGCGTGGTCTCCGGCTTCGCCGCGTCGATCAGGTAGTAACCGTCGGGCGACTGCAGATCCTGCGGCGGCGCCTGCCAGCTGCCGTCGGCCTTCAGCAGACGCGGGTTCGACAGGTAGTACTGCAGCCGCTTCACGCTCAGGGTTTCGCCGGCCGGCGTGGTCAGCGCTTCGCCGATCACCAGCGGCACCGCACCCACGACATGGCTGATCTCGACCTGGATCGCCGGCAAAGACGGCGTCGCCTGCCGGCAGGCAGCCAGCACGGCGAACAAAGGCAGGAGCAATAGCGAGCGCGAGAAAGCGGACACGAGACAGAGCGTTCAGTTCGAAAGACGCCGCGATACTATCGAATAAAGATTCGGCTTATTAGATCAATTTACGATCATGAAATGTCGATAAGTGGCAGACCCGATCGGCAATTGGCAACCAGCCTCGAAGACTCGCCAGGAACCTCGTCGTACGAGCGCTGTCCGCCAGCTACAGCCCCAACCAACCACGCAGCAGGCACTTGCTAGGATCGCCGCCTGCCACGCCCACCGCACAGGAACCCGACATGACCACCGCACTGAAGCTCAAGGACCCCACGCTGCTGCGCCAGCAATGCCTGATCGGTGGCGAGTGGATCGGCGGCGAGGCCACGATCGAGGTTCACAACCCGGCGACCGGCGCGCTGCTGGCCAGCGTGCCGAAACTGGGCAGCAAGGAAACCCGCGACGCGATCGAAGCGGCCAATGCCGCCTGGCCAGCCTGGCGGGCGCGCACCGCGAAGGATCGGGCCGGCCTGCTGCGCACCTGGTTCAACCTGATCATGGCCAACCAGGAAGATCTTGCGCAGCTGATGACTGCCGAGCAGGGCAAGCCGCTGAGCGAATCGCGCACCGAGATCGCCTATGCGGCCTCGTTCATCGAATGGTTTGCCGAGGAAGGCAAGCGCACTTACGGCGACGTGATTCCGCCGACGCTGGTCGGCCAGCGACTGGTCATCACCAAGGAACCCGTAGGCGTCTGCGCGGCGATCACGCCGTGGAATTTCCCGGCAGCGATGATCACCCGCAAGGTCGGCCCGGCGCTGGCGGCGGGTTGCACGATGGTGGTCAAGCCGGCGTCGCAGACGCCGCTGTCGGCACTGGCGCTGATGGTGCTTGCCGAACGGGCCGGCATTCCGTCCGGCGTGCTGTCGGTGGTCACCGGCGCGGCCAGTGAGGTCGGCACCGAGATGGCGACCAATCCGCTGGTCCGCAAGCTGACCTTCACCGGCTCCACCGAAGTCGGCCGGACGCTGATGGGCCAGACCGCGGCGACGATCAAGAAGGTGTCGATGGAACTCGGCGGCAACGCGCCGTTCATCGTCTTCGACGATGCCGATCTCGATGCCGCCGTCGAAGGCGCGATCATTTCCAAGTACCGCAACGCTGGCCAGACCTGCGTCTGCTCGAACCGCATCTACGTGCAGGCCGGCGTCTACGAAGCCTTCGCCACCAAGTTCGTCGCCGCCGTGCAGAAACTGACCGTCGGCGATGGCGCCGCCGATGGCGTCAAGATCGGCCCGCTGATCGACGACAAGGCGGTGATCAAGATCGAGGAACACATCCACGATGCCCTGGCCAAGGGCGGCACGCTGCTCGCCGGCGGCCAGCGCCATTCACTCGGCGGCTCGTTCTTCGAACCCTCGGTGATCGCCAACGCCACCCAGGACATGCTGGTGGCCCGCGAAGAAACCTTCGGCCCGCTGGCGCCGCTGTTCCGCTTCGAGACCGAAGAGGAAGCGATCGCGATGGCCAACGACACCGAGTTCGGCCTGGCCAGCTACTTCTACGCCCGCGATGTCGGCCGCGTCTGGCGGGTATCCGGCGCGCTGGAATACGGCATGGTCGGTGTCAACACCGGCCTGATCTCCAACGAAGTCGCCCCGTTCGGCGGCGTCAAGCAATCCGGCCTCGGCCGCGAAGGCTCGCACTACGGCATCGAGGATTATCTGGTCGTGAAATACACCTGCATGGCGGGGCTCTGAAGCCTGGTCCTGAGCCGGCAGCGTTGCTGCCGGCTCAGGACTCAGAGCGCTACTTCAGCGCCGCCAGAAACTCCAGAATCGCCGCATTGGTCTCCGCCGGCTGTTCCTGCTGGATCCAGTGGCCGCTGCCCTTGAAGATCTTGGTGCCGACGTAGTTCGGCATGCGCTCTGACGCGCGGGCGATCGCTTCCTGGCCCCAGCCGGTGGCGACGTCGAACTCGCCGCCGATGAACAGCGCCGGTGGCGTCAGCGGCTTGTCGGCCTGGGCTTCCAGGTCATGCCAGTCGTTGACGAGGTTGTGATAGAAGGCCAGCGGCCCGACAAAACCGGAGCGCTCGAACTCGTTGGTGAAGACGTCGAGATCGGCTTCGGTGAACCAGGCCGGCATCGTTTCCGGCTGCATGAAGCGATCGGACATCCGGCCGCCTTCGGCGATCGAAATGGCGCTGCCGCGAATCAGCGCGACCTGATCCATCGTCGCGAAATCCGGCAGCAGCGCCTTCAGCGGCGCGCCGGACAAGGACCACACCGCGCCGCGCAGCCAGCCGCGGACATCGCTTTCGATCTCGTTGACTGCGGCCTCCATGGCGCCGAAATAGTCCTGGTAGAAGGTCTGGCCGGGGCCGGCCAGTTCGGCATGCAGTTCACCCGGATGGCGCTCGCCGAACGGGCTGCCCGGCAGCGCTATCAGCCCGCGTCCGGAGAACGGCACGCTCAGGCCGATCACGCCGGTGAACACTTCCGGATGCAGCCAGGCAGCGGTCCACGCCACCGGCGCGCCCCAGTCGTGGCCGATGACCACGGCGGTCTTTTCGCCTAGCGCATGGACCACGCCGACGACATCGCCGACCAGCGCGTGAATGCGATAGGCATCGGTATTGGCGAACTTCGACGAGCGCCCGTAGCCACGCTGATCGATCGCCACCGCGCGATAACCGGCAGCAGCCAGCGCGGTCAGCTGATGCCGCCACGAATACCAGGACTCCGGGAAGCCATGGACCATCACGACCAGCGGGCCACTGCCCTCTTCGACAGCATGAATGCGGACGCCATTGACGGACAGCAGATGGTGCTTGCGGGTGGACATGAATGCGCTCTCGATAGGGGTCCGGAAGTGTGCCGAAGCCCGCGCCGCACTGCATGACGGTCGCGGCAAAACGCGAGTAGAACAAGAGCCGCAGTGACTCAAGCCTTTGCCGGCGCCTCGTTCAGCGACTGCATGTACGCGGCCAGCATGTCGCTGAGGCAGTCGATGATCTCGTCCTTGCGCAGATGCGAGTTCGGCTGGCTCAGGTAGCGGATCAGCGTCATCAGGGTGCTGTTGATGATCACGAACAGCACCGCATGCGGATTGGCGATGCGGAACTGGTTCAGATGACGCAGCAGGTACAGCCGGCAGACCTCGAACATGTGCCGTTCGAGCAGATCGACGACGCGCATCGAATGCAGCTGGTGCCAGTTGCGCGCCAGTTCCAGGTACAGGCCCTCATCCTTCTGCATGAACGCGAATACCGCGGACAGCAGGCCGTGCACGGTGCTGCGCACGTCGGCATCGAGCAGGCTGTCGATGCGTTGATCGATCAAGCCGGCGAGATCGCTGCTCAGCCGATCCAGCAGCGCTTCGAGCAGCGCGCCCTTGCTGTCGAAGTACTGATACAGCGAACCGACGCTGACCCCGGCCAGCACGGCGATGTGGTTGGTGCTCGCATGCGCCAGGCCGTGTTCGGCGATCGCCCGGCCGGTCGCTTCGATCAAGGCGTCGACCATTTTCTGCGAGCGCTGCTGCTTCGGGCTCTTGCGCACGGCGGACCTCCGGAAGCGGCATCGCGAATTGAATGCGAGCAAAGCGTCGCATTACTGTTCAGCCTCGGCAAGCCGCCGTGAATCGAGGTCCGCAATGGGCGACCGCAAGCAGAAAGCACCGCCGCCATCGGCAGTCCATCCAGCCGGCGATCGGCCGCGTCGCAACGACAAGGTCGTGCCGATCAGCACCAGCAAGCTCGCCGCCACCACGACACCGCTGTCACCGGATTCGCTGACCTGGCAACTGTTCGGTGATCTGCGCGGGCTGCTGCTGATCGTCCGCACTGGCACTCTGCAGAACATGCATCCGGACATCTCGGCGGCGCTGGTCGAGCATTCGAATTTCTTCCAGAACCCCTGGCATCGCCTGCTGCGCTCGATGCCGCCGATCCTCGGCGTGGTCTACGACGGCGACCGCGCCCTTTGCACCGGCCGCCAGGTACGCGACTTCCATCGCGGCATCGGTGGCCACAGCAACAGCGGTCACGCCTATCACGCGCTGAATCCGGAGCTGTATTACTGGGCGCACGCCACCTTCTTCGAAGGCCAGATTGCGCTTTGCGAATTCTTCGGCACGCCGCTCAGCGAAACAGACAAGGAGCGGCTGTATCGGGAGTCGATCCAGTGGTACGCGCTATACGGCCTGACGATGGCGCCGGTGCCGCCGGACTACGCGAGCTTCCAGCGCTACTGGCAGCAGATGATCGATACGCGCCTGCAGAACACCACGGTCACCGACTGGTACTTCCGCAACGGCCACACCGTGCCGGCGCCGTACGGCTGGCTGCGCGGCCCGCTGTGGAACCGGCTGTTGCGGCCGATCGTCAGCGGTGGCTCGCAATGGCTTGCGGCCGGCACCTTGCCGCCGGTGCTGCGCGAGCGCCTGGGGCTGGCCTGGACCAAGCGAGACGAACGCCTGCTGCGCGGACTGGGCAGCGTCACTCGCGGCCTGTGGCGGCTGACGCCGCAGCGCTGGCGCTATCTGCCGACCGCGCGACAAGCGATGCAGCGCGCGGCGACCGGAGTCAGGGCTTGCCCTCAAACTCACGGACCATCGCGTCCCGAATCAGATACTTCTGCACCTTGCCGGTGACCGTCATCGGGAACGCATCGACGAAACGGATGTGGCGCGGAATCTTGTAGTGCGCGATCTGGCCGCGGCAGAAGCTGCGGATATCGTCCTCGCTCGCGGTCTCGCCGGGCCGCAGCACGATCCAGGCACACAGCTCCTCGCCGTACTTCGCATCGGGTACGCCGACTACCTGCACATCCTGCACGCGCGGATGGCGATAGAGGAATTCCTCGATCTCGCGCGGGTAGATGTTCTCGCCGCCGCGGATCACCAGATCCTTGATCCGGCCGACGATGCGGCAGTAGCCCTGCCCGTCGAGGGTCGCCAGATCGCCGGTGTGCATCCAGCCTGCTGCGTCGATGGTTTCGCGCGTCTTCGTGTCATCACCCCAGTAGCCGAGCATCACCGAATAAGCGCGCGTGCATAGCTCGCCGGTAACGCCGCGCGGCACGATGCGGCCATCGAGATCGACGATCTTGACCTCGCAATGCGGATGGATGCGGCCGACGGTGCCGACCCGGCAATCGAGCGGATCATCGACGGCGGTCTGGAACGACACTGGCGAGGTTTCGGTCATGCCGTAGGCGATGGTCATGTCGCGCAGGTTCATGCGCTCGGTCACCGCTTTCATCACCTCTACCGGACAAGGGCTGCCGGCCATGATGCCGGTGCGCAAGCTGGACAGATCGTGGCTGGCGAAACTCGGGTGATCGAGCTGGGCGATGAACATCGTCGGCACGCCGTAGAGCGCCGTGCAGCGCTCGGCGGCAACGGCGCTCAGCACCGCCAGCGGATCGAAGGCTTCGGACGGATAGACCATCGCCGCGCCATGGGTCAGCGCGCCGAGGTTGCCCATGACCATGCCGAAGCAGTGGTACAGCGGCACCGGAATGCAGATGCGATCGCCGGGCTTGAGCTGGATGCCTTCGCCAACGAAATAGCCGTTGTTGAGAATGTTGTGATGCGACAGCGTCGCGCCCTTCGGGCTGCCGGTGGTGCCCGAGGTGAACTGGATGTTGATCGGCTCGTCGAACTGCAAGGACTCGCCGAGCGCCTGCAGTGCGTCCAGTTCATTGGCGCCGGGCTCGGTCAGCAGCGCATCGAAATTCAGCAGGCCGGGCGTCGTGTCCGCGCCGAGGCGAATCGCGAACTGCAGCGCCGGCAAGCGTGCCGACTGAAGTTCGCCCGACTTGCAGTGCGCCAGTTCCGGCGCCAGCTCGGCGAGCATGGCGACATAGTCGCTGCCCTTGAACGCGGCCGCCGTGACCAGCGCCCGGCAGCCGACCTTGTTCAGCGCGTATTCCAGCTCGCTCAGGCGATAGGCCGGATTGATGTTGACCAGCACCAGCCCAGCCTTGGCCGAGGCGAATTGGGTCAAGGTCCATTCGGCACGATTCGGGCTCCAGATGCCGATGCGCTCGCCGGGCTTCAAGCCGAGCCGGATCAGCGAGCAGGCCAGCGCATCGACCTGCTGGCGCAGCTCGGCATAGCTCAGGCGAACGCCCTGCTGGCAGGCGATCAGCGCGTCGCGCCCGGCATGGCGTGCGCAAGCCGCATCGAACAGCTGACCAATGGTCTGGCCGATCAGCGGCTCCGCGGATGCGCCATGGACGTAGCTCGGAAACTCGCTCGATGCCGTCGTCATTGCTGCTCTTGCTCCCGTGCTCGCACGCACTTGTCGAGGGTGGCGTGCTGACTCGGACGATGTCCCGGCCGCGCGCTCTGTGCGGCTTTGTAGCCGGAATGACGGAGCCTTGGAAGCATGGGCCAGCCCTTCACATCTTGTGAACGCGCCCGGACGGCACAATGCGCCCTCGCCGCGCCTTGCTGCCCACCATGTCCCGAAATCCCACGCTCGACATCCTGCGCGGCGCATTGCTGATGCTGATGACCATGAGCCACCTGCCGACCGTCTGGTCCGGCCGGCTCGATCAGCCGTTCGGCTTCATCTCGGCCGCCGAAGGCTTCGTGTTCCTGTCGGCGTTCCTCGCCGGTTCGATCTACATCAGCCAGCGCGAGATGCACGGTCGGCGCGGTGCGGTGCGCTGGCTGTTGAAGCGGGCGTTCCATCTGTATCTGCTGCATGCGGTGCTGCTGGTGATCGCCTTCACGGTGATCGCCTGGGCGGCCGTGGAGCTGGATCGCCCACAGCTGCGCAATCTGCTGAGCTTCTATCTCGAATCACCGAACCGCGCCGCACTCAGCGCTGCGGCCTTGATCTACCATCCGCCGCTGCTCGACATCCTGCCGATGTACGTGCTGTTCCTGCTGCTGACCATTCCCTTGATGAAGGCCGTCGATCGCCACGGCTGGAATCGCGTGCTCGGCATCAGCGTGGCGATCTGGGTGCTGGCGCAGTTCGGGCTGCGCAAGCTGCTGTTCGAGCTGGTCGACGGCTACTTCGGCTGGCAGTTTCCGTTCGCCGCGCTGGGCGCCTTCGATCTGCTCGCCTGGCAGCTGCTCTGGGTGCTCGGCCTGTGGTTCGGTGTTGCCGGCTTGAGCCGTACGCAGCAAGCGGTGCAGTCACAAAGCGGCGGCAAGGTACTGAACGCCGCACTGCTACTGTCCGCCGGCCTGCTGGTATGGCGTCACGTGCACGGGCCGATGGGCTTCAGCAACCCTGCCACCAGCCTGTTCTGGATCGACAAGTGGAGCCTGTCGCCGGTGCGCCTGCTCAACCTGGCGGCGCTGCTGTGCCTGCTGGTCAGCCTGCGCGGCGAGATCTTCCGCCGCTTGCCGATCGCGCCGCTGGCGGCACTCGGCCGGTCCTCGTTGTGGGCGTTCTTCGCGCATCTGCTGTCGCTGCTGTTGATCCTGCTGGCGCTGGAGCACGACGAACCCGCGGATGGCCTGACCGGCCTCGCCGTGCTCGTTGCCGGCTACTGCACGCTGTTCATCGCTGCGACCCTGCACCGCCAATGGCGCACCAGAAATTCCTTCGCGGGCTGATACGCGGTTGAATTCACCGCGTTCGCTAGGCAGCATCCAGCTAGCTGCGCGCAGATGCAGCTCACCCTTGCGAACGGAGAAGACATGACCACGAAGCCAGTGCCGACGGCTGCCGAGCTGCTGAAGGATTCCCCCCGCAACTGGGGCCGCTGGGGTGCCGAGGACGAAGTCGGTTCGCTGAACTTCCTGACCAGCGCCGAAGTGCTGCGTGGTGTCGCCGCCGTGCGCCAGGGCAAGACCTACACCCTGCAGATTCCGATGGGCAAGCCGGGCGGCGATCCGGTCTGGCCGGGCCGCAACCAGTCGCAGCGCATCAACGTCATGGATCACGGTCACTGGCTGTGCGGCAAGGGCGTGGAGTTCCCCGGCAACATCGAATACGCCGACGACGTGATGTTCATGTACCTGCAGGGCTCCACGCAGTACGACGCGCTCGGCCATGTCTGGTGCGACGACAAGCTCTACAACGGCTACGACGCCAACACCACGATCGGCGGCATGAGCAGGGCCAGCGTCTATCCGCTCGCCGAACGCGGCATCGTCGGCCGCGCCGTGCTGATCGACATGGCCCGTCATCGCGGCAAACCGGTGCTCGATCCCGGCGAAACCTTCACCCATCTGGATCTGCTCGCCGCGGCCGAGAAGCAGGGCGTGACCATCCAGAAGCACGACATCCTGATCATCCGCACCGGCTGGATCGGCTCGTTCTACGAGCGCGACCGGGTCGAGTTCTACAAGAACTTCGTCGAACCGGGCCTGACCTATTCGCCGGAACTGGTGAGCTGGTTCCACGAGATGGAAATCCCCAATCTGGTGACCGACACCATCGCCAACGAAGTGACGATGGACCCGGTCAGCGGCGTGGCACTGCCGCTGCACATCGCGCTGATGTCGAACCTCGGCGTGACGTTCACCGAGATCTGCCAGCTCGATCCACTGGCCGCCGACTGCGCCGCCGATGGCCAGTGGAGCTTCCTGTACGTGGCCGCGCCGTTGAAGGTGATCAATGGCTCCGGGGCGCCGGTCAATCCGGTGGTGATTCGCTGAGGCCGGCGATGGACAAACAGCGACCCTGGGTCGCGCAGTACAGCGCCGGTCATCCGGCGACGATCACGGTCGAGCAGCCTGATGCGCTGTCGCTGTTCCGGGCCGCGGTCGCGAAAGCCGCGGACAAGCCTGCGCTTCACTACTTCGACGCGACGCTGAGCTACACCGAAGTCGATGCTCAGAGCGACGCCCTCGCCTGCGCGCTGCTTGCGCGTGGCGTGCAGCGTGGCGACCGCATCGCCCTGGTGCTGCAGAACGTGCCGCAGTTCGTCATCGCTCTGGTCGCGATCTGGAAGGCCGGCGCGATCGCGGTGTCGATCAATCCGATGAACCGCGAGCGCGAACTGGCGCTGCTGTTCGCGGACTGCGAACCAGCCGCGCTGATCGCTCACGAGACCGCATATCGCGAGGTGATTGCCAAGGTGCTGGCGGAGCGGCCCATCGGCATCGTTATCACCACCTCCGAACTGGAATACCAGCGCCGCAACGATCCCCGCCTGTTCGGCAGCATCGGCCGTATTGCCTGCGAAGGCACGCTGGCGTTCGCCGAGCTGATCGCCACCCATCGCGGTGAAACACCGCCGCTGATCCATTACGAACCCAGCGACACCGCGATGCTGGTCTACACCTCGGGCACCACCGGCCTGCCCAAAGGCGCGATGAACAGCCACGGCAATGTCGCGTTCACCGCACAGGTCTATCGCGACTGGATCGAGCTACGCGAAGGCGACGGCATCCTCGGCATCGCGCCGCTGTTCCACATCACCGGCCTGATCGGCCACATCGCGACCAGCTTCAGCATCGCCGGCGCGCTGACCCTCGCCTACCGCTTCGAAGCCGGCGTGATGCTCGATGCCTTCCGCGAACGGCAGCCGGCGTTCACGATCGGCGCGATCACGGCACTGATGGCGCTGATGAACCATCCGGACGCGAAAGCCGACAGCCTCGCCAGCTTGCGTTCGATCTACTCCGGCGGCGCACCGATCGCACCGGCTCTGGTCGCGCAGTTCGAAGCGAAGTTCGGCCTGTACATCCGTAATGCCTACGGCATGACCGAATCGACCTCGCCGGCCACCGTCTCGCCACTCGACAAGCTGGCGCCGGTCGATCCGCTGTTCGGCGCGCTCAGCGTTGGCGTACCGACTTTCAACACCGACATCCGCATCGTCGATGCCGAGACCGCACAGCCGCTGCCCCACGGCGAGGCCGGCGAAATCATCATCAAGGGACCGCAGGTGGTCAGCGGCTACTGGCGCAAGCCGGAAGCCACGCTCGATGCGATCCGCGACGGCTGGCTGCATACCGGCGACATCGGTGTGATCGACAAGGACGGCTGGCTGTTCCTGGTCGATCGCAAGAAAGACATGATCAACGCCGCCGGCTACAAGGTCTGGCCGCGCGAAGTCGAGGACGTGCTGTATACGCATCCAGCGGTACGCGAAGCCGCAGTGGTCGGCGTGCCGGATGCCTATCGCGGCGAAACGGTGAAAGCGGTGCTCAGCCTGAAGGCCGGCACTACCGTGACGCTGGAAGAAATCATCGCCCACTGCCGCGAGCGGATGGCGGCCTACAAGGTACCGCGCGTGGTCGCCTTCCTGCCGGAGCTGCCGAAGACCGTCACCGGCAAGATCCTGCGCCGGGAACTGCGCGACTAGGCCCTGGAACGAAAAGCGCCCGCACAAGGCGGGCGCTCTGCTCAGCAGAACAGCTTCAGTTCAAACGGGTGATGCGATTGCGCGGCCCGGGCGCCACCGGATTGTTGGCCGTGAAGTAGTCGGTCTGCGCGTCGAGATCGACCGCGCCACCGAGGCGATTGGTGCCGTTGTTGAGCTCGAAGAAGCGGTCGCCTCCCGTGGCCAGGAAGCTGTTGACGGTGATCCGGTAGCTCTGCGCCGGATCGACCACCACGCCATTGATGACGATGCTGCCGGCCAGCACCTTGCTGCCGGTCGGCTGCGCGTTGTCATAGGTGTAGCTGAAGCCGTTGGAGATCTGCAGGAAGCGGTTCTGGCCGACCGTCGGATTGTCGAACTGCTGTTCGAGCACCGTCTTCAATTGGGCGCCGCTCAGGCTCATCGTCGTCAGGCTGTTGCCGAATGGCTGCACGGTGAACGATTCGCCGTAAGTCACTTCGCCCGGCTGCTCGCCGCCGCTGATTTGCGCGAACAGCAGATCGGTGCGGATGCCACCCGGGTTCATGAACGCGACGACCGCACCGCCAAACTGCGTCGGCGCCGTCGCCGCCAGCTGGGCGTCGGCGATGACATCACCGAGCGCCGATTCGCCGGCCGCCGTCGCAGTGCGGGTGATGTCGGCGGTGATCCGGCCGACGACCCGGTTGGCGAGCGGCGCTACCAGCTCGTTGTAACGCGTCACCAGCGTCGTTTCCGCCGGATCGCGGGTCAGAGTCGGATAGGCCGCCGGTGCCGGGTTCGGCAGGGTGTCGTTGACGATGGCGATGTTGCGCGCGGTGCTCGAGATGACATCGCCGCTGTTGCGATCGATGGTCAGATCGATGTCGGTGACGATCCGGCCGAAGGCTCCGGCGCTGGTCAGCAGGCGGCCGTTGCGGCGGCAGATATAGGCGTTGTGGGTATGACCGCTGACCACCACGTCGATCGCCGGATCGAGACGATCGACGATCGGCAGGATGTCTCCAGTCAGGCCCAGGCAGGCCTGATCGTTGTACAGACCGGTGGTCACCGCGCCTTCGTGGATCAGCACGACGATGGTCTCGGCACCCTGGCGGCGCAGGCCGGCGACCAGCGCATTGGCGCTGTCGGCTTCATCGGCGAAGCGCAAGCCGGCGACGCCGGACGGGGTGACGATGTTCGGCGTGCCGCGCAGCACCAGGCCGATGAAGCCGACCTTGAAGCTGCGGCCGGCGCCGAGATCGAAACGCTTGATCGCCGTGCCCGGGAAGAACGACTGGCCGGTGACTTCGTCGAAGACATTGGCGGCCAGGTAACGGAAGCGGGCGCCGGGGAAGGTGCCATCGATGCAAGTATCGGCGCCGATCACGCCGCCCGGGAAGCAGCCACCGTTCTGCAGCCGGCGCAGCTCGGCGGCGTTGTCGTCGAACTCGTGATTGCCGACCGACGAGAATTCGAGGCCAAGCTTGTCCAGCGCAATCACCGAGGGTTCATCGTGGAACAGCGCCGACACCAGCGGCGAAGCACCGACCAGATCGCCAGCGCCGACCACGACATTGAACGGATTGCTGGCCTTCAGCTGCGCGACCTGAGTCGCCAGATACTCGACGCCGCCCGTCGGCAGGCCGACGGTCAGCGCCGGGTTGTTCGGATCGACGGCGCGCGTGGTGCCGCCGGGCGGATTCAGATTGCCGTGGAAATCGTTGAGGCCGATCAGCTTCAGCACCGCCGGATCGTTGTCGGTGATGGTGCCGTTGGCGGTGGCGCGCGGGCCCAGCGTGGCGCCACCGGTCGGCGCGCTCAGCGACAGCTTCAGGGTTTCGTTCAGCTCGAACGTGGCGTCGTCGGTCAGCGGCACGGTGAAGGTTTTCGGCGCCGTGTCGCGCGCTGCCCAGCTGAGCACGCCGCTGACGTCCGCGTAATCGGCACCAGCGGTCGCGGAACCCGCAGCGCTGGCGTATCGCACCGACACCGGGCCGGCGCTGCCACCGCTGCGGGTGACGGTCACGGTCAGGGTGCCGGCCGCTTCATCGGCGCTGAAGTTCGAGGCCGCGTACTGCAGCACGCCGGGACGGCACTGCGGCAGGCGATCGCGAATCGCGCTGTAACGGCACAGGAATTCGAGTGGCGATTCGCCGACCGTGCTACCGGCAGCGGCGGCGACGCCATTCGTCGGCGTCTGCGGGGCGCCGATGGCAGCGCCGCTCAGCAATACGCCTGTCAAACCGGACAACCAGAATTTGTTCATGAACCTGCTCCCTGATCTCGATGGTGATGACGGCAAGCTGTCGTTGCCGTGCTTCAGCGGTGGCCGCAGTCTGGGAAGGCTCTGTTGCCAGGCAGTGTCTTTTCGATGACGGCGCCGATAAGCCTTGCCGTCACGCTGGTCCTGACCTTGGCGCTACCGGCGAATGCCGATGCCCGGCCGGCTTTCGGCGAGGCGCTGCAGCAGGGCGCCGATCAGGCCGCAAGCTGCCAGGTGCAGATCGAGCACGATGCCGATGAGCTGCCCGGCTGCATCCAGGCGCGTGCCCGGACCGCCGCCGGCACGCCGATGCGGCTCGCCGGGGCACACAGGCTCGGCGCCTTGTTCCGCGGCTGGGTGATGGCCGACATTGCGGCGGCCTATGCGGTGGACGGCGCCGAGCCGGCCGCGTCCGCCCTGCTCCGCGAGTTGCTGCCGCTGCAGCGCAAGCTCGGCGTCAGCGATGCCGCGCTGTGCAGGCTGATGGCGGACGGCTGTCGCGGCGTGATCGAGCGCAAGCAGGAAGTGCTGCGCTCGAAGACCTTCCGGCAAGGCCGATAGCCGCGGATCGAATCCGGCTGGCTATCGGCCTTTGGGCGCTCAGGGATTCAGCAGCAGCCGGCGCGCTTCGACGGCGGTATCGCCGTTGTCGCTGAACAGACCGTCGACGCCGAGATCAAAGAACTGCCGGTATTCATCGAACGCCCGGCCGTAGAAGGTCGGGAACGCGGCGTTGGCCGGATCGCCGACTCTCAGCTCGTTCGGCAGGAAGGTGTTCTCGTTACGGAACGTATACGGGTGAACGATCAGGCCGACAGCATGAGCATCGGCGATGAGCGTCGTCGGCGTCAGCGAGTTGCCGGCGGCATCACGCGGCACGATCAAGCTCTTCGGCGGGCCGATGCCATCGGCGTAGCTGGCAATCCGCGCCAGGCCGGCCGGCGTGGCCATGTCGCCATAGGTGAAGTTGACGCCGGTAGCGACGAAATCTGCAGGACGATCGGCCGGGCCGCCGAACAGCTGCACCAGCCGGATGCGGGTGCGGCTGCGCAACTGGCGCAGGTTGCCGACTTCGAAGGACTGGATGAACACCGGTGCGTCGCGACGATCCAGGCCGTTGCGGCGCAGGGTCGCCAGCAGCGGTTCTTCGAGCGGCAGGCCGATGCCGCGGAAGTAGCTCGGATGCTTGGTTTCCGGGTAGATGCCGATCACCCGGCCGGTCTCCAGACTCTTGCGCTTCGCGAGGTCGATGACCTGCTGCAGGGTCGGCACCTGGTAGAGGCCGTTGTAGACGGTGCTGCGCTGGCGGATCGCCGGAATGCGCTCGACCGCACGCAGGGTCTGCAGCTCGGCCAGGGTGAAGTCTTCGGTGAACCAGCCGGTCAGGGCCAGACCGTCGATGGTCTTTGTGGTGCGCCGGCTGGCGAACTCCGGATGGCTGGCGACATCGGTGGTGCCACCGATCTCGTTCTCGTGACGGGCCACCAGCACGCCGTCCTTGGTCGATACCAGATCCGGCTCGATGAAATCGACGCCGAGATTGATCGCCAGTTCATACGCGGCCAGCGTGTGTTCGGGGCGGTAGCCCGAAGCGCCGCGATGGCCGATGACCAGCGGCGGCTTGTCGCTGACCAGGCGGCTGGCGGGCGTCGATTGCGCCTGGCATTCGGTCAAGCCCGACAGCGACGCGACGATCACTGCGGATACAGCGACCACGAAATTCCTGATCGGAAAGCGCATGCGTTTTCTCCCATGACGTTCTGGTTTGGAAGATCGACGCCGACACTTTCACGACACTTCGGCACTGCCCGCGACGACCCTGAGCGGCCGCCGGTCCGACGACTGCGGGCGCATCGTCGCGGCTTGCGGTTAAGCGGAGATGACCGTTCGATGAAGCCTTGCGACGGCGTATCGATCGCCGGCGGCAAACTCGTAAAACCGATGTCAGCACCTTGTCAGAACGGCCGCTCGAGCAGGAAGCCGCTGGTCGCCGAGTGCTTCAGGAATCTCGTCTCAGGGATAGCGGCAAGATGACACACCGACTCGCGTTCTCGTGCCGAGACCACTGGCCCAGCGATAGACGTTCTTCTCGAGCGAAGCGCTGCCCAGGTCCGTGTAGCGGCGAGTCCAGTTGATGTCGTCGAAGATCATGCCATGAACATCCGGCTCGCAGACGGCGAACAAGCCTTCGCCGGCCGACTGGCCGAGCGGCAGCAGGATGGACGCCATGCTCTTGATGAACACCTGATTGACCCAGTCATTTTGCTCCGGAGTATTCGAATCGGATGGCTGGAAAAGCCCGGCATTGCGGATCGACACTGGATCCCGGACGTTCTGCACGGTGAAGGTCGGCGTGCGCAATGTCGGCTCCGCATACTGGAACAGCAGGCAGCGCGCGGGCATCTTGGGATTGGCGGCCACGCAGTCGCTGTCGAACTGGGAGTTCCAGTACTGGCTGCCGCCGGAAAGTTGGTCGTGGATCGGCAGCATATCGGGCGGAGTGCTTTCCGGCGGTATTACATCCGGAAACACGCCTGAATCCACCAAAGTCAACACCGTTGCCGCCGGTAGCAGCGCGCGCACCCGGTTGGCATTGATGAAGGCGCCGATGCCACCCGCCGAGCCGCCGCTGAGCAGCACGACATCGCCCTTCTTGCCAACACCGTTGCGGCTAGTGAGTGACTGGATCATGGCTTCGACCACTCGCGCACCGCGAAACTGGAAGTTCGCGGCGCCGCCGGTCGGCCCCGTATCGCCGCTATACAGATCCGACGTGCAGTACGGCAGGAAGACGCGATTCCAGGATTGGAAGTTGGGATTTTTGCTGCTGCTTGAAAGAATGCCGGTGCCGTTGACCGACGTCGGATAGGACATCGACGAACGCCCCTCGGGCGGGCGACGGCTGCAGTCGGCATCGGTGGCGCAGAAACCGCCGCCGCCGAGATAGATCACTGTCTTGTTGGCGTCCCGCGCCGCGTTGGCGCCGACCCCGGCCTGCCAGTAGTACACCGCTGACGAGCCGTCATTGCACAGCGCCAGGGGAAAAGCCTTGGTGTCGATCGACTGGCGCTGCATGCCTGCGGCGGGCGCTGCAGCTTGCACAGTCGTTGGAACCGACGCTGCCCAGACGGAGTGCCCGGAAACGGCCATCAAGACGGGAACAGCCAGCATGAATCTGCTGACCGCGGCCACTCGGATGCACGAAAACCGCCAGCCGCTGGCGGCCAATTTTCCTCTGGACAAGGTTCTGCTCCCTGAGACTAAGGCCACTGAATGGCAAATCGACAGCCGTTCTGGAGGAATCGAACCGTCTTAGGAAGCAGCATTCTGCCACAGATAACTTATTTTATTGGCACTTTGGATATGACATTCCGGAATCGGCTCATCAAATGGAGCTTTCCGATTCTTTCCGGAGCCTCGTTTCGCAGGGCTCGATCAGGGCGGCCGAGCCTGCGAAATCATATGCAGAGCCACCACTCAACTCGGCTCATCCAGTACGAAGAAGGTCGCCTCCATCGCTTCGTCACGAACCGGAATCAGGGCTTGATAGGCAGCGGAGTGATACCAGTCGTGAGCAGCGGCAGACGATGGGAAACGGGCAACCATCGCGTTGTCGACGTCGATGGCGCCGGCCAGCGTTTCCTTGTACTTGCCACGGCCGAGCACGACGCCGCCGGCAGCGGCAACCGTCGGGCCGGCAGCGGCGGCGTACTCCTGCAACTTGGCAGGGTTCCTGATCTTGACCAGGGCAATCATCAAGGCGGGCATTGCAGATTCTCCGGATCGGGGCGGGCGGAATGCGGCGGCGCTCAGCGGTGGTCGTAGACCGTCCGCTCGAACTTCTGATAGAGCGCCACCACCTTGGCATCCCAGAACGGCAGGATCTGGGTCAGCAGCGCCATGGTGATGCCGGATTTCCGGTCGATGAAGAAATAGGCGTTCGGAAGGCCGGCCCAGGCCAGGCTACCGGCGGCGCGGCCTTCGGGCAGCTGCTGCTGGTTGATGATGAAGCTCAGGCCCCATTTCAGATCGATGCCCGGATGCAGGTCGCAGTCATTCGACAGCGTGGGCATATTGGTCTTCATCACCGGCACGCTCAATTCACCGATGTGGTTCTGGCTCATCAGCTCGACCGTAGTCGGCGCGAGGATGCGGTTGCCGTCGAGAATGCCGCCGTTGAGGATCGCCCGCGTGAAACGCAGATAGTGCGGCAGGCTGCCCATCAGACCATGGCCACCCATGTCGAACTCGGCATCCGGCGGAAGGCCGAACGGGATCACCGCCAGCGAACCGTCCGGCAGGCGCGCGTGCATCGCGCTCGCCCGGGACTGCTGCTCGGCGTTGGCTTCGAAGGTGACGTCTTTCATGCCCAGCGGCGCGAAGATGTGCTTGGCCATGTAGTCGCGCAGCTTGAGGCCGCTGGCCTGCTCGACCATGCGTCCCGCCCAGTCGATGCCGATCGAGTAGTTCCAGGCGGTGTCCGGATCGGCGATCAGCGAGCGATCCATGGTTGCCGACGAGCCGCTGATGACGTTGGGCTTGCCGGCGTCGGTCAGCTCCTTGTCGACATCGGGGCTGAAGAATTCATAGGCGAATCCGCTGGTGTGGGTCAGCAGGTTGCGCAGGGTGATGGGGCTCTTCGGCGCGCGCAGGATCGCCTTGCCGTCGGCCGCCCAGCCGGTGCGCACCTGGATCTTGCCGAGCTCCGGCAGCACCTTGGCCGCCGGCGCATCGAGATCGAGCTTGCCCTGCTCGACCAGCTGCATCGCCGCCGTACCGGTGATGGCCTTGGTCATCGACGCGAACCAGGCGAAGGTATCGACGGTCATCGGCACCGTGCCGCCATGCGCACGCACGCCAGCCGAACCTTCGTAGATCACGCCATTGCGATCGGCGACGACAGCGACCACACCGGGAATCTCTCCGGCTTCGGTGCCGTTCTTCAGCAGGGCGTCCAGCGCGTTGCTCAGGCTCATTGATGCTCTCCTCGTGTATTCGTTATGACGACGACACCGAGTATCGCGAGCAGCCTTCGCGATGGATAGCGAGGGCGACTCCGTAGCTGGTGCAGCGCGTACAACAAACCGTCAGCGCTGTGCCGCGTCTCGCGGCGCGACTCTGCGTTGCGAATCGTCGCCATAGAACGACTATGGCTCCTCATCGCGCCTCGATTCGCACCACGATCCATCGCCACATCACTCCCGCTTCGTTGTGTGCGCTGCACTAGACTTCTGCGCGTCCCACCCTCAGCGCCGTCGCGGGCACCAGCAGCACGGTCGCCAGCGCACCGAGCGCGGCGATACCGGCCATCAGCAGCAGGCCGGCGTCGAGGCTGCCGGTGAGGCCCTTCATCCAGCCCATCAGCGAGGGACTGACGAAGCCGCCGAGAATGCCGATCGAGCTGATCACGGCGATACCGGCGGCGGCGGATTCGCGGCCTAGATAGGTTGGCGGGATCGCCCAGAACAGCACGCTGGAGAAGCTGAACACCGCACTCAGGCAGAGCAGCACCATGGTTGGCCAGAACGCGCCCGCGACCAGGGTCGTCGCGTACAGCGACGAGGTGCCCAGCGCCAAGGTCAGCGCCACGTGCCAGCGGCGCTCGCGCATCCGGTCCGATGAAGCACTGATCAGCAGGATGCCGATGCCGCCGGCCGCGTATGGCAGCGCGCTCCACAAACCGACCGAAGCGAGCGAGCCGACGTTCAGCGCCTTGATCAGGGTCGGCAGCCAGAAGGTGAAGGTGTAGACCGAGCAGGCGCAGCAGAAGTAGATGCCGGCCATCACGTAGGTGCGGGGATCAGCGAGTGCGGTGAGCGCGCCGGCGCGATCATGACTGTCGCCGGTGGCCTGATCGGCATCGAGCACGCGCTGCACCAGTTGCCGTTCGCCGGCATCGAGCCACGTCGCCTGCCCGGGCCGATCGGCGAGCAGCACATAGACCAGCACGCCGAACAAGGCCGTCGGCAGGCCTTCGAGCACGAACAGCCACTGCCAGCCGGCGAGGCCGTTGACGCCATCCATGTGCGTCAGGATCGCACCGGACAAGGGACCGCCGATCATCCCGGTGATCGGGATGCCGAACAGGAACAGGCCGGTGACCCGGCCGCGCCGATGGCTCGGATACCACCAGGTCAGGTACAGGATCACGCCGGGAAAGAAGCCGGCCTCGAACACGCCGAGCAGCAGGCGCACGCCGTAGAACTGCCAGGGCTCGACGACGAACATCGTCGCTGCCGAGGTCAGGCCCCAGAGCACCATGATCCGCAGGAAGGTCAGCCGCGCGCCGATCTTCTGCATCCACAGATTGCTCGGCAGTTCGCAGAGGAAATAGCTGAGGAAGAAGATGCCGGCGCCGAGACCGTAAACGGCATCGGAGAAGCCCAGCGATTGCTTCATCTGCAGCTGCGCATAGCCGACGTTGATGCGATCGAGAAAGGCCAGTACGTAGGCGATCATGATCACCGGCACGATGCGGCGATCGATCTTGCCGTAAACGGCAGATTCGACGGCGGATTCTTCGGCAGCAGGTTCGGCAGTGGCCATGGCGTTCGCGGTTGTCGTCGGCTGGCGATGTTACGCAAAGCCCCTAGCCCAGCGCGAACTCCGCACGCACCGGCGCCTGCTTCAGCGGCAGGCCCATCATCTGCCGCGCTTCGGCGGGTGTGGCCGGCTCGTAGCCCATGTCGCGAACCTGGCGGACGACTCTTTCCATCAGCATCTGATTGGTCGCATGAACGCCCTGGCTGAAGTAGAGATTGTCCTCGAGGCCGACGCGGACATGACCGCCGAGCAGCAATGAATTCATCGCCGCCGGCAGCTGGGCATTGCCGATGCCGCTGACGCCGAAGATCGCGCCCGCTGGCAGCAGATCGACCATCGCCTGCAGGTAGCGCGGCGAATACGGCATCGCGTTCTGGAACGCGCGGTGCACGCCCATCACAAGGTTCATGAAGAACGGCGGCTCGTCGAGCCCGGCTTCGATGATCGCGGTCGCGTCCTGCAGGATGTGGGTCGGGCTGAACACTTCCCACTCGGGCTTGATGCCGCGCTTGCGCATCTCGATCGCCAGCTCCCTGCAGCGCTCCGGCGGCGTGTTCATCAGCAGTTCCTTGCCTTCGAACATGCAGTTGATCGTCGTCGCATCGAGCGTGCACATCTCGGCACCAGCTTCCATGCCCTTGATGCGCTCTTCCCAGAGGATTTCCCAGTAACCGTTCGGCGCCTGCGCGACCATGTCGCCATTCACGCCACCGCCAGTGGAGTTGTTCAGCACGATGTCGCACTTCTGGCGGATGCGGGTATTGATGTCGTGATAGATCGCCGGATTGCAGGTGGCCAGATGATCCGGCCGCCGGGCGTGGATGGCGACGACACTGGCGCCGAGGTTGTAGCAGTCATAGACATCGCGGGCGATCTCGTCCGGCTGCGTCGGCAGATGCGGGTTCTGCGCCTTGCTGGCCATGCCGCCGGTCGGCGCGATGGTGATGATGACCTTGTTGCTCATGTCGTGGATTCTCTCGACACAGGTTCGAATGGAGCCCGTAGGGGTTCAGTGGAGTGATGCGATGCGGGGATCGGCGACCGATGCGGCATCGGCGATCACGCAGCTGCCCAGCTGCGCCAGCAACCAGTCGCGATCGAGATCGCGGCCGATCAGCACCAGGCGCGAGCGTTGCGGCTCGAACATCCGCCAGATCGTCGATGGAGTGGCCTGGATCAAGCCCTGCACGCCCTGCACGACGATGCGGCTGCGCATGCCGGCAATCGCCAGTACGCCCTTGATCCGCCACAGCGCTTCGCCGTAACGCTCGTTGATCGCCGCCAGCGCGGCATTGAGCTTGAGGCCATCGAGCGGCTGCTCGGCTTCGAAGCTGATGCTGCCGACACCTGGCGTGTGCTTCGCCGCAGCCAGCGGCCGAAACATCGGTTGCGGCGTGAACACCACGCGATCGAACTGGTAGCCGCGCATCTCCAGAAGCTTGTCGAACACTTCGCCCCAGGGCGCATCGGGCACCGAAATGGAGTCGACGGCGGCGACGCTGTTGGCAGCGGCGATCGTCGCCAGCAGCGCCGCTTCGACATCGGCGGCCTGAACCGCGGTCCGCTCGCGCAGCAGATCAATCTTGGTGACCAGGATGCGATCGGCATAGCCTAGCTGCGCCTGCGCCTCGACCGACTCCAGCAGATTGCGCTCGCCGTTCACCGCATCGAACAAGGTCACCACGCCGTCGAGATGGAACCTGGTCAGCAGTTCGGTCTCGGCCATGAAGGTGCGGACGATCGGGCCCGGATCGGCCAGGCCCGTGGGTTCGATCAGCACGTGATCGAACTGGATGGTGCCGGCATCGCGCTGTTTGGCCAGATCATTCAGCGCATTGGCAAGATCGCCGCGGACCGTGCAGCAGACGCAGCCATTGGTCAGCTGGACGACGGTTTCGCCGCCGTCCTTGACCAGCAGATCGGCGTCGACATTGATCTCGCCGTATTCGTTCTCGATCACCGCGAAGCGCCGGCCGTGCGCTTCTTTCAGGATGCGGTTGATCAGCGTGGTCTTGCCCGAGCCGAGGAAGCCGGTCAGCACGGTGACGGGAATCGTGTGGCGGTTCATCGCCATCAGGCGTCGCGCTCCATGTCGAGGGCTGCTTCGCAGGCTTCGGTCAGCGTTTCGATCGAGGCATCGGCGTCGACTTCGCGAGCCGTGAACACCGCACGAGCACTGCCAGTGTTGCCGGCCAGATCAGCCCAGCTCGCCGGATCGGCCGATACCGTCAAACCATGCGGCTTGTCGTGCGCAGCTTCGTGCTCCGGGGCGGGGCAAGCAATCACCGCCGACGGCCATTCGAGCGGCGTGCGGCCATCGAAGGCCAGCAGCGCCGGAATGCGATGAAAGCGCGCGATGTTGGCGATGGTGTTCAAGGTGCCGGACCAAGCCGCAACATCGCCGGGCAACTGGCGTTCGCACAGCAGGATCGCCGACGCGCCGGCCTGCGCGTACTGGCGCGCCAGCGCCGCCAACGCGCGGCCGGCGAATTCGTAGGCTGCAGCGTCGAGCACGGCAGCCTCGCCGAGCAGCTCGGCCAACAGGCTGGCTGGGCCGGTCAGTGCCGCGAGCAGCACCGGCTCACCGCTCTGGGTCTTGGCCAGACGCCGGGTCGCTTCGATCGATGCCGCCAGGGCTTCCGAGCGAGACCAGACTTCATCGAAATCGGTCAGATCGATGACGCCGGGCGACGCACTGCCGAGCACCCGCGGCGGCCAGGTTTCGCGATCGACTTCGGCACCCAGCGCTTCCGCTTCCATTGCCGTCGGTGCCGCGACGACGAAGCTGTGCATGCCGAGCGCGCGGCGCAACTCGCCCAGGCATTTGCCGAGCCGGGTCGGATCAGCGGTGACCTCGGCGGGCGGCAGCGCTTCGATCTGCGCCGCGACGCCGTAGAGCAGCGGCGCGAACAATGGCGCATGCGGTTTGCCCACGCCGCGGCCGAGTTCGGACAGGCGGCGGCGCCAGGGGATCGCGGGTGCTGTGCTCATGTTCCTGTCGTTCCCCGTTACATGGCTCAGTCGAGCCGCACCAGCTGCTTGCCACGGTTCTGGCCGGCGAACAGGCGCTTCAGCGCGTCCGGCGCGGCGTCGAAACCTTCGGCGATATCGACCGGGTTCTTGATCCTGCCGGCGGCGAGCCAGGGACTCATCTCGGCCACCGCCTCGTCGCTGCGCGCCAGATAGTCGAAGACCAGGAAGCCCTGCATCGAAGCGCGCTTGAGGATCAACTGGTGGTACTGGCGGATCGGCGGCATGTCGTCGAAATTGCCGTAGCCGGCAATGGCGCCGCACATCACCACTCTCGCACCGTCGGCGAGATTGGCCAGTCCAGCGTCGAGGATGTCGCCGCCGATGTTGTCGAAGTACACGTTGATGCCGGCCGGGCAGCGCTCGCGCAGCGCATCGCGCACATCGCCGGCCTTGTAGTCGATCGCGTCGTCGAGGCCCAGCTCCTCGCGCAGCCAGCGGCACTTGCCTTCACCGCCAGCGATGCCGAGCGTGCGCAGGCCGCGCGCCTTGGCGATCTGCGCGGCGATGACGCCGGTGGCACCGGCTGCGCCGCTGACCACCACGGTATCGCCGGCGCGCGGCCGGCCGATGTCGAACATGCCGAAGTACGCAGTCATGCCAGTGATGCCGAACAGCGAAAGTGCCGCCGGCAGATCGATGCTGTCCGGCAGCCTGGTCACCGTGCCGAGTGCATCACGGCCATCGCTGAGGCTGTAGTCCTGCCAGGCGAAGGTGCCGGTGACCTTGTCGCCCGGCTTGTAGCCGGGATGACGCGATTCAACGACTTCGCCGCCGGTGAAGGCGCGCATCGGTTCGCCGAGCGCGACTTTCTTCACGTAGGTGTCGGTGTCCATCCAGGCGCGCTGCGAGGGATCGCAGGAGAACCAGCGATTGCGGATCAGGAACTCGCCGTCGCCGATGGTCGGGATCGCGGCTTCACGCAGCTCGAAATGCTCACGCTCGACCGCGGGGCCTTCGGGACGGGATTTGAGTAGCCATTGGCGGTTGCGGGTGGTCATGCGCGGCAGTGGTGATCGGGGAATGGAGGCGGCCACTTTAATGCCGTCAGCCTGCCCTGCCGGCTTAGGGCGAACCCGCGTGGCACGCGTAAAGCAAGGCCACTCGGCATCGACGAACGCGGTGCCGAGGCCGGCTTCACGCCCGCATCCATACCTTGTTCGGCTTGGCGTCCGGCCAGGTGCCGTAGTACTCGAGGATCTCGTCGGAGGGCTTCAGCTTCAGCCATTCCTGCTCGAACTCGGCGTAGGACTTGCCGCGCTGCTTGCGCGCCGCGTACTCGGCTTCACGGGCAGCCTTGGTCGCCGCCAGATCGACCCGGCGCGAAGTCTGATCCCAGATCACCTTGTAGATGCGCAGCGCGGTCTGCGCGGTGATCGTGCCCTTGTCGAGATCGATGGCCACCGATTCCGGCTCGCGATCCATCGGATCGCCGAAGCCGGTGCCGCCGGCGGAGAAGCCGAAGGTGATGACGTCACCGTTGTCGTAAGGACGCACCGAACGGCCGAGGAACTCGGTCTTGTAATCACCTTCGACGGTCTTGTCGGTGAGGATTTCCTGCAGTTCCAGGTTCAGCTCGCCGCGGCCGGCAAGCTGCTCCATGATCTTCGACTTGCTGATCGATACACCCGGCACCGTGCTCGGCGCGTAGCCGCCGAACAGCGGCTGCGGCGTCTGCAGCTTGGAGTTGTCGGCGATGCACATCATGTAGACCTGCGGCACGTGGTGCGCAACCCACATCTGCACGGTGCCGACGCCGCCGCGGTACTTGCCGTGGCCACAGCTGTCGATCCAGTGGCTGGACAGCGGCACCAGCAGCGGAAATTCGTTCTCGACGTTCTCGACGTTCGGCGCCCGGCCGCCATGCGCCCAGGGGAAGCCATAGGCATCCATGCCGTCCTGATCGGGACGCGCGCCCTGCCCTTCGGAATTGATCGAGTAGGCCAGCATGTCGGCGAACGGCTGGCCCCATTGCGACAGGCCGGCGAGCACCAGCGCATTGCCGGCGTTGGCCATGCTGGCACCGGCCTGGCGCCAGTTGTCGGTCGAGAACATGGTCTTGGCGAAGCAGTTGTGGACTGCACTCATGATGCCGGTCGAGATCATCACCGAGTTCGAGGTGGCGGCTCGCGGATCGGGCGACAGGCAGGTGCCGTGCTCGAACTTGAAATCGATGTTGTTGAAGGTGCCGTTCGACAGCGGCAGCTGATGGAACAGGTACTCGTAGATGTAATTGGTGAAGTGCGCGATCGCCGCCTGCGGATGAGCGTTGTAGCTTGATGGCGTCTCCGGCCCGGTGCCGGTGAAGTCGACCAGCAGACGATCGCCGTTCTTGTGCAGGGTCATGTAGCAGTTGCGGATCAGGCCCTGCTTGAGGCCGACACCATCGGAGAAATTCACGCAGCGGAACTTGCCGTCTGGCCATTGGCGAATCAGATCCTTGGCGCCGCTATCGGCGGCCTGGATCATCTTGACGAACAGGCCTTTGACGAACGCAGGCCCTTCGCGATCGCACATCTCGATCAGGCGGGTACGGACGCGATCGGCGGTCGTGCAGCGAGCCTTGAGATCGACGGCGATCATCTGCGGGGCACGCAGGCCGAAGGCCTGGAACATCGATTCGATGTCGGGACTCAGCTTGTGGTTCTGGCCGATGCGCATCGGCGGCAGGTTCATGCCTTCCTCGAAGCGGGTGGTCGCCGATACCGGCATGCCGCCCGGTTCGATTGCGCCGGTCTCGGTGGTATGCACCAGCGCCACCGTCCAGGCGACCAGTTCGCCCTTGTAGAACACCGGCGTCATCACGCCCTGATCGGGGTTGTGGACACCGCCGTAGACGGCATCGTTGGCAAACCAGAAGTCGCCGTCGTTGATGCCGATGTTCTTGCCGAACGTGTGGATGATGTACTTGATGATCAGCGGTGGAATCACCGCGTGCAGATAGGTGCCCATCGAGCCGTTGACGATGTCGCCATCGGCGGTGCAGATGCCGACCAGCGAATCGCCGGCCACGCCCATCGCGCAACGGCAGGAACGCTGGAACACGTCCATCGCTTCGTCGAGAATGTCGTTGGTCCGCTGGAAACCGATCTCGAAGCGGGCGGCGTCGATCGAATCGGCAATGGCCTGCACGTCGGCGGCTGGCGGAACGGTCTTCAGCCAGTTGAGTTTCTGTTCAAGGGTCGGGATAGCCATGAGGTGCTCGCGTCGAGAATCAGATGAATTCGATTGGAGTCGTCATCCCCGCGAAGGCGGGGATCCAGTGTTGACGTTCGCGCACCGCAGGATGCGAAAACTGGATTCCCGCCTGCGTGGGAATGACGGGATGTGGAGAGAGAGCTGACATCAGGCAGTAGTGGCACCGCGTCGGCTGCTCGTGGTCTTTTTGTGATCAGCCGGGCTTGCCGCTACGACGATGCGCTCGAGAATTCCGAGCTTGTGCTTGTCGATCGAGAAGCGGCGTCCGGGCGGGATCGCCACCGTGGTCAGATCGGCTTCGACGACGGCCGGGCCGATGATCACGTTGCCCGGCTGCAGCAGCTCGAACTTGTAGGTCGGCGTCGGCACCGCCGCCTTCAATTCCAGCCAGTAGGCCTCCCGGGTACCGAGGCGTGCAGCTTCCGGATCGGCAGCCTGCATCGGGTATTCCGGGATCGGCGGCTTGGCCACCGGCACGGTCACCTTCAGCACGAAGTTGTCGAGGAACACGCCGCCCGGACGGTTGACCACCAGCGGGCTGAACGCGGCCGAGAACTCGCGCTCGAACTCGTCGTAGGCGGCCTGCGCGTCAGCGTCCGACTCGATCTGCAGCACCGGGCAAGCCGTGCGTTTCACGTTGACCTGGCCGCCGTAGAGCATGTCCAGCTCCAGTGCGTAGCTGGCCTCGGCCGGGTCCAGGCTTTCCGACACCAGTTCCTGCTTCGCCTTGTCGATCATCTCCTGGACGATGGCGTTGAACTGCGCGCGGTCGATGACCAGGGCTTCGCTGATCGGCTCCATGAAGATCAGGCGCTTGGACTGCTCGTAAAGATGGACGATGTCCATGATCGAGCTGCCCATCGCGCAGAACACCGGCGCGGCCGGAAATACCACCGCCTTCGGCACATCGGCCTGGAAGCCGGCGACGTGGGTCGGGCCGGCACCGCCGATGGCGAACAGCACGAAGTCTTCCGGGTGATAGCCGCGCATGTGCACTTCGCGCTTGATCGCCGAGGCCATGTTCTCGTCGATGACGTTGCGGATCATCGCCGCCGCTTCGTAGACGCTGACACCGAGCTTGTCGGCGATCCGGTCCTTGATCGCCTTCGCGGCCTTGGCCTTGTTCAGCGGCATCTGGCCACCGAAGTAGGCATCCGGATTGATGTAGCCGAGCACCACGTCGGCATCGGTGGTGGTCGGCTCGGTGCCACCGAGGTCGTAGCAGACCGGGCCCGGCATCGAGCCGGCCGACTTCGGGCCGACCGACAGTCGCCCGCTCTTGTCGACGCTGGCGATCGAGCCGCCGCCGGCGCCGATCGAGATGGTCTGCATCATCGTCACGTTGACCATCCAGCGATCGATGACCGGCTTGAACGTGTAATTGCGGACGCTCGATTCGACCACCAGCGCCACATCGAAACTGGTGCCGCCGACATCGCCCATGATCACGTTCTTGTAGCCGAGCTTGTCGGCGAAGTAAGCCGAGCCCATCAGGCCGGACACCGGGCCGCCGTTGAAGGTGCGTGAGGCTGGTGTCTTGAAGATATCGGCCGATCCGCCAGAGTTGTGGATCATCAGGAAAGTGCCGCGATAGCCCTTGTCGCGCAGCTTGTCCCAGGTGGCGCAGATCTCGGTCTGCATGGCGTGCTGCAGGTAGGCATCGAGCACCGCCGTCATCGCCCGCTCGTACTCGCCGAGCTTGGCGGTGACCGCATGGCTCATGACCACCGGCACGAAACCGATGTGGTACTCCTTGTACTCGTCGCGGATGATTTCGCGGATGCGCTTCTCGTGCACCGGATTCGAGAACGACCACAAGGTGCAGACGACGATCGCGCGCGCGCCGCGATCCATCAGCACGCGCAGCTTGCGACGCACGTCTTCTTCGTCCAGCGGCCGAACGATGTTGCCCTTGGAGTCGATGCGCTCCTTGACGCCGACCACGAGGTCGCGGCTGATCAGCGGATGCGGCTTGTTCTGCGCAGCGAGATTGCGCCGCTCGGAAATGATCTGGCCATCGACCCACTGGGCGCCGCGGCCGATGTGAATCACGTCCTCATGGCCCTCGGTGGTAATGAAGCCGATGCGCGGGCCCTGGCGCTGCAGCAGGCGATTCAAAGCGACCGTCGTCGAGTAGCGAACGATATCGATGCGTGGCAGCAGTTCCTCGATGCTCAGGCCGACCTTCTCGGCGCCGGACTCGACGGCGTTGACGAAGCCGATCGACAAGTCATGCGGCGTGGTCGGCGACTTGACGATGTGGCGCTCGCCATCGAGCGTCAGCACGAAATCGGTGAAGGTGCCGCCGACGTCGATGTCGATGGAGTTCATGACAGCGGTCGACTTGCTCATGCAGTTGCCTCCATGACGCTCGTGCAATCGGAAGTGGTGTTCTGTCGGCAACAGGGGGCATTCGCCTTGCCGTCGATCCCACGGTGAAGCTGTGGGTCCCTCGTCGGGTAGCTCATGCCTCCTCCCCCATCACCAGCTTGCCGTTCGTGACCACCAGATCGCCCGAGGCCAGCCTGCGCTTCAGGCTGTCGACATCGAGTTCGATGTCATGAGTGATCGGATGACCGGGCGGCAGGTATTCGGTCTCGATCTGGCGGCCGCAGTTCGGGCAGTAGAACTCGATGATTCGCGACCAGTCCGGGTCCGGCGAGAAGCTGTAGGCACCTTCGAGCACGGCTTCGTGGATCTCGCGCGGATCGCGCTGCGCGACCAGGCAACCCTTCTTGTAGTTCTCGCGCGCCGAGATCAGCGGATGCGCGCAGCTGTGGCAGAGCCACATCTCCTTCGCAGCATCGAGATCGAGGTTTTCGGTGAAACGGATCAGTTCACTCACAACGCAGCCTCCTGCTGGTTTGCCCGGCTCATCGCTGCATTGCCGTAGTCATCGACGGCCAGCATCCAGCCCGGTGGCACCGGGCAGCTCATCGTGGCGCCGTTGATCATGGCCGGGCCGCGAATCCGGTCGCCAACGTTCAGCCGTTCCCAGACATGTGCCGGCAGCGGTTCAGCGCCATGACCGTTGAACTGCATCGCGCGGCTACCGGTGGTTGCCGCGGCCTTGCCGGCAGACTTCTTCTGCAACTGGTTGGCCGCCACTTCGAGCCGGGCCGAAACGCGAAGCAGCAGTAGCGGCTCGGCCGTGCCGGCGAGTCCGGCTGTCTTGATCGCCTGCATGGCAGCAGCGATGAACGGGCTGCCCGGTTCGCCGGCGTAATCGAAGCGGCAGGCACCGGCGACGTTCGCATTGCGGCCGAACTCCAGTTCGCAGCGGTAGATCGCGGCAGCCGGATCGAAGCCCTCGCCCTGAAGATCGCGCACCGCCTGGGTGTGCAGGCGCTGAGCGGCGGCGAGGATCGAGGCCTCGTTCGTCGCGTTCCAGGCCAGGCCGACGCCACGCTCGTAGACGTGGGCGACATCGGAGATCGACGAGCCGAAAGCACCGAACACCGGGCCATAGTCGAAGGCATAAGCCTTGGCGATGCCGAGCCGCTCGGCGACGAAGGCGCCGAACATCGGGCCATTGCCGCCGAAGGAAAACATCGCCACCTGGCTGGCTTCGAGCATGGCTTCAGACAATGTATTGGTGATCAGCTCGGCCATCACCGTCACCGCTTCATCGCGGATCAGCAGCGCCGCCTGCTCCACCGATACCGCCAGCGGCTTGGCGATGTTCTTGTCGATGATCTTGCGGGCGTGCTCGGCGGAAAGACGACGACGGCCGCCGAGGAAGTTGTCGGCATCGAGATAGCCGAGCAGCAGCAGCGCGTCGGTCAGGGTCGCTTCGCGGCCACCGAGCGCGTAACAGGCCGGCCCCGGTGCCGCGCCCTGGCTGTCCGGGCCGAGCACCAGACGCCCGCCCTTGACCCGGGCGATCGAGCCGCCTCCGATCGCCGCCGAGCGCAGCATCGCGAACGAGGTCTGCACCGGGATTTCCATCAGATCGCCGCCACGCTGGAACACCGGTTCGCCGTTGCGGACGATCGAGCACTTGGTGGTGGTGCCGCCGACATCGAAGCAGACCACGTCCTTCAGTCCGTAGCTGCGCGCCGCAAAGGCGCCGCCGAAGGTGCCGAACACCGGGCCGGACTCGATCGTGTCGACCGCCTTGGTCTTGCCGATGCGGGCAACGCCGCCGCTGGTCTGGCCGATCAGCAGTGCACCGCGCCAGCCGTATTCGTCACGCAGGATGTCCTCGGCCTTGAACAACGAAGTTGCCAGATGCGAGTGCGTGTAGGCGTTCATCGCCGAGTAATGGGCGCGGGTCTGGTCGTGGCCGATCTGGGCCATCTCCGAGCCGAGCAGCACCGGCACCGAGCCGATGATGTGATCCGGATACTGATCCTCGATGACCCGCTTGATCGCGATCTCGGCGCGGTTATCCGGGAAGCTTCCGGCCAGCGCCACGCAGATGCGGCGCACGCCGGATTCGAGCAGCGCCTTGACCGCCAGCAGGATGTCCTTCGCTTCCGGATCGGCCGGCAGGCCGATGACGTTCTCGGCCGCCACCAGTTCATCGATGATCGCCGAGCGGCCGTCGCCGTACAGGTCTTCCTCGTGGTCTTTCGTCACCAGCAGGCCGACCTTGGCGCCGCGGCGTTCGGCGAGCACATTGGTGGTGATCGTCGACGACCAGCGGATCAGCGATACCTTCGCCAGCAGCGCAGCGATGTCCTCGATCTCGTAGAGCTTCGCGGCTTCACTCAGGCAGTGCTGCAGGCCCACAGTGAAATCATGCGGCGTGGTGTCGACCTTGATGCAGTGGCGCGTGGCGCCATCGGTGATCAAGGCGTCGGTCATCGTGCCACCGGTATCGATGTCGATCGTCAGCATCTTCGGTCCTCCCTCGCACTGCGTCTGTCGTTGCCGGTCATGCCGGCAGTGTTCTATTCGAGGTGCTTTGCTGCACCATGCACGCAGAGTAGGCAGCGAGCGCCGCCTCGCCTACTCGTATCGACTACGAATCTGCACTGCAGCAAAAAGCCCTGTCCCCAGCCTGATGACCCTGCCCGCCCACGCCACAGCCGCTGCGCTGAACGAGCCCGATCCGCTGCTCTACAAGCAGGTGTTCGACAACGCGATCGTCGGCATCTGCTTCATGCAGGGCCGGCGTTTCCTGCAGGTCAACCGGCGCATGGAGGAGCTGCTCGGCTACGCGCCGGGCGAGTTGCTGGGCGAGCCGGTACGCAAGGTCTATGCACGCCGGCAGGACTACGAGGATGTCGGCGCCGTGGTCGCCAAGGTGCCGCGCGACAACGTCTATCTGCACGAGCGGGCGCTGCTCGCCAAGGACGGCAGCATCCGCTGGTGCCTGATCGGCGGCCGCTGGCTGAAGCGCGGCGATGCCAGTTCGCCATCGGTCTGGGTGGTGCAGGACATCACCGCCAAGAAGCAGATCGAGAACCAGTTGGCGCGCGCCAACCAGCGGCTCGAACAGCGGGTGCAGAGCCGCACGCTGAATCTGCAGAAGACCAATGCCGCGCTGAAGCTGGAAGTGGAGCGCCGCCGCGCCACCGAGCGGGCGATGATCGAAAGCCGCGAGAAATACCGCGTGCTGATCCACAACATTCCGCTCGGCATCGCCGTCACCGACACCGATGGCGGCATCGTCGAGATCAACCCGATGCTGCGCACCTGGTTCAGCGCCCGCGATGCCGAACACTTCGTCGCGCTCGCCGCACACAGCCGCTGCCGCGTGCTCGGTGTCGACGGCGAGACCAGCCTGCTCGAGATGATCCACAGCCGCGCCGCCAGCCGGCGCAGCGATCACCTCACCGTGCTCTGGCAAGCGGATAGCGGCGAAACGCGCTGGTTCGACGTGGTCGGCGTGCGAGTTCCGGTGCGCGGCCTCGGTGCCGCCGTGGTGTTCGCCGATCGCACCGAACAGCGTCGCGCCCGTGATCGCGAGCTGGCACAACAGCAGCAACTCGCCCATGCCACGCGGCGCTCGCTGATGGGCGAGTTTGCATCGGCGCTCGCCCACGAGCTGGGCCAGCCGCTGAACGCTTCGCTGAGCTATGCCGCGGGCCTCGAGCGCCGACTGAGCAACGAACTACGCGATCGTCCCGATGCGCTCGAAGCGCTGCACGCGATCCAGCTGCAGCTGCGCCAGGCCGGCGACATCATCCGCAACGTCCGTTCGTTCGTGACCCGCCATCGGCCCGGTGACGAACCGGTGGACGTCATCGCGCTGATCTACGCCACGCTCGAACTGCTGCAACTGCAGTTGCGCGAGGAAGGCACGCGGGTGTTGGTCAAGGCCGCGGCGGCGGTGCCGAGCGTGTCTGGCAACCGGGTCGAACTGCAGCAGGTGCTGGTCAACCTGATCGTCAACGCGATCGAAGCGATGCGCGCCGCCGAAACGCTGCGCCCGGAGATCCGAATCGGCGTTGCCCGCAGCATCGGTGGCAAGCTGACGGTGACCGTCGCCGACAACGGCCCCGGCGTCAGCGCCGAGCATCAGGCCACGTTGTTCGAACCCTACGTGACCTCCAAGCGCGACGGTCTCGGCATGGGCCTGATGATGTGTCGCAACATCGTCGAAGCGCACGGCGGCCAACTGGCGCTGGATGCCCGTGCGCGCAGCGGCGCACGCTTCCGTTTCACCCTGCTCGGCATCAAGGCGGCTCATGGATAAATCGCAGGAGAAGTCTGGAAACACTGCAGTGCGCGTCTATCTGGTCGACGATCAGCCCAACGTCACCAAGGGCCTCAGCTGGCTATTGGAATCAGCCGGCATCGCCTCGGAAACCCATCATCGCGTCGCGGACTTCCTCGCCGCCGTGCCGGACTACGACGGCGCCGCCTGCGTCGTGCTCGACCTGCGCATGCCGGACATCGGCGGCCTCGAAGCCGCCGAACGTCTGGCTGCTATCCGCCCCGACGTGCCAATCATCTTCCTGACCGCGCACGGCGACGTGCCCACCGCCGTCCACGCGATGAAGCTCGGCGCCACCGATTTCCTGCAGAAGCCTTTCGATCCACAGGTGTTTCTCGACTGCGTCAGCCGCGTCTCGCTGCAGGCCCGCCAGAACTACCAGACCCGTCGCGCCCAGCTCAATCGCAGTGAATGGCTGGCCAGACTGTCGGTCCGCGAACACGACGTGCTCGAACGCATCCTCGCCGGCGCCAGCAGCAAGCAGATCGCCCGGGATCTGGAGATCAGCCCGCGCACCATCGACGTCCACCGCGCCAACATCCTCGCCAAGCTCGGCATCGCTACCGTCCGCGAACTGCTGCAACGCTTCGGCACCACCACCGTCAAGACCTGAAGGAACCGTTCACGATGAGCCAAGCAGACCCGATCCACCGCTGGCACGAGATGGTGCGAGCCCGCAGCCCCCGCGGCCTCGACACGATCCTGGCCGACGATGTGGTGTTTCATTCGCCGGTCGTCCACACGCCGCAGGTCGGCAAGGCGATCACCCAGAAATACCTGACCGCCGCCTTCTTCGTGTTCTTCAATCCGAGCTTCCGTTACGTTCGTGAAGTGCGTAGCGGGCTTGATGCGGTGCTGGAGTTCGAGGTGATGATCGATGGCATTCTGGTCAATGGCGTGGACATGATCCGCTCGAACGGGGCGGGCTTGATCGTCGAGTTCAAGGTGATGTTGCGGCCCTTGAAGGCGATCAATCTGATTCATCAGAAGATGGGGGAGATGCTGGCGGGGGCCAAGGGGAAGTAGATCGATCTGCGGCGGAAGCTCACGGGCATCTACCAGCTTCACGCCTGCCAGGGGTTGATCACCGCAGCACCGGCCGCTTCAAAGGGGCGGATGTCACGAGTCGCGACCGCCAGGCCATTGGCGGCTGCGATGGCCGCGATGTAGCCATCGGCCGTGGCGATCGCAAGCCCAGCCACTCGGGCTTTGGCCAGCAGTTGTGCATAGGCTTGCGTGCAGGCCAGGTCAAAGGGCAGCACGCGGCCGGCGAACAGAGGCAGCACTCGCTTTTCAAGGCTTTCCTGCAGACCCGTCCGGCGCTTGCCGGTGGGCAACAACGCAACGCCAGCGCGAAGTTCGGCAACGGTAATGGCAGACAAAAAGAGCGTTTCCAGCGGTTGGGCATCGATCCACTCGATCACGCGGGCTTCGGGTGCCTGTCGCAACGGCTCCGACACCACGTTGGTGTCCAGCAGGATCATTCAAAGCTGACCGGGCGAGCCGGTGTCTTGTCGCGCACCTGCTCGAAGCCTGCGAACTCTTCGTCGGTCAACTTGGCCTTGCGGCCGATATCGGCCAGCAGTGAACCCAGCTTCACCCGCCCCTCCGGGCTGACCACGGATTCAAGAATCTCCCGCACCTCGGCTTCCATGCTCTGACCGTGCCGGGCAGCGCGCACACGCAGCGCCCGATGCACCTCGTCGGAGATATTGCGTACCGTCAGCATTGCCATCGTCATCGCCTCATCGTGCAGTCGATGCATGCATTCTACGAATTTGACGGCATTCAAACAAACGACCACCGGAAGGATGTCCTTGGTGCACGCTTGCCAACGATCCCGCACGGCATGACCGGGTATCCAGAGTCGGGACCTCGCGCGTGCGGCACTGGATACCGGCTTTCGCCGGTATACGGCAGCTTTTGATTCTGCTTCGGCTGTGCTTCCGATTCTGCTGTTGCCGTTGCTTTTGCTTCGGCCGCGGACCTTGGCCCCCTCAAGCGCGCCGAGCATCGCAGGCCATGGCGGACAGGCTCCGAAGGAGGCGAGGCAGAATGCCGATGCCTTTTCGCCGCGCCACGGATGACGCGTCGAAAAGCCCCGTCAGGGCCGAGAAGCACAGGGTGAAGATTCGCGCTTTGCGAGCACTGCTCGCTGCGAATCTGAACGCCCGGCCGTGATGTTTGGCCGGGCCGGGGGTCGATTAGGAGAACTCGCGATCCGACGCAGCGCCGGGGGCGCCCTTCCTTTGGTCACTTTCCTTGGGCGCCAAGGAAAGTGGGAAGCGATTGAAGCTTCCCGCGCGCGAAAGCGCGGAATGGTTCGGTGAAGCCCAAAGAGTCAGGGAAGCAGGCGACACCGATTACGGCGGATACGCGATGAAGCCGCTTTCCCGATCCACACCTGCTAGTTGGGGCGGCAGCGCGCTATATGACTTGGTAGCTTGCATGTGACTCAACCCATAACCCCCGACTGCACTCTGCACTTAGCCGGCTCTCCGGCAGTACTGAGCAAAGCTCCGCATGAACTGTTTCCTGCTTCTTCCACCGTGCGCCGACATACCGCAACTCAAGGACAATAAAACTGCCGGACGTGCCCTCAAATGAACATGGCGCATCAAGCTCGATGACTGCTGCCGGCTGTTTGTTCTGGCCAGAGATAAACGAAATGCAGGTGCCGTAGTGAGCATCTTTGCCGTTTAGCCACTCAGGTTTTTGTGAGTAGCCACCGAATAGCCGGACGCGGTTTCCGACTTGGAGCGTGCCTTCCACTAGCCAAGACCACAGCTGTTTCATGCTACCCAACGTTGATTAGATTCACTGCACAACCGCATACCGGCCGAGTCGTGGCATCGCTTCACGGTTTGCATGGCAGCTCCTCGCTCCATCTCAAGATGACCTTGAAGCACATCAAGCAGCGCCATTCAGCTCAAACAAACTCGTCGCCTCAGTATCCAAAACCACCACATCAGCCTGATTCTTCACCAACCACCGCCACCTGACCGACCCCATCCGACCCGATTTGGAAACGCCCGTCTCCAGCACCTCGAGATGGACACTGATCTCATCATTCGGCCGCACCGGCGCCAGCCACTTCAGATAGGCCAGGCCCGGCGAACCGATCGAACCCGAGTCCTTCAGCGGGCCATCGACGACCAGCCGCATCGCGGTACTGGCGGTATGCCAGCCGCTGGCGATCAGGCCGTTCCAGCGGCTGTTGGCGGCGCGTTCGGGGTCGGTGTGGAACCACTGCGGGTCCCAGTCGCTGGCGAATTTGATGATCCGCTCTTCGGTCATCAGCACGGGGCCGAGAACGAAGGTCTGGCCGGTGTGGTATTCGGGGAATTTCATGGTGATCCTGGTCGTATCGAAGGGGATTAGGAAACCCGATTCGATCACGGCCAAGACCGGCTGGTCCAGCCTCAGGAACTCTAAGACACCCAGCGCTTGGCCAGCTTGCGCGCCAGGGTGCGGCGATGCAGGCCGAGGCGGCGGGCGGTTTCGGAGATGTTGAAGCCGGTCTCGGCGAGCACTTCGTGGATGCGCTCCATTTCCAGCGTCTTCAGCGAGGTCTGCCGGCCGCTCATCGGCAGATCTTCCGGTTCGATGACCGACTCGCCGGCGAACGCGGCCTCGATGTCATCGGTGTTCGAGGGCTTGACCAGATAATTGCTGGCGCCGAGCTTGATCGCTTCAACGGCGGTGGCAATGCTGGCATAGCCGGTGAGCACGACGATCACCAGTTGCGGATCATGGCCGTGCAGATGGCGGACGACGGCGAGGCCGGATTCCTGACCGAGCTTGAGATCGACCACGGCATGTGTCGGCTTGGCCTCGGCGAGCACGGCGATCGTGGCTTCGAGGCTGGCGGCGCTGTGCACGGTATCGCCACGCCGCTCGAAGGAGCGCCGCAAGGTGCGGGCGAAGGCCGGATCGTCCTCGACGATCAGCAGGATGCGTCCGCTCATGCCCCACCCTCGCCCTGCTCGAACACCAGCGCACTCAGCGGCAATCTCAGCCGGACGATCGCGCCGCCGTGTTCGCCATTGATGACTTCGACGTTGCCGCCAAACTTGCGCAGCACGTTGACCACCAGGAACAGGCCCAGGCCGCTGCCGGGACGATTCTTGCTCGACTGGTAGGGCTTGCCGATGCGCGCCAGCATCGCCTGCGGGAAGCCCGGACCGTGGTCGCGCACATCGATGGTCAGCAGGCCGTCGCGGCAGCGCACGGTGACGCCGATCCAGCCCGGCGAAACTTCGCGGGCGTTGTCGAAGACGTTGAACAGCACCTGGCGCATCGCCGAATCGGAGACCACCGGCGTGCGGTGGAACGCCTCGCGATCGAGCGGTTCCTCGACGACGTAATCGAGCGTGACGCCGGGCCACAAGCTGCGCCATTCGTCGACGGTATCGCCCAGCGAATGGGCCACCGTGGTCAGCGTCGGCCGTTCGCCGCGCGCTTCGCCAGCCGACAGCAGGATGCCGTTGACGATGTCCTTGATCCGCCGCAGCTCGGCATCGACATCATCCAGTTCCTGGCGCAGTTCCGGGTGCTCGCGGAACTCCGGCAGATGGCGCCAGTCGCCGATGATCACCGACAGCGTCGACAGCGGCGTACCCAGTTCATGGGCAGCGCCCGAGGCCAGCAGGCCCATGCGGACGATGTGATCTTCCTCGGCAGCGTGCTGGCGCAGATCGGCCAGGTTACGGTCGCGGCGGCGCAGGTTGGTGCCGATCTGGCGGATGAAGACCACCAGCAGCAGGATGTCGAGCACGAAGCAGACCAGCATGCCGAGTACGTGCAGATCAAACGCCGTGCGCTGCGCGTGCTCGCCGAACACCAGCGGCACGTGATGGTCGATCAACACGACGAAGCACAGGCAGGCGTAGGCGACCAGCACCCAGGTCGAGCGCATCTCCAGCAGGATCGCGCCCAGGGTCACCTGCATCAGATACAGGAACACGAAGGGATTGGTCGCCCCGCCGCTGAGATAGAGCAGCGCGGTCAGCGCGGTGATGTCGATGAACAGCCCGGCCATCAACTCGCTATCGCGCACCTCGCGATCGAGCCGCGGCCGCAGCATGCTGTAGAGGTTGAACAGCACCAGCACGCCGACGACGCCGAACATGGTCGCCATCGGCAGCTGCAGATCGAACAGCACGGTGCTGAGAACGATGGTCAGCGCCTGACCGAACACCGCGAGCCAGCGCAGCTGCACCAGCAGCATCGCGTTCTGATGATTCGCCGTTTCGCCGAGCGAATCGAGCAGCGAGAAGCGGCGCGGCGGAGCGGGAAGCGCGGTCATGACGCGGATGGTAGCAGCGGCTCCGGCTGGCTCCACATCAAAGGGATTCCGCGTTGCTGCGCCGACGCCAGTCCGGACGGATCACCAGGAGCGCACCAGCCAGACTCAGCGCTGCGAGGCCGTACCAGGTCAGCGCATAGACCAGATGGCTGTTGCGAAAGCGCACCACGGTCAGCCCGCCGATCGGCCCGCCCGGTACGCTACCGCTCGCATCGACGAAGTAAGGCGCAACGCGATCCTCTGGAAGACCACGAGCTGCAGCGATCGCCACGACATCGCGGGAGTACCAGCGGCTCTGTGCCGGATCATTGCGACGCAGGAAGCCGCCGCGCGGTTCGCTGAGCCGCAGCAGGCCATCGACGGCAACGATACCTTCCGGCTGACCACTAGCTCGGGTCGCCGGATCGCGCTGCGCCGGATCGACGAAGCCGCGGTTGATCAGCAGCAGCCAGCCGTCGTCCGTTTCCAGCGGCGTCAGTACCCAGCAGCCGGGGCCGCGCACGGTGACCGCCTGGGTGCAGGTTTCCAGATCGTGGCGGTAGCGGCCGGTGACGCTCACTCGCCGGTACTCGTCGTCCCGGCCGATGCGGTCCCAAGATGACGATGACCCGGCAGGACCGGGTGCATCAACCGGCGCTGCCTGCAGTTGCGCCTCGACTCGCTCGATCAGCGCCAGCTTCCAGGTCCGCCGTTCAAGCTGCCAGCTGCCGAGTGCCACGAAGCCGATGAAGGCCAGCGCCAGCCCGACCAGCAGCGCGAACCGAGGCCAGCGCCGCGCCTTGTCCATCAGGGCTGGTTGCGCATCTCGTGTTCATCCATCGGCATCATGTTGGTATTCATGTGGTACATGACCCACAGCGAGCCGGAGATCGCGATCACCACCAGCACGATGGTGAAGATCGCCGCCAGCATGTTCCAGCCAGCCTGCGAACGAGTGTCGAGGTGCAGGAAGTAGACGACGTGCACCAGCATCTGGGCGATCGCGAAGACCACGATGATCGCCGTGGTGATGCGCTTGTCCGGGAACACTTCGCCGATCACCAGCCAGAACGGGATTGCGGTCAGGAACACCGACAGCAGGAAGCCGATCAGGTAACCGCGCAAGCTGGCGTGCGGCAATTCGTCGCCGTCGTGGTGGCCTTCATCGTGGCCGTGAACATGGCTTTCGACGGCACGGGCATCAGAGCCGTGAACGTTGGCAGCACTCATCGCAGGGCTCCCATCAGATAGACAACCGTGAAGACGCCGATCCAGATGACGTCGAGGAAGTGCCAGAACAGCGACAGGCAGGCGAGCCGGCGACGGTTCGCCGCAGTCAGGCCCCAGCGGCCGAGCTGAGTCAGCAGCACCACCAGCCAGACGATGCCGAAGCTGACGTGCAGACCATGGGTGCCGACCAGGGTGAAGAACGCCGACAGGAACGCGCTGCGCTGCGGCCCTGCCCCTTCGTGGATCAGATGATGGAACTCGTACATCTCGATACCGACGAAGGCCAGGCCGAACAGGCCGGTGACGGCCAGCCACAGCATCGTCGGCTTGACCCGATGGCGCTGCATTTCCAGCATCGCCATGCCGTAGGTGATCGACGACAGCAGCAGCATCGCGGTGTTGACCGCGACTAGTTCGAGATCGAACAGATCCTTGGGCGACGGGCCGGCCGCGTAGTTGCCGCCGACGACACCATACATCGCGAACAGCACCGCGAAGATCAGGCAGTCGCTCATCAGGTACAGCCAGAAACCGAGCATCGTGCCGTTGGCGGGATGATGCTCACCGGCCACCAGATAGCGGTTGCCGGTGTCGGCCGGCGGGGAGATCGTGCTGGTGCTCATGCTCCGGCCTCCGCCAGCTGACGCGTGCGCAGGTCTTCGACCGCGGTCACCGTTTCGACCGGCACGTGGTAATCGCGATCGAGGTTGAAGGTGTGGACGATCGCGGTGCCGATCAGTGCAGCGAACGCAGCACCCGCCGCCCACCAGATGTGCCAGATCAGCGCGAAGCCCATCACGCCGCTGATGCCCGCGAGGATGATGCCGGCCGGCGTGTTCTTCGGCATGTGGATGGCCAGGAAGCCGGTGGTCGGCCGCTGGTAGCCGCCGCGCTTCATGTCCCACCAGGCGTCGATGTCATGCACTCTCGGGGTAAACGCGAAGTTGTAGTCCGGCGGCGGTGACGAAGTCGCCCACTCCAGGGTGCGGCCGTTCCAGGGATCGCCGGAGTCATCGCGCAGCGATTCGCGGCGCACGTAGCTGACCCGGAACTGCACCAGCATCGCGACGATGCCGCAGCCGATCAGCACCGCGCCGAACGCGGCAACGATGAACCAGGGCTGCAGGCTGCTGTCCTCGAAGTGGCTGACCCGGCGGGTGACGCCCATCAGGCCGAGGACGTACAGCGGCATGAAGGCGAGCAGGAAGCCGATCTGCCAGCACCAGAACGATACCCGGCCCCAGAACACATCGAGCTGGTAGCCGAACACTTTCGGGAACCAGTAGCTGACGCCGGCGAACACGCCGAACACCACGCCGCCGATGATCACGTTGTGGAAGTGGGCGATCAGGAACAGCGAGTTGTGCAGCACGAAGTCCGCCGGTGGAACGGCGAGCAGCACGCCGGTCATGCCGCCGATCACGAAGGTGAACATGAAGCCCATCGTCCACAGCATCGGCAGCTCGAAGCGGATGCGGCCGCGATACATCGTGAACAGCCAGTTGAACATCTTCGCGCCGGTGGGGATCGAGATGATCATCGTGGTGATGCCGAAGAACGAATTGACACTCGCCCCGGAGCCCATCGTGAAGAAGTGATGCAGCCAGACGAGATACGACAGGATGGTGATGACGATGGTCGCGTAGACCATCGAGGCATAGCCGAACAGGCGCTTGCCGCTGAAGGTCGACACCACTTCGGAGAACACACCGAACAGCGGCAGGATCAGGATGTAGACCTCGGGGTGACCCCAGATCCAGATCAGGTTCACGTACATCATCGGGTTGCCGCCGAAATCATTGGTGAAGAAGTTGGTGCCGACCGTGCGATCCAGCGCCAGCAGCACCAGCACGGCAGTCAGCACCGGGAATGCGGCGACGATCAGCACGTTGGTGCACAAGCTCGTCCAAGTGAACACCGGCATCTGCATCAGGCCCATGCCCGGCGCGCGCATCTTGATGATGGTCACCAGCAGGTTGACGCCGGACAGCAAGGTGCCGACACCGGCGATCTGCAACGCCCAGATGTAGTAATCGACACCGACCCCCGGGCTGTACGCCGCACCGGACAGCGGTGGATACGCCAGCCAGCCGGTGGTCGCGAATTCGCCGATGAACAGCGACAGCATCACCAGCACCGCGCCGGCAGTGGTCATCCAGAAACTGAAGTTGTTGAGGAACGGAAAAGCCACGTCGCGGGCGCCGATCTGCAGCGGCACGATGTAGTTCATCAGGCCGGTGACGAAGGGCATGGCGACGAAGAAGATCATGATCACGCCGTGCGCGGTGAAGATCTGATCGTAGTGGTGCGGCGGCAGATAGCCGTTGGCATCACCGAAGGCCATCGCCTGCTGGGCGCGCATCATGATCGCGTCGGAGAAGCCTCGGATCAGCATCACGAAGCCAAGAATCATGTACATGACGCCGATCTTCTTGTGATCGATGGTGCAGAACCAGTCTCGCCACAGCCAGCCCCAGGCGCGCGCGCGGGTGATCCAGGCCAGCAGGGCCAGGCCAAGCAGGCCGGCAACCGCGAAGGTCACCAGGATGATCGGCTCGTGATACGGAATGGACTCCAGGCTCAGGCGGCCCAGGAACACGGAATCGTGCAGCTGCGCCGGCGCGGAATTGGGTTCGGATGCGATGGTCATTGGGCTATCGAGAGCTTGAATTCAAGGCGCGAGGCGGCGGCTGCCGTAGAACGCCGGGTCGACCGGCGAGGCCATCACGTCGGACGGCAGCGAGCACAGTGCGGCGACATAGACATTGCTGGCCGGAAGCTCGGCACCGCGACGGCGGTCGGCGTCGTAACTGAGGCGCGTCACGTTGTAGACATTGGCCAGGCCCAGGCCACCGCGGGCGTCGATCGCCGCCATGTCGCGCTGGCACATCTTGGTCGGCTCCACGCACAGGTTGAGCACGGCGTCATAGAGGCCGGCCATGGTCTTGCCGTAGAGGCGCACGGGCCCGCGTGCGCCGGGCTTTTCCAGCTGCAGGTATTCGCCGCGACTCAGCTCGGCGTTCGACTCGCGCGCTTTCGCGACCCAGCGATCGAAGTCCTGGCCATCCAGGCCCTTGAAGTTGAAGCGCATCTGCGAGAAACCGGCGCCGCTGTAGTTGGCGGAGAAACCTTCGAAGTCGCCGGCCTTGTTGATCACCGCGTGCAGCCGGGTTTCCATCGCCGGCATCGCATAGATCTGGCCCGCAAGCGCCGGCACGAAGAACGAGTTCATCACCGTCGACGAGGTGATCTGGAATTCGATCGGCACATCGACGGGTGCCGCCATCTCGTTGACGCTGGCGATGCCGTAGTCCGGATAGATGAACAGCCATTTCCAGTCCAGCGCCACCACCTGTACCTTCAGCGGCTTCACGCCCTCCGGCAGCGGGCGCCCCTCGGCGATGCGATCGAGCTTGCGGAACGGGTCCAGCGTGTGGGTGGAGATCCAGGTCACCGCGCCGAGCATGATCACGATCAGCAGCGGTGCCGACCAGATCACCAGTTCCAGCGCCGTGGAGTGATGCCAGTCCGGATCGTGATTGGCTTTCTGGTTGGTGGCTCGGAAATGCCAGGCGAACCAGCCGGTCAGCACCATCACCGGCACCACGATCAGCAGCATCAGCACGGTGGCGACGACGATCAGATCGCCCTGCCGGGCGGCGATATCGCCGGACGGTGATAGCGTCACCAGGCCACAACCGGCGAGCGGCAGCGTCAGCAGCAGCGGAAGCAGCAATGGAGGCAATGGAGGCAATCTGGGCAGGCGGGCAGGCATGGACAGCGTCCGGTCGGGCGTACGGGTCTCCGTACGAATGGCAATCTAGGCCCCGGACCGGCAATCCGCGATTGGACCTTTTGTCCCATCGGCGCGGACGAGCAATCGTGCGAAGGTACGCAGCGTTGGCCGAACCGGGCCGATGCGATCGATCGGGAACAGACGATGTCCAGCCCTACTCAGACTCACTCCCTGACAGCCTCTCCAGCAAGCATGACGGCTAAGGCCGAGGCGCACGCGTCTGTTGCGCCGGGCGAGATCGCCATCGGCGTGGTCATCGGCCGGCTGTCGGAGATGTTCGACTTCTTCGTCTTCGGCATCGCGTCGGTGCTGGTGTTTCCGTCGGTGTTCTTCCCGTTCGTCGACGCCAAGACCGGCACCTTCTATTCGTTCGCGATCTTTTCGCTGGCGTTCATCGCCCGCCCGTTCGGCTCGGCGCTGTTCCGTCTCGTGCACGAGCGCTACGGCCGCGGCTCGAAGCTGACCATCGCGCTGTTCGTGCTCGGCACCTCAACCGCCGGCATCGCCTTCCTGCCGAGTTATGCCGTGCTCGGCGAATGGGCGATCGTGTTGCTGGCGCTGATGCGCATGGCACAAGGCGTCGGCATCGCCGGCAGCTGGGACGGCCTGCCGTCGCTGCTGGCGCTGAACGCCCCGGAGAACCGCCGTGGCTGGTACGCGATGCTGCCGCAGCTTGGCGGGCCGATCGGCTTCTTCATCGCCGCCGGCCTGTTCGCCTTCCTGGTGTCATCGCTGACGCCGGCCGATTTCGTCGACTGGGGCTGGCGCTATCCGTTCTGTGTGGCCTTTGCGATCAACGTGGTGGCGCTGTTCGCCCGCCTGCGCCTGGTGGTGACGCCGGAGTTCACGGCGCTGCTGCAGACCCGTGAACTGGAGCCCTCGCCCACCGTCGAACTGCTGCGTACCCAGCGCGTCGGCATCGTGCTCGGCGCCTTCGCGCCGCTCGCGAGCTTCGCGCTGTTCCATGTGGTTACCGTGTTCCCGCTGTCCTGGGTGACCTTGCTGACCAGCGAGAAGGTCAGCGTTGTCGAATGCCTGAGCGTGCAGATGTTCGGTGCGCTGCTGTGCATCGTCGGCATGCTGCTGTCCGGCCAGATCGCCGATCGCATCGGCCGCCGCGCCACCCTGGCGATCGGCGCCGGCCTGATCGCGCTGTTCAGCCTCGTCGGTCTGCTGCCGATGTTCCTGCACGGCAGCCTGATCGGCGCGCTGCTGTTTGTACTCGGCGGCTTCGTGCTGCTCGGCTTCACCCATGCCCAGGCAGCGGGCGCGATCAATTCGACCTTCCCAAGCCGCTACCGCTACAGCGGCGCGATCATCACCTCCGATCTCGCCTGGCTGGTCGGTGCCGCCTTTGCGCCGCTGGCTGCCCTTTTCATCGCCAGCCGCTTCGGCGTCGGTTATGTCGGCCTCTATCTGCTGTCGGGAGCAGTCGGCACCTTGATGGCGCTGGGTATCAACCGCAGCCTGGAAATGCGCGACGACTAAGCGCTAGTCCGTGAATAAATCGCGGGCAAGCTCTAATAGGTTTCCAGATGCAGGCGCCCTTCCGCCTTCAACTTGGGATGCAGCGTGCGCCAGTCCAGGCCGTGCTGGTCGGCGGCATAACGCAGCGCATCGATGACGCCGTCTTCCATGCCCTTCAGGCCGCAGACATAGAGATGGGTGTCGTCTGACTTCAGCAACGCGGCAATCTCGCTGGCGCGGGCGCGCATCAAGTCCTGCACATAGGTGCGCGGCTGACCCGGCGTCCTTGAGAACGCGAGGTTGATGTCGATGAAGCTTTTCGGCAGCTTCATCAGCGGCCCGAAGTACGGCAGCTCTTCCTGGCTGCGAGCGCCGAAGAACAACATCAGCTTGCCGTCACCTTCCTTCATCAAACGCCGCCGCCGCTCGGTCATGCCGCGCATTGGCGCGGAGCCGGTGCCGGTGCAGATCATCAGCAGATTGGCCTTGGCATCGTCCGGCATCAGAAAGGTGCTGCCGAACGGGCCGATGACCTTCACCTGATCGCCCTTCTGCAGATCGCAGACGTAGTTCGAAGCGACGCCGCGCACCGGCTGGCCGCTGTGATCGACGAGCACGCGTTTCACCGTCAACGACAGATTGTTGTACTTCGGCCGTTCACCATCGCGCGGGCTGGCGATCGAATACTGGCGGGCGTGATGCGGCCGGCCGTGGGCATCGGTCCCCGGCGGGATGATGCCGATCGACTGACCTTCGAGCACCGGGAACGGCTGCGAGCCGAAGTCGAGCACGATGTGATGAGTGTCGCTGTCGTGATCGGTGGCGGTGACCCGGAAGTTGCCGACCACGGTCGCCGTCGCCGGCTGCTTGATCGTATGCAGATTGACGCTCGGCATCGCGGCCGATTTCGGCGCCAGCGTCGAGCCGCGTGCAGTGTCGAGCGGCGGCGTTGCGAAGACAGGCTCCTCGTCGACCGTGCTGCCGGCGGCGACATCCAGTTCAAGTTCCTCTGGCAGTTCGTCCCAGCCCAGCTGCGCATCGAGACTGTAGGCCTCGGCCTTGATCACGCTGCGCCAGTTGTCGATCGAGCCGGTCGGGCATGGCGAGATGCAGGCGCCGCAGCCGTTGCAGATATCCGGGTCGACGACGTAGTTGCGCGAATCGTGGGTGATCGCCTTGATCGGGCAGGTTTCTTCGCAGGTATTGCAGCGTATGCAGATGACCGGATCGATCAGATGCTGCTTCAGCACGGACGGTGCGGGTGCGTTCATGGCGGGCGCTTGAAGAATGGCGTGCGCTTCAGTTGAAGCGCACGTACTCCATGTCCATCGGCTGCTTGTTGACGCCCACCAGCGGCGCCGAAATCCAGTTCGCGTACTGCCCCGGCGTGTTGACACAGCCCATCAGGCTGGTCACGTAGGCGCGGTCGGCAACGGTCGGCAGCCAGTTGGAGACGTTGGCATCCCACTGCGCCTGCGTGATCGGCGTGCCATCCGGCGCAACGCGGGCGCCGGACAACGAACCGATCTGGCGATTGAAGGCCTTGTGCGGCACGGTCAGGCGGAACGGCAGGCCGGCCTTCTCGATGACCTTGTTCCAGCGGCCGATGCCGGCTTCGGAATCCTTGATGAAATCGTCTCTGAGCACTTCGTTCAGCGCGTTCAGCATCGGCACTTCTTTCTCGACCAGCTTGCCGTCGACGACTTCGAGAATCTTGTAGCCCATGTCCTTCAGCACATGGTCGTCGACCCGCCGGCCTTCCTCGTAACGGCCCTTGATGCCGGACGAATAGAAGGTTGCGGCATTCGACGATTGATCGGCGCCGAACAGATCGAGCGTCACGCTGTAATGGAAGTTCAGATAGCGCTGCAGGGTGCCGAGATCGATCGCGCCGAGCGCGCGCACCTGGTCCGGTGCTTCGACGTTGTGCTTCTTCATCAGCTCGCAGGTGCGGGCGATCACGCGCGACACGCCGCTCTCGCCGACGAACATGTGATGCGCTTCCTCGGTCAGCATGAACTTGGTCGTGCGGGCCAGCGGATCGAAGCTCGACTCGGCCAGCGCGCAGAGCTGGAACTTGCCGTCGCGGTCGGTGAAGTAGGTGAACATGAAGAAGCTCAGCCAGTCCGGCGTCTGCTCGTTGAAGGCACCGAGGATGCGCGGATTATCTTCCTGGCCGGAGCGGCGTTCGAGCAGCGCATCGGCTTCCTCGCGGCCATCGCGGCCGAAGTAGCGGTGCAGCAGATAGACCATCGCCCACAGGTGGCGGCCTTCCTCGACATTGATCTGGAACAGGTTGCGCAAGTCGTACTGGCTCGGCGCGGTCATGCCGAGGTGACGCTGCTGCTCGACCGACGCCGGCTCGGTATCACCCTGGGTGACGATGATGCGGCGCAGGTTGGCGCGATGTTCGCCCGGCACTTCCTGCCAGACATCCTCGCCCTTGTGCTCGCCGAAATGGATCTTGCGTTCCTGCACCTGCGGCGACAGGAAGATGCCCCAGCGGTAGTCCGGCATCTTGACGTGATCGAAGTGCGCCCAGCCGCTCGGCTCGGCCGATACCGCGGTACGCAGATAGACATCGTGCTGATGCGAGCCGGCCGGACCCATGTCGCCCCACCAGTTCAGGAAGTTCGGCTGCCAGTTTTCGAGGGCGCGCTGCAGGGTGCGGTCACTGGACAGATTGACGTTGTTCGGAATCTTCTGGCTGTAGTCGATCGTGGACATCGTGCGGCTCCGAAATGGATGAATGGAAGAATGGAGTTCAGACGCGGTTGCGATCGAAGACCGCCTTTTCGCCCTTGCCGTAGACCTTGAGTGCACCCTTGTCGCCAACGGCGTTCGGGCGAATGAAGATCCAGTTCTGCCAGGCGCTGAGGCGGCCGAACACGCGGGTCTCCATGGTTTCGCCGGGGCCGAAGCGCAGGTTCGCTTCGAGGCCGGTCAAGGCATCCGGCGACAGTGCGGCGCGCTCTTCGCAGGCGGTGCGGATTTCATCGTTCCAGTCGATATCGTCCGGATTCGCGGTGATCAGGCCCAGGCTCAGCGCTTCGGCGGAATCGAGCTGCTGGCCGATGGCCCGCTTGGCGGACTCCATCGGCGAGGTTTCTTCATAGAAGCGACGCGCCAGACGGGCCTTGTGATTGACCATCGGATAAGCGCCGAAGTTGAGCGCGTTCAACTGGATCACCGGGCCGTTCTCCGGCAGCAGCTGCATGTAGCTGCGGTCCGCCGCGAAGGCGATTTCGGCCAGGGTGCCGACGAAGCAGGAGCCTTCTTCGATCAGCGCGAACAGCGTGCGTGACGACACATCCAGCCGCGCCAGGCAGCGGCGCAGCAGGCCGCGCGTTTCGCGCACGAACCAGTTCGTGGCATGGGCTTCGAGCGCTGCATCACAGGCCAGCACCGCAGCCTGATCGCCTTCGGTGCGCAGCAGCCAGGTGCCGATGTCCAGCTCGTTGGTGCGCAGATGCAGGATCGCGTCATCCAGTTCGCGGCCCATCTGCAGCGGCCACCAGCTGGCACCGGCTTCGAGGATGCCGGCGAGGTCCGACGGCTGTGCCGTCTTCGGCGCGCGCACGGTGAGATGGGCGAGGCGCTTGGCGCGGTCGATGCGGATCGACACGTTGCCGTACTCGACGCCATCCGCCGTGAGGCTGCGATCGATCGGTGTCAGCGCAACGCCTCTGGCATTGGCCGGGCGATCGCTCTGCGCGTCGAGTTTGTCGACTTCGGCCTTGATTGCCGCTTCGAACGCCGCCGGCTTGGCGATCTCGTCGACCAGCCGCCAATCCTTGGCGCGCTGGCCACGCACGCCTTCGACACTGGTGCAGAAGATGTCGGCATGGTCATGGCGGACGCTGCGCTTGTCGGTGACGCGGGTCAGGCCGCCGGTGCCCGGCAGCACGCCAAGCAAGGGCACTTCCGGCAGCGACACCGACGACGAACGATCGTCGACCAGCAGGATGCGATCGCAGGCCAGTGCCATCTCGTAGCCGCCGCCGGCGCAGGCACCGTTTACTGCGGCCAGGAACTTCAGACCCGAATGACGGCTGGAGTCCTCGATGCCGTTGCGCGTCTCATTGGTGAACTTGCAGAAGTTCACCTTCCAGGCGTGCGTCGACAGGCCAAGCATGAAGATGTTGGCACCCGAGCAGAAGATGCGGTCCTTGCCCGACGTGACGACGACGGTGCGCACTTCCGGATGCTCGAAGCGGATGCGATTCAGCGCATCGTGCAATTCGATGTCGACGCCGAGATCGTAGGAATTGAGCTTCAGCTTGTAGCCGGTCTTGATGCCGCCATCCTCGGCGACATCCATCGCCAGCCTCGCAGTCGTCCCGTCGAAGCTGAGCTTCCAGTGCCGGTACTGCGAAGGATCGGTCTGATAGTCGACCTGCAGGTCGGCAGTAACGGGCGGCGTGGCAGGCAGGCTCATCAGGACATCCTCGGGGAGCGACGGTGATGCATTATTGTGCATGCATTATTATGCATGTCAACCCGCCCAAACTTCATCGAGGCCTCAGATGAGCTTGGCGAGCGCCCCACTCAATTCCGCATGGCAGCGTTCCAGCGCCTTGCCGCTGGTATCGAAGCGCAGATCGGCCTTGGCATAGAACGGCGTGCGTTCGTTGAGGATCAGCTTCAGATCGGCCATTGCTTCGCGGTTGCCGGACATCGGCCGCAGATCGCCCTGGGCGACGACCCGGTTCATGTGCTCGTCCGGCTCGGCGGTCAGCCAGACCGTGTAGCAGTGGGCCAGCAGCACGTTGAAAGTGGCCGCTTCGGAAACGATGCCGCCGGGCGTCGCGATCACCGCTGCCGGATGCGCCTTCAGCGCTTCGTCGAGCGCGCGGCGCTCGTAGCGACGATAGGCCGCCGGCCCGTACAAGGTATGGATCTGCTCGGGCTTGCAGCCGGCGATGCGCTCGATCTCGCGATTCAGCTCGACGAAGGGAATGCCACGCTCGGCGGCCAGCATCCGGCCCAGCGTCGATTTGCCGGCGCCGCGCAGGCCGACCAACGCAATACGCTGCGAGCGCTGATCGGCCGCGCCGTCGACGCCGAACAACTCGGTCAACCGTGCCCGCGCCAGCGCCAGCTCGGCCGGCGTGCGCTCGTGCAGCAGATCGCGGATCAGCAGCCAGTCGGGGCTATCGGTGGTTTCATCGCCTAGCAGTTCGGCGATCGGGCAGTCCAGCGCCTTGGCGACCTGAGCCAGGATCAGCACTGAAGGATTGCCATCGCCGGCTTCGAGATTGGCCAGATGACGCTCGGAAACATCGGCGATCTGCGCCAGGGTTTTTCGGGTGATGCCGCGCCGCGCGCGCAGGCCGCGCACCCGGGTGCCGAGCGCCACCAGCAGCGGCTCGCGGCCGTCTTCGGTCGCAACTTCGACGGGGACTTCGGCAGGGCGTTCGCGGCTCATCGGCGGGGTCGAGCAGGCATTTCGGCAAGGCGTCGGGCTTGACGCTGAGATGCATTATGTTGCATTTTCCTCGCGCCTTCCATGAGGCGGTAGTTCTCGTACCGGGGTGCGGACAGTCAGGCGCCCGGACATTGCGCAGGAGGAGCAGCACCGATGCAAGCCCCGACAAGCCCAACGATCGAGCGCCCGCCCGAGCAATTCAATTTTGCCGCGCACCTGCTGGCGCTGAACGCGACCCGCGCGGCAAAGACGGCGTACGTCGATGACAGCCGGACGATGAGCTACGGCGAACTCGCCAGCCGTGTGCGCCGCTTCGCCGCTGCCCTGCCCGCGCTCGGCCTGCGCCGTGAAGAACGGGTGCTGCTGGTGATGCAGGACTGCGTCGACTGGCCAGTCGCGTTCCTTGGCTGCCTGTACGCCGGCGTGGTGCCGGTCGCAGTCAACACCTTGCTGCCGGCGGCGGACTACGCCTGGATGATCGGTCACAGCGGCGCGCGCGCGGTGTTCACGTCGATGAACCTGCTGCCGACCGTGCAGGCCGCGCTGGCCGCAAGCAGTCCACTGCCGGTGTTCGTATCGAATGCTGACGAAGCTGCGTTGCCAGCCGGCGTGCGGCCATTCGCCGTCCTCGCCGATCGTGGTGCCAATGGCGACGAAGGGGCGATCACTGCCGCCGCAACCCATCGCGACGACATTGCCTTCTGGCTCTACTCCAGCGGCTCCACTGGCAAGCCGAAAGGCACGGTGCACACGCAGGGCAATCTGTTCATGACCACCGCGACCTACGGCCGGCATGTGCTGAAGCTCGATGAAAGCGACGTGACCTTCTCGGCCGCCAAGCTGTTCTTCGCTTACGGCCTCGGCAATGCGCTGAGCTTTCCGCTCAGCGTCGGCGCCACCGTCGTGCTGCTCGGTACACGACCGACCGCCGAAGCGGTGTTCGACAAGCTCGTGCGTCATCAGCCCACGGTGTTCTTCGGCGTGCCGACCCTGTACGCGCTGATGCTCGCCTCGCCTGCCCTGCCCGCGCGCAGTGCCTTGCGCCTGCGCCGCTGCACCTCGGCCGGCGAAGCGCTGCCGAAAGACGTGGGCGAGCGCTTCACCGCGCATTACGGCGCACCGATCCTCGACGGCATCGGCTCCACCGAGATGCTGCACATCTACCTGTCGAACAGCGATGAAGGCCTGCGCTACGGCAGCAGCGGCAAGCCGGTGCCCGGTTACGAGATTCGCCTGGTCAACGAAGACGGCCTGCCCAGCGCCGATGGCGAAACCGGCGAGCTGCAGGTACGCGGCGACAGCGCGGCGCTGATGTACTGGACCAATCGCGACAAGTCCCGAGCCACCTTCATCGGCGACTGGCTGAAGAGCGGCGACAAGTACGTGCGCGATGCCGAAGGCTGGTACACCTACTCCGGCCGCGCCGACGACATGCTGAAAGTCAGCGGCCAGTACGTGTCGCCGTTCGAGATCGAAAGCGGCCTGATGGCGCATGGCGCAGTGCTCGAAGCGGCGGTGATCGGCACCCTCGATGCCGATGGCCTGACCCGCTGCAAGGCCTTCGTCGTGCTCAAGGACGGCCATGCTAAAGGCCCGGACCTGTGTAGCGAGCTGCGCAGCTTCCTGAAAGCCCGGCTGGCACCGCACAAGGTGCCGCGCGATCTGGTGCTGATCGACGAACTGCCGAAGACGCCGACCGGCAAGATCCAGCGCTACCGCTTGCGCGAACGCGAAGCGGCCAAGACATGACATCCCTGTTCGCGGCGATCAGCCATCGCGGCCGCGATCTGTCCATCGAATACGTCTGGATCGAGGCCGCCGCGCCGGATGCACCGCTGCTGGTGTTCCTGCACGAAGGCCTTGGCTCGGTCGCCATGTGGCGAGACTTCCCGGCACAGCTATGCGCCGCCACCGGCTGCCGCGGCCTGGTCTATTCGCGTCCCGCCTATGGCCGTTCTACGCCGAAGTCTCCGGATGAACACTGGGGGCCGGACTTTCTCGAAATCCAGGCGCTGGAAGTGTTGCCGGCCTTGTTCGCGGAAGTCGGCATCGATCTGCAGCGCGAGCGGGTGATCCTGTTCGGCCACAGCGACGGCGCTTCGATCGCCTTGATCCACGCTGCGCATTTCGGCACGCAGCTCGCCGGCATCATCGTGCTGGCGCCGCACATCATGGTCGAGCCGATCAGCATCACCAGCATCGAGCGCGCGCGGGTTACGTACGAGACCACGGACTTCAAAGCCAAGCTCGCCCGCTTTCACGACGACGTCGAATCAGCCTTCCGCGGCTGGAACGATGTCTGGCTCGATCAGCGCTTCAAGGCCTGGTCGACAGAATCGCTGCTGCCGCAGATCAACTGCCCGGTGCTCGCGATTCAGGGCCTCGATGACGAATACGGAACGATGGCGCAGATCGATGGCATCGCCGCCGCTGCGCCGAAAGTCGAACTGCTGAAGCTCGAAAGCTGCGGCCACTCGCCGCATCGCGATCAGCCCGAACGAGTGACTGCCGCGATCGTCAGCTGGCTGGCGAAACTTCAGCCCTCGATCAAGTCGTAATCACCCTTCGCCGCACCACACTCCGGGCACATCCAGTCGTCCGGAATGTCCTCGAAACGAGTGCCGGGCGCGATGCCGGCGTCGGCATCGCCGAGGGCTTCGTCATAGATGTGCGAGCAGTAGCGGCAGCGATAGCGGCGGTTGGCTGTGCTCATCGAGGTCTCCTCAGCTTTTTATAGTTGGACTCGGCTCAAGCGCCCGGCGCCGGATGAATCGTCGGCCGGATCGCGAAGCCGTACTGGATCGCCAGATCGCGCTGGCGCAGCGCCGGCTCCAGCAGCTGCCAGACGCGGACGTTGTTGTAGAACGGCGTGGTCGGATACAGGTGGTGAATCAGGTGGAAGTTCTGGTACTGCAGCGCCGGCGTCATGAAGCTCTCGAAGCCGAGGCGGATCGCCGTGGCCTTGGTCAGGTTCTCGTCCTGGCGCACGTCATGCGGCACGTGCGGCAGCCAGAAGAAGCTGAAGCCGAGGGTGAGGAAGATCATCCGCGAAGGCACGAACCAGAGCATCACCAGATGCCAGAAATAACCATTGGCGATCAGCGCGCCGAAGACCACGGCGGTGCCTGCGGTCAGCCATAGCGAACGGCGCAGATAAGGCTTGGAAATCTTGTCGCCATAGCGAATGGAGTGGATCAGATAGAGCAGATCGATCGCGATCCAGCGAAATGGAAGACTCCAGGTCGGGCCATGCAGGATCTGGTCAGGATCGCGCGGGCCGCCGGTGAACCGGTGATGGAGGATGTGGCCCCAGCGGAACAGTTTCAGATCGACATACGGTGCGCCGAGCCAGACGGTGGTCTGGCCGATGAAGTCGTTGAGCCTGGCGTTGGTCGAGATCGCGCGATGAATGGAGTCGTGAACGATCGAGAACGCGAAGTAGCCAATCACGCTGTTGATGACCATGCCCCACCACAGCGGGATGATGCCGATGCCGGCCAGCACATAGCTGGACAGGTAGACGCCGACCACCAGCACCCACAGCGCGACGGTAGGCCAGGCGATGTCGGGCGCGCGGGTCAGGCGATTGAATTCGGCCTTCTGCTCGGGGCTCAGGCCGGTCAGCGATACGGGGGCAGTGCTCATGGGGAACTCGCGGTTCAGCGGATTGGGAACGGTTCAGCCGCGCGGGCCAGGACGTCGACGCCGGGGCGCGATCAGGACATCGCTGGGCGGAACGCGCGGCGGGCGATTCGGGTCCGGGCGGCGGCGTGCGCTTGCGGCCCCTGGAGCGGCCACCGGAGCCGCTTGGGCCTTGCTGCCGATCATCGATTCGATCATCGGCTCCAGCAGGTCTTCCAGGCTGCAGCCATGCACCAGCTGGCCGGCGACGTGCAGGGTCATCAGACCATGCAGCGACATCCAGAACAGATGGGCAACCTGGCGGGCATCGCCATGCAGCAGGCCGGCATCGATCGCCGACTGCGCGACTTCGACGCCGTGCTCCACCACCCGCTGACGCGCGGCCAGCAGGTCCGGGTACTGGGTCAGCGGCGTCGGGTGCGCGGCGAAGATCAGCAAGTAATCAGTCGGCCAGCGGCGCACGTAATCGATGTAGGCCTCGGCCACCGAGCGGATGCGCTCCAGCGGCGGCGCCTTGGCGTGTTCCTGCTCGTGCACATGGCGATCGAAGGCCTGCGTGCACTCGGTGCGCAAGGCGACCAGCAAGGCTTCCTTGGATTCGAAATAACGGTACGGCAGCGTGTGGCTGATGCCGGCCATCTCGGCAAGGCGGCGCAGCGAGATGGCATCGATGCCCTCGCGGCGATAGATGTCGAGCGCCAGCCAGACCAGGCGCTGGCGCATCGCATCGAGGCTTTCTTGACTTAACGGGGCTCGTGGCATAACTTGATTTAACACTGTAAATTATACAGCGTCAAATTTTGATTCGGCAGCATCGACATGCCGGACGAAACATCAACAATCGCGAGGAGAACGCATGAGCACCCAGACCACCCCGCTGCGGCATGACCCAGCCGCTGGCCATCCCCTGATCGATGGTCCGGCCGGTTTGACCCCGGAATGGCTGACTGCCGTGCTGCGCGCCAGCGGCCGCATTCGTGCCGCGCGCGTGATCAGTGCCAGCACGACTGCCGTCGGCAACGGCATGCTCGGCACCAATCTTCGTATCGCCCTCGCTTACGACATCGCCGAAACCGGCGCACCGGCAACCCTGGTCGCCAAGATGGCGGCCGCCGGCGAAACCAGCCGCGCTTCCGGCACTGCACTCGGCCTGTATGAACGCGAGACGCGCTTCTATCAGGTGGTCGCGCCGCGCCTCGGCCCCGTCGTGGCCACCGCGCTGTTCGCCGACATCGCCGCCGACAAGACCACCTTCTGCCTGCTGTTCGAAGACCTCGCCCCCGCCCGCGGCGGTGATCAGCTGACCGGCTGCAGCCTGGCAGATGCCGAAGCGGCGATGGACGCAGTGGCGGCCATGCAGGCACCGCTGTGGAACGACAAGGCAACGCTGTCGCAGCCGTGGATGAGCCGCGACCTGATGGTCGGCATGTACTCCAGCCAGTTCCCCCCGGCGGTGCAGATGGTCAAGCCACGCTTCGCCGCGCTGCTCGAACCCGGTGTGGCAGCGATCCTCGACGAGTTCGCGGCGAAGATCGTCCCCTGGTTCGCGATGCAGATCGCGCCGTTCACCATCGTTCATCACGACTACCGGCTCGACAACATGCTGTTCGACGCCCGTTGCGGCAAGACGCCGGTCGCCGCGCTCGACTGGCAGACCCTGATGGCCGGGCCAGGTGTGCTCGACGCCAGCTACTTCATCGGCGCCGGCCTGTTGCCCGAGGTGCGCCGGCCGGTCGAGGAGACGTTGGCTCGTCGTTACCACAGCGCCCTGCTCGCCCGCGGCGTCAGCGATTACAGCTGGGAGCGCTGCTGGCACGACTACCGCCTGCTGGCGCCACACGGCCTGATCATGGGCGTGGTCGGTGCGGCGATCACCACGCCGACCGAACGCGGCGATCAGATGCTGAGCACGATGATCAATCGTCATGCGCAGCAGATGATCGATCTCGATTCGCTGTCCCTGATCCACTGAGCCGAGACACGACATGCTGACCAAGGGTGACGACTACCCGATTCACCAGACGGCCGAGCCGATTGCCTACGCCGGCACCGATCGCAACTTTTACGACCGCTATTTCTTCAACGGCTACAACCCGGAAGGCAGCGTGTTCTTCGCCGCCGCGCTCGGCGTCTATCCGCTGCTGAACGTCATGGACGCGGCGTTCTGCATCGTCGTCGATGGCGTGCAGCACAACCTGCATGCCTCGCGGCATCTGAAGATGGAGCGCATGGATACCCAGGTCGGGCCGATCTCGGTCGACGTGGTCGTGCCGCTGCAGCAGCTGCGCGTGCGGGTGGATTCCGCCGAGCACGGCATCCATGCCGACATCCTGTTCAGCGGCTACGCCGAAGCGCTCGAAGAGCCGCGCTACACCCGCCGCAACGGCCCGCGGATGTTCATGGACCTGACCCGGCTGACCCAGCAGGGCCACTACCGCGGCTGGATCGAGGTGCAGGGTAATCGCTTCGTCGTCGATGGCATGACCGGCACCCGCGATCGTTCCTGGGGCGTGCGACCGATCGGCATGGCCGATCCGCAGCCGATGGACCCGCCGGGCTTTTCGCAGTTCCACTGGCTGTGGTCGCCATTGCATTTCGACGATTGCTACGTGCTCTACAACCTCAATGCCGACGAGCACGGCGAGCCCTGGAACATGGGTGCGGTGATCGGCCGCAACGGCAAGCACGTCGAGCATCTGCGCAGCGCCACCTCGACACTGCGCATCCCTTCCGGCACTCGTCATGCGGATTCGGCCTCGTTCCAGTTCGTCCATCGCAATGGCGACGAGACGCGCATCGACCTGACGGTGAAATGGCCGTTCTTCATGACCGGCCTCGGCTACTTCAATCCGGACTGGGCGCATGGCCTGAACAAGGGGCCGCTGGCCGTCGGCTACGACCAGATCCGCACCGCCGACATTCGCACCCATCTGCCGCCGTACTCGCACATCCAGGCTTTCGTCAGCGCCACGATGACCGGGCCGGATGGTCGCGTCAGCCAGGGTTTCGGCGTGCTTGAGCAGTTGCTGATCGGTGCCTATGCGCCGCTGGGAATGACCGGGCTGCTGGATCCGATGCCTTGAGGGTTTGCCCCAGGTTCGCGTGAGCACCGATCCGGCATGAATGCTGCGGGCCAGCCCTGTGCATCCTCCACAAGCCGCTGGCCGTAGCCTCAGATCATCCCCACCAGATCCGGAGCCGTTACATGCCGAACCTGTTCAGCCCGTACACGCTCAAGGGCGTGACCCTGCGCAACCGCATTGCCATGTCGCCGATGACCATGTACCGGTCCACCGACGGCGAGATGACCGACTTCCACATCATGCTGATGGGCTCGCGCGCCGCTGGCGGCTTCGGCCTGATCTTCCCGGAGCAGATCGCGGTGACGCCGGACGGCCGCACCAGCGTCGGCTGCGGCGGCATCTGGAAGGACGAGCAGATCGAAGGCCTGAAACGGGTCACGACGATCATCAAGGAATTCGGCGCGGTGCCGGCAATCCAGCTCGGTCACACCGGCCGCAAGGGCTCGGAACTCAAACCCTGGCAGGGCGGCGCGCAATTGCCGCCGGATCATCCGGACGGCTGGCCAGTGGTCGGGCCGTCGGCGATTCCCTACGGCGGCCATCGCACCTACCCCGTGCACGAACTGACGCGCGACGAGATCAAGGCGATCCACCAGGCGTTCGCCGACGGTGCCCGCCGCGCCGCCGATGCCGGCTTCGAATGGCTGGAACTGCACTTCGCGCACGGCTATCTCGGCTCCAGCTTCTTCTCGCCGCTGGCCAATCAGCGCACTGACGAGTACGGCGGCAGCGTCGCCAATCGCGCCCGTTTCCATCTCGAAGCGATCGACGCCGTGCGCAAGGTCTGGCCCGAACGGCTGCCGCTGACCATGCGCTTGGGGTCAGACGATCTGCACCCGAAAGGCGTGCAGTTCGAGGACTCGATCGAAGCCGTGCGGATGATGAAGGACCACGGCCTGGACCTCGCCGATCTCAGCATCGGCTTCAATACCGATGAGATGAGCGCGCCGCCGTTCGCGGACATGGCGTTCATGGTCGAGCGCGCGACGCGGCTCAGGAATGAAGTCGGCATTCCGGTCGCGGCCAGCTGGAATCTCGGCCTGCCGTCAGTGGCCGATCAGGTGATCCGCGAGGAGCTGATCGACATCGCCATGCTCGGCCGCCCGGCGCTGGCCAATCCGCACTGGCCGGTCTGGGCCGCGCGCGAACTGGCCCACGAAGACCCGTTCTCGCTGGTGCCGGAAGACTGGGCCTGGTGGCTGCGGAATTTCCGCGCCCACGATTCCTGCATCGGCTGGCCGGCGCCTGGGACTTCCGAGCAGACGCGGATCGCTTCGGCGAAGCAGGCGCGGTCGGCCTGAGCCGAGCGCTTGCTTTCTCCCCCGTATCGCGGGGGAGAAAGCTTTCAGCGCTTCTTCAGCGCATCCGCCAAGGCACTACCCAGCGAACCTAGCGGCGCCGCCGGCTTCTGCGAGCCGCGCTGCGGCTGCGTGCTGCGCCGGTCCGGCGCACGCTCCGCACCACGGGCGCCGGCCACCGGCGCCGCCGAGCCATCGTCCTTCTTCATCGACAGCGCGATGCGGCCGCGCTTCACGTCGACATCGACAACCCGAACCTTGACGATCTGCCCAGCCTTGACTACCTCGTGCGGGTCCTTGATGAAGCGGTCGGACAATTGCGAGACGTGCACCAGCCCGTCCTGATGCACGCCGATGTCGACGAAGGCACCGAAGGCCGCGACATTGGTCACCGTGCCTTCGAGGATCATGCCTGGCTTGAGATCAACGACTTCGTTGATGCCGTCGGCGAAGGTTGCGGTCTTGAACTCGGGGCGCGGATCGCGACCGGGCTTTTCGAGTTCGCTGATGATGTCGCGCACCGTCGGCAGGCCGAAGTGCTCGCTGATGAACTGCTTGGGGTCGACCTTCTTCAAGGCCGCGCTGTCGCCCATCACCTCGCGCAGATCGCGGCCGCAGGCGCTGACGATCTGCCGCGCCACTTCGTAGGCTTCCGGATGCACTGACGAGGCATCGAGCGGCTCTTCGCCATCGCGAATGCGCAGGAAGCCGGCGCACTGTTCGAAGGTCTTCGGGCCCAGGCGTGACACGGTCAGCAGCGCCTTGCGCGACTTGAAGGCGCCGTGGCTGTCGCGATGGAAGACGATGCCTTCGGCCATCGAACGGCTCAGGCCGGACACCCGCGCCAGCAGTGGCGCGGACGCCGTGTTCAGGTCGACACCGACCGCGTTCACCGCATCCTCGACCACCGCATCAAGCTGCTTCGCGAGCCGGAACTGATCGACATCGTGCTGGTACTGGCCAACGCCGATCGACTTCGGATCGATCTTCACCAGTTCGGCCAGCGGGTCCTGCAGACGACGGGCGATCGACACCGCACCGCGCAAGGTGACATCGAGATTCGGGAATTCGTTGGCCGCCAGTTCGGAGGCCGAGTAGACCGACGCGCCGGCCTCGCTGACCACCACTTTCAGCGGCCTTGGCTCGGGCAATAGCGGCAGCAGTTCGGCGACCAGTTTTTCGGTCTCGCGGCTGCCGGTGCCGTTGCCGATGGCGATCAGTTCGACGTTGTGCAGCTTGCACAGCCGTGCGATCTCGGCCTGCGCGCCGCGGGTATCGTTGCGCGGCTGGAACGGGTAGACCGTGGCGGTATCGAGCAGCTTGCCGGTGGCATCGATCACCGCGATCTTGCAGCCGGTGCGGATGCCCGGATCAAGGCCGAGCGTGGTCTTGGCGCCGGCCGGTGCGGCCAGCAGCAGCGCCTTCAGATTGCGCGCGAACACTTCGATCGCTTCGGCCTCCGCACGCGTACGCAGCTCGGTCATCAGATCGACCGACAGGCTCATCGACAGCTTCACCCGCCAGGTCCAGCGCGCCACCGACATCAGCCAGGCATCGGCTTCGCCGCCGTCCGCTTTGATGTCCTTGGAGGCCGCGATCATCTTTTCGATCGGCTTGTACGGCGACACATCGTCGGCATCGACTTCGATATCGATGCTCAGGAATTCCTCGTTGCGGCCACGCATCATCGCCAGCGCGCGATGGCCGGCGACCTTGGCCAGCGGCTCGTGATGATCGAAGTAATCGCTGAACTTGGCGCCGGCATCGGCCTTGCCTTCGATCAGCTTGGCGCGCAGCTCGCCGCGTTCGCGCAGATAGGTACGAAGCTGGCCGAGCAGCGCCGCGTCTTCGGCGAAGCGCTCGGTGAGGATGTCGCGGGCACCGTCGAGCGCGATCTTCGCGTCGGTGACTTCGCCCTGCACGAACGGCAGGGCGACGACACTCGGCACCACGCTGCGATCGTTGAGGATCAGCTCGGCCAGCGGCTCCAGGCCACGCTCGCGGGCGATTTCGCCACGGGTGCGGCGCTTCGGCTTGTACGGCAGATAGAGATCCTCGACCTCGGCCTTGGTGGTCGCGGCATTGATCTTCGCTTCCAGATCCTCGCCGAGCTTGCCCTGGCTGCGGATCGAATCGAGCACCGCCGCGCGGCGATCCTCGAGTTCGCGCAGATAGCCCAGGCGCTCTTCGAGCTTGCGCAACTGGGTGTCGTCGAGCCCGCCGGTGACTTCCTTGCGATAGCGCGAGATGAAAGGCACGGTCGCGCCCTCATCGAGCAGATCGACCGCCGCCGACACCTGGCGCGGCTGGGCGCCGATCTCGATGGCGATGAGATTCAGGATGTCGCGGTGAACGCGGTCGGCAGCAGTCATGTGTGGCGGAAGCAGAACAGGAAGCGGGGCCGGACGATAGCGCCTGCGGGGCCCAAAAACCAAGACCCCACCAAGATTGACAAGAGCGCGCCGATGTCGCCTGGAACCGGACTGACAACGCACAATGGCCGTCCGTCGACCTGCGCGCCTGCCTGATGAACCCGCCGATTCCGTCAATGCCCGCGCTGCCCCCCGCTCCACCGGCGCTCGATGCCGGCGTCGGCAGACCGGCGGCATCCGGCCGCTACCGCGGCACGATCGCCGATCTGTCGACCGCTGCCTGGGACGGCAACCATGGGCTGCTGTCGCGGCGGCGATTGCAGCGCAAGGGCTGGATGTACTTCTCGGCAGTCACCGAGCGCTACAGCGTCGGTTACGCGATCGTCGATGCCGGTCTGGTCGCCACCGCGTTCGTCTACGTCTATGACCGCGAGCAGCAGCGGCTGATCGAGGAGAAAGCGACCTTGCCGCTCGGCTTCGCCGCGAACTTCGCGCCGGACTGGCGACAGCCCTGGCAGCTGGCCCAGCGCGGCAAACGCGGCGGCAAGCGCTGGCAGATCACGCCGAGCGCCGAGGGCTGGCAAGTCCGCTTCGCCAGTCCGCGGCTGACCGTGGCGATGGATGTGGCGCGCAGTGGCGATGGCCTGAGCGCGATCAGCAGCGCGCCGGGCCGGCCGTTCCATCACACCTGGAAGCTGTGCGCTGTGCCGGTGGCGCTGCGTCTCGGCATCGACGGCACGACGATCGACGTGGCCGCCAGCGGCGCGCTCGATTTCACGCTCGGCTATCCACCGCGCAGCTCGCTGTGGAACTGGGCCAGCCTCGATGGCCTTACCGACGACGGTCGCAAGCTCGGCATCAATGTCGTCGCCCATTTCATGAACGGGCTGGAGAACGCGCTATGGCTCGGCGACGAACTGATTCCTCTGGCCCAGGCGACGTTTGACTACGACCCCGCACAGCTGATGGCGCCGTGGCGCATCCGCACCGCGGACGGCCTCGTCGATGTCACGTTCACGCCGGATGGCCAGCGCGCCGAGCATCTGAACGCGCTGTGGCTGGCCAGCCGCTTCGCGCAACCGTTCGGCCGCTTCGAAGGGCGCGTCGGGCAGGCCCGGGTATCGGGTTTCGGCGTGGTCGAGGAACATGCAGCGCTGTGGTGACCGACGGGCGATGAAGGAACGCGCCGGGCGATCGCCTTCGCCCATCGTTCCGACTCCCGATCGTTGCCTGCCATGAGCGACATCACCCGACTGCTCGGCGCTGCTTCGTCCGGCGATGCTGCGGCCGTGCAGCAGATCTACGCGCTGCTCTATCCGGACATCCGCCGCATTGCCCGCGCGCGGCTGATCGAGGCCGGTGGCGTCACCGGGCTGGACACCACGGCGCTGGTCCACGAAGGCTTCCTGCGCATGGCCGAGCGCGAGGGCCTGCACGGTGATCGGAAGCTGCAGTTCTTCGCCTATGTCGGCCGCGCGCTGCGTTCGGTGGTGCTCGATCACCTGCGCGCCCGGGCCACCGAGAAGCGCGGCGGCGACGTGCAGATGCTGACCCTGTCGCACGCCGACGACGTGCCGGCCGAAGCCGGGCTCAGCCAGGACCTGGCCGCGCTCGATGCCGCGATCGAGCAGATGCGCGCACTCGATGAAACCCTGAGCCAGACGGTGGAGATGCACTTCTTCGCCGGCATGACCATTGCCGAGATCGCCGAGGCGCGGGCGGTGTCGACCCGCACGGTCGACCGCGAGTTGAAGAAGGCGCGGCTGCTGCTCGCCGAGCTGCTGGCGCCGTGACCCCAGTCGAGCCGGCGCTGTCGTGATCGGCGCCAAGAATGCGTCCTGACAAGTACAGGGCCCGCGATCGGCGCCGGCCTGCAACGGAGCAGCGCGCGTCTTGATCGCCCGCGAACAATGGGCCGCTTGGTCGAGCCTGCTCGATGAAGCGCTGGACCTCGACGAAGCCGCGCGCCCCGCCTGGCTGGCCGCGCTGCGCGAGCGCGATCCGCCGGCCGCCGATGCGGTGCAGCGCCTGCTCGGTCACGAGGACCATCGCAGCACGCTGCCCGGCGCCGGAAACCTGTTCACGATCAGCGGTGGCGCGCTGCCGTCTTATCCGCAGGCCTTGCACGCCGCCCTCGGCGAAGACCCGGCGGAGGTTCCGGCCGCACAGCCCGGCCAGTCCTTCGGTCCCTGGCAGGTCAGCCGCCGCCTCGGCACCGGTGGCATGGGTGAAGTCTGGCTGGCCACTCGTACTGATCGCCTCTACGAAGGCCAGGCGGCAATCAAGCTGCTCGCCACCAGCAGCGATGCCCGCCGGCTCGGCGCCCGCTTCGCCCGCGAGCGCAATCTGCTGGCGCGGCTGTCTCATCCGGGTATCGCCCGGCTGCTCGATGCCGGCGTGGTCGGCGAGCAGCCCTACCTCGTGCTCGAGTACGTCGATGGCCGCAGCCTGATCGATCACGTGCGCGAGCAGGCGCCGACCGTCGCCGATCGTGTGCGCCTGGCGATCGCCATCGGCCACGCGGTCGAGTACGCGCATTCGCGGCTGGTCGTGCATCGCGATCTGAAGCCGTCGAACGTGATGGTGACCCGCGCGGGTGAGGTCAAGCTGCTCGATTTCGGCATCGCCTCGATGCTCGATGACGACAGCAGCGGCCATACCGATTCGCGCACCGCGCTGACCCGCCTGCATGGCCGCGGCCTGACCCTGGACTACGCGGCCCCCGAGCAGATCGCCGGCGAAGCGACCGGCATCGCTTGCGATGTCTATGCGCTCGCCGTGCTGCTGTTCGAGCTGCTGGCCGGCCAGCGGCCGCTGCGTGGCGAACGGCCCGGCCGCGCCGCGCTCGAACATGCGGTGCTGCATGTCGAAGCGCCGCGCCTGTCGCGGATGATCGGCGGCGCGCGTCCCGCCGGCTGGCAACCTGGCGATCAACCGATCGACGCGGCCAAGCTCGGTAGCGGTCTCGACGCCGTGCTGGCCAAGGCCATGCGCAAGGCGCCGGAGGATCGTTATCCGACGATGACGGCCTTGATCGCCGATCTCGACAACTGGCTGGCGCACCGGCCGCTGCAGGCCGCGCCCGGTGACTGGCGCTATCGAGGCCGGCTGTGGCTGCGGCGCAACCGCCTGCAGGCAAGCCTGGGCGCGGCGGTGCTGCTGAGCTTGAGCATCGGCCTCGGTCTGAGTCTGTGGCAGTGGCAGCGGGCGCTGCTCGAAGCGCGCAAGTCCGAAGCCGTGCAGGGCTTTCTGGTCAGCCTGTTCAGCGCCTCGGACAACTGGGAGAACGGCGGCCACGAGCCGACGCTGCGCAGCGTCGTCGAAGGCAGCGCCGAGCGGGTCGAGCGCGAGCTGGCAGCGATGCCAGACGTCCAGCTGACGCTCAACGAAGTGCTGGTCAACACCTACCAGGGCCTGGGCGATTACCGGGCCGGCGAAGCGATCGGCCGGCGCTCGATCGCCCTCGCCGAACAAGTGCATGGTGCCGACAGCGCAGTCCGCGCCCGCTTCATCAACACCCTGGCCAACAACCTGATCGACAGCGGCCGCTTCGACGAAGCCGCGCCGCTGCTGCTCGAAGCGATCCGCATCCTGGCCAGCCTGCATGGCGCGGACAGCCTCGAAGTTGCCGATCTGCAGAACGATCTCGCCGCCGTCGAGGCTTCGCGCGGAAGACTCGACGAAGCCGTGCGCCTGCGCCGCGCGGCCCTCGCCCGCTTCGAGCACGATCCCAAGGCGCGGCCTTCGGAAGTGGCGCGAGTCCGTGGCGATCTCGGCGTGTCGCTGGACCGCGCCGGCGCCTGGCGCGAAGCCGAGGCGATCCATCGCATCGGCTACGAAGCGGCGCTGGCGGCCGGTGAGCCGAAGGCGCTGCGCTACTCCAGCCTGCCGCACAACCTCGGCGCGATCCTGCGCCGGCTCGGCCATTACGCGGAAGCCGAGCGCCTGCTCGGCGAAGCGGTGGCGATCCGCCGCAAGGAAGCGGCCGACCACCCCTATCTCGGCCTGAGCCTGCGCAATCTGGCGCTGCTGTATGCGGAGACCGGCCGCGGCCCGGAAGCGGCGGTGATGATCGACGAAGCGCTGGCAATCCTGCGTCGCAAGTACGGCGATGGCAGCGTCGCCGTGCGGATCACCGAGCTGCAGCAGGCACTGATCGCCGCCAGCAACCGGCCCGTCGACGCCAGCATCCAGGCCGCCGCCGAAACCGTGGCCCGTCAGGCACTGGCCAGGATCACCGCCGACACGCCGCTGGAACTGGCGCGTGGCCATCTGATGCTCGGTCAGATCCTGCTGCTGCAACCAGCGCGGGCAGCAGCCGCGCGTGAGGAACTGAAGGCCGCGGTGGAACTGTTCGAGCGCCATGAGGGCGTTGGCCATCCGGAAGCGGCGATGGCCAACGGCCTGCTCGGTATCGCCGAACGGGCCGCGGGTGCGGACGACGCCGGAAGCCGGCGTCTGCAGGCGGCGATCAATACCTTGTCCGCCGAAGTCGATCCCGAGCAGAGCGTGCTGGTCCGTCTGCGAGCCGCGCAGAAGCAGCCCTGAGTCCGGCTCGAGCCGGACGCCGCTGTCGTGATTGGCCGGGCCAGCGCGTCTATCCCAGTGAACGTTCATCGACACGGGGAATTGCATGTCCGGCCTGCCAGTGCTGTACCGCCGCCTGTTCGCGGCTCCTACCTTCCTGATGGCCTTCCTGCTGGCCCTGCTGCTGATGGCGCCGGCCGCCCGGGCCACGGTCTTCGATGACGCCTGGGATTGCGCGTCCAGCGTCGGCAAGGGCTTCTATCTGCAGGCCACGGTCGGCGCCAAGGCGCTGGCCTTCGTTGCCAGCCCGACCGGCGCGCAGTGCGTCGCCAACTTCACGTCGACGCCGCATGTGGTCGGCATGGGCGTGGTCATCGGCGTCGCCAATGCCGGCGTGCTGCCGACGCACCAGCCGGCCTGCGAAGGCGCGATCTACGACACCGTCGCGGCGCCGATCGCCAACGGCCTGAGCCTGATCCCGATCCTGCCGGCGCCGGCCAAGCAGCAGCTGTTCCTGGTCGCCAAGGGCGAATTGCAGGGCTCGGCGATGCGCAACCTGCCCGGCGTGAGCTTCGTGACCGGTGCGCTGTCCTGCGGCTGCGGGCTGACCGATGCCGGCCTGTCGGTCGATACCGTCAAGCAGGTGGTCAGCTCGATCGACAACATCGGCAATGCCTGCGGCGGGCCGGTGTGGGATGCGGCGAAGAACATCGTCAAGGGCGCGCTCGGCGTGCTGAAGAACCCGGGCGACGCGGTCATCGATGGCATTTCCAACCTCGGTGACTATCTGTCTGGCCAGCACAAGCACATGCCGCCGGACGTCTATTTCGCGATCAACTACGGCTACGAGGTATCGAACGTCGCCGGCTACCTGTCGACGTTCCGCGACTGGGTACGGAAGAACGACGGCTTCTACTCTCCCAATCCGCAGCCGGGCCAGTGGTCCAATATCGAAGGCTCGCGTGAAGGCTGCCGCGCCTACTTCGACAGCCACACGATGTCGCCCGACAAGGCCAGGCGCGCCTGCGACGACATGATCGACGGCACCACGACCAGCGACACGATGTTCGCCAACAACGGCTTCAAGCAGCGCGTGCGGCAGCGGCTTTTCGAGTACGCCGTGGTCGAGGCCGTTCGCAGCCGGGCCGAAGCCGCCGCAGCCTGGAACGAACAGAACCTGACGCTGAACCTGCCCGCCGACGTGCCGGCAACCCTCGCCAAGGCGCCGCTGAAGAGGGCTTCGTACGTGCTCTACGGCACCGACACCGGCGGCATGACGCCCAGCATCTACAGCCTCGATCACCGCGAAGGCGCGCAGTTCCCGTTCGATTCGATCGGCGACCGCGCGACCAAGCTGTGGCCGCAGGTGGCCGGCGACACGCTGGCGCCGATGGATCCCTTCCAGGCCGGTGCCCAGGCACGTGCCCAGGCCGCGAAAGCGGTGCAGATGGCCGAAGCCGCGTATCCGGATCTCACCGGCACCGCGCGTGCGCAGGCGCAGGCCCGGGTCGCGGCGGACATCGCCGCCTATCGCAAGCAGCAGGCGCAGCTGGCGGCGATCAACGCCAGCATCCACGAAAGCCTGCACCCGGAACTGAAGTGCGGACCGAAGAACAAGGAGCAGTGCGTCGCCGCCGTGCAGCAGGCGATGGCCGACTGCGAGTACCGGAAAGACGCTTATTCCGAAAAATATCCGCACGTGCTCGATGCGGATTACCACAACCCGAGCGTCCTGCAGGCTTACCGCGACATTCAGCAGGACTGCGATCAGCAGGTCGACGTACTGCTGAAAGCCTCGCGCAATATCGTCGCCTATCGCTCACCGGGTGAGGACGCGAGGGGCTACAGCTTCAAGGGCGCCAACGGCGTCGGCAATGCCGCGATGCTGACCCGGCTGGAACGGCAGAACAACGCCAACATTCATGGCGGGATTTCGCGTAATCCCTATCGTGTGCTGCTGACGCAGCCGATCGATGGCGGAAGCGTGTCGACACAGATCCCGCGGAACCTTCCGCAGACGCTGCCGCCACCAGTCGCGACACCGGGCGCGACACCCGAGCGCGAGGGCCGCCGTCCGCCGCCGATCCGCATCCCGGGACGTCGCGATGCCGAAGTTCCGGCGTCTGCCCCGATGCCGATGCCGGTGCCGGTGCCGGTGCCAGCGCCGATGCCAGTCCCTGTCCCGGCACCCGCGCCGCAGGGCTTCACACAGCGGTTGCCACAGAATCTGCCGCCGCCGATCGCGGCCCAGCCGCCACGGACCTGTGCGCCGACACCGCAGCGCGGCATCGTCCAGTGCCCGGATCGCCCCAGCTTCGTTGCCTGCCAGCAGGCGCAGGCCGAAGGGCGGGTGCGCCAGTGTCTGGCGCCGTAGGGCGTGTCGTGATTTTCGCCGCCACCGCGTCTGTTCAAGCAGAAGGGTTCGAACCTCATCGAACCCGCCTGCCGAGAGCCCCCCATGAACCTGCGCTTCCACCATTACCTTGCGCTCGCACTGCTGCTGGCCGGAAGCGCGGCCCAGGCTGTGCAAGCGGCAGACACGCCGAGCGGCGAGGAATTCAGCACCGCCTACCCCAATGCCGCGCCCGGCTACGACCCGCCCGGCACCTACTCGAATGATCCCTACGCGCAGCCTCAGCAGCCCGCGCCGCAAACCGCGCCGCGCGGCTGGAGCGGTCAGTCGACGGCACCGTCGAACGGCTATGGCGCCAGCGGTTACGGCAGCAGCCAGGGCTATGGCAGCGGGCAGGCCGGCGGCATCCAGGGCGGCAGCTTCGCCGGCCGTGGCCAGACACAAGGCGCCGGCACCACGAATCCGTACAGCAGCGGCAAGACCTTCACCAAACCGCCGAAGAACAACGTCGACCCCTCGGCGTTCGGCGGCGGTGCCAATGGCAGCAACGGCTGGCCACAGCCGAACACCGAAACGCCAGCGCCAACGCCAACGCCGTACTGATCTCCCCATTTGCAACACACATTCGCAACACAGGAGCCCGTCATGTTTCGTAAACCGCTTTCCGCTTTCCTGCTGATCGCATCGATCGGCGCCAGCACGCTGCCTCTGCCCAGCTACGCCGCCAGCAAGGCGGTGGTCGACGACACCGAGAACTCGAAGGAGCTGGAATCGGTGGGCGTGCCGAAGGTCAAGCGCAAGGTGTCGGTCACCGTTTACGAAGTGCGCAGCGCGGTCAGCGAACTCAATGTGCGCGCCGCCACCGACATGTTCACCACGGCGCTGGTCAAGAGCCGGCGCTTCAGAGTAGTGGAGCGCAGCAACCTCGCCGGCGGCGTGTCGCAGGAGCATCAGTTGAATTCGAGTGGCGCGTCGACCGGCAACGTCGCCAGCCAGCAGTTGCGAGGCGCGCAGCTGATCTTCGAAGCGGTGATCTCGGAAGCCAATGCCGATGGCGGCGGCAGCGACGGCGCACTGACCGTGGCCGGCGTGACGCTGGGCGGCAACAAGAGCAAGGGCAGCATCGGCATGGACGTGCGGGTGCTCGATGCCGGTAATGGCGACGTGCTCGATGCCGTCAACGTCACCAAGAAGCTGTCATCCGGCGGCTTCAGCATTGCCGGCATCGGCTCAGCGGTGGACACGGTGATGTCGAAGACCACCGGCAAATCGCTCGGCGATCTGACGCCGGACGGCGGCGCCTCGGTCAGCAGCAATGAAAGCGTCGACAAGGCAGTGCGCGCGCTGATCGAAGCTTCGGTGAAGGAACTGGCGAGCCGCTCGCCGGAATGGTTCGAGGAGTAGACCGTGCGCGGTCTATTGCCAGTCGGCGCTGCCCTGCTCGGACTTAGCCTTGCCGGCCTGGTTCAGGCCGAATCACCGCGCCGCAGCTTTCAGGGCTCGACCGAACAGGCGGCCGATACCCCGGGATGGAACGGCCGCCTGCCGGACGGCGCCGATCCGCGCGCAATGACCGGCGCTGGCAGCAAGCTCGGCCTCGATGCCGATTACGGTGCTGGCAATGCTGGCGACTACAGCCGCTACGGAAACCGCTACGGCTTCGATCAAGGACCCTGCGGCTGGAACGATGGCCCCGGCCTTCGCGGTGGCGGCCGCACGGCGGGCAGCCTCGATGGCGGCAGCTTCCGCAGCACCGTTCGCTGTGCCGATGGCTATCCGGGCCTGCCGCTGCGGCAGCGGTCTGCACCGGCCCCGATTCAACTCTGGGATCAAGCGCCCTACCTCGGCTACGACGACGCACCGTATCGGCGCTGAATCGTCCGCCTGTCGTGATCGCGCGCCGCTTCGCGTCTATCCAGACAAGACCACCCACCGGAGTCATGCCGATGTCGATCCACGCCACGCAAAGCCTGCGCATCCTCGCCACCACCACGCTCGGCCTCGGCCTGCTCGCCTCGCCGCTAGCCAGCATGGCTGCGCCGATCATCAAGCCTGATGTCTCCAACGCCCGCTGCAAGCTGATTCCGCCGGACAGCATGGCCGAATACCTGCGTGTGCATGACGTGTTCTTCAGCGCGCCCGGCGTCAGCGTGCCGTTCAAGGCTGGCGAGGTGATCAAGGATCAGCAGCCGATCAAGATCGAATACAAGGCGCCGAAAGACGCCACGCTGAGCTACGAGATCGGCTGGCTCGGCGCCTGCGGCGTGCATACAAACGCCAGCCTGGTGCTGCGCGAAGAAGTCCGAGGCAGCGGCAGCTGGAGCGCCATCGTCTCCACGTCCACCTCTGGCGCCGAGATTCCGGACGGCACGCCCGCCGTCCTCACCCTGATCCAGACCGTGTCCGAACCGCTGCCCAAGGGTGCCGGCATGTTCGCGATGCCGAAGGTCAAGAACACCACGGTTGGCGAATACACGATCCGGATCAATCCGCCGAAGAATTGAAAGCAGACGGCAGGGTCGACACGGCCCTGCCGGTACTTCGTGTAGAAAGTGATGGAGCCGTTCAGGAAGCGCTCAGCTTCGAACGGCCAATCTTGCGTCGCTCGATGACGCAGCAGCTCCCAATCCAGGGGGCGTGCAGCGACCCGGCACGCAACGGCCCAATCCGGGCCATCACAGGACCCCGCGCAGCGACCATGACCATGTCCAAGAACCTGAACAAAGTGTTGATCTCGATGGCAGTCGTCATCGCCCCGTTGTCGACCTACGCGGACGGCCGCGGACATGGTCGCGGCAACAACGACGATGGCTACGGCAACCCGACGGTCGATGTCTCCGCCTTCGCTGGCGCCAACTTCCAGACCATCGACGACGGCTTCGACTCCACCAATCCGGATGGCTACGACCTCGGCGTGCGCGGCAAGATCTTCTTCGGCCATGGCCTGTTCCTCGGCGGCGAATACACCTACGCCAATGCCGATGACCAGTTCGCCGGCGACAAGGTGAAATACAAGCTCGACGAATTCCGCCTCGGCGGCGGCCTGCTGATGCCGATCGCGCCGGAATTCAAGCTGGGCGGCTACGCCCACTACGTCAACCAGCAGGTCGATACCACCTACCTGGGCGACACCACCAACGGCAAGGCCACGGGCTACGACGTCGGCGGCCTGATCGAATTCAATCCGTCGCGCCGCGCCCAGATCTACGGCCGCCTCGGCTACATCAGCCTGGAGCCGGAGAACAACAACAACGACAGCGCCCGCGCCGACGGCGTCGACCTGCTCGTTGGCCTGAGCTACAAGATCACCCGCGAAACCAGCCTGTTCGGCGAATACCGCTACACCAACCTGCAGGACGACTTCAGCGAGTCCGACTACAGCTCGGTGCGCGGCGGCGTCCGCTTCCAGTTCTGATCGAAGCTTGAAACAAGGCGGGACCGCCGTTGGCGCGTCCCGCCTTGCTGCGTCTTCGGCGCGACTGCCTGGGCGGCATTCATCGGCGATTCGGACGACGTAACACTAAGACTGGAAGACTTCACGAATCACTTCTGGCCGCTTGGCCGCAATGGCCAGCAACGACTGGGCAGCACCCGAGGGCTTGCGTCGACCTTGCTCCCACTCCTGGAGCGTACGAGGCGAGACGCCAAGCACCTGAGCGAACTGCGACTGGGACAGACCTGACTTGGCCCGGGCCTGGGTGACCTCCGAAAGGGCGATCTCGTGCACGCGCCCCTTCTTCTCTGCCTTCATTTCCAGCACGGACGCCAACAACTCGGCACCGAGATCTCGCTTGGCATCCCGCGCCTTCAACTTCTTTTCAGTCATGGGCATTGAGGGCCTCCTTGATCTTGAGTAGTACCTGAGGCGCGATGTTGTCCTGCACGCCCTTGGCATAAATGAGCAGCAAGTAGATGCGCCCATCCGCGAGCTGGTTGTAGTGGATGACACGCACGCCGCCACGCTTGCCTATACCCGCTCGGGACCAACGCAGCTTTCTGCAGCCACCGGCACCGGGAATGACGTCGCCCGCTTCCGCGTGGGCGGCAATCCATGCCGCAAAGGCACCACGCTCTTCCTCTGTCCAGTAGTCGGCACAGAGACGCGAGAACGTAGGGGTCTCGATAACGGTGAACATGGCGAACTATACGTCTCTGACGTATCTACTACAAGCCGTTCAACGCGAAGTTAAGCCGCAGCGACAGCAACCGCCAGAGAGCCGCGACTGATCCCGGGAGCGCATTCATCGTCGACTCAGGCCGCATAAGGCTCGTGGACGATCCGCTCGGAAATCCACCAGATATTGCCGTGCGCATCCCGGACGCCACCCTGCCTATCGCCATACGGCATGTTCTGCACCGCCATCTCCAGCACCGCACCCTGCTCGATCGCCCGCGCCATCGAAGCGTCCGCGTTCTCGACGTACAGGTAGTACGCACCACTCATGGCCGGATAGCCTTTCGAGGCTTCGCTGACCATCACCGTCGACGTACCCAGCATCACCTGAACATTGGCGACGAGCCCATCCGGCCGCATCGTCCGGCAGGTTTCTGCGCCGCCGAGGCCGTTGATCAGGAAGCTGATGAAGGTTTCCGCGTTCTGGACGAAGAAGTACGGCGTGACTGTGTTGAAGCCGGGCGGGATGTACATTGGAATCTCCTCAGCACAAACGAAATGTAAACCGTAAAAGGGCGGGAAAGCGGCCGGCTGTATGGCCGCGCATCCCGCCATGTGGAGCCGTCGGCGCGCCTCGGAATGCAGGATGCGCCTTTGGCTTTCCCGCTCTACGACCCTTAGTCACTTGGTGCCTCAGCGTGATGCGGAGTTGTACTATTTGGCCGCGCCGGCTCATGACCAAGGGACCTAATCTGGCGCCGACACGCTTTGAGATGCGCAGACTCCCACTCCGCTTGAACTCTTCCGTATGCGATTGCAACGGTATAGGCGATGACGGCTATGGTGAATGCCAACGCATAGGCGCAAGAGACACCAACCCTTGCATCTGGCGGCAGGAAATGAAGTAGCAAATAGGAATGCCCAACCCCGACGGTCCACGCCCCGGCAACGGCGAGGGGCTTCAAGATCTTATGTAATACATGCGTTGGACGTGGGCCAGTGGCGATATCCAAGAAGAGGGACGGGCGTCTTAGTGCAAGGAAAGCGTAGAAGAAAGCGATGCCAACGGAGATTGTTCCGCTTGCAGTGAGTGCAACGTAGATCAAGGCCTTGTTCGTCACTAGAATCTAGCCGCCAGGCTCAAGCCATCGACCCGCCGGAGGCGGGTCCCTCGGCTTTAAGCGCTGGTTGGGCGCGTTCTTGCACATAAGCAACAAACTCCTGCCAGTTGTGTGTTGCATGGAAGACCCTCAGCGTCAGAAGCTTCTCTAGATTCTCGCTTTTGCTTGAAATGTCCTTCTTGTCCGGTGTCAGGAAGCAATCGCAGCCTGACTTGTAGGCGCTGTCTAGGTGGCGCGCATCAAATTCATTCGCTGCACCGATGATGCTTAGTATCTCAGGGAGTTTGTCTGACGCCGACATTTCCCCAATGGGAGTTGTGTCATCAAACGTTACGTAAGTTGAATCCATTGTTACCACCGATGGCGTTGCCCGCGTTCTGATTTTTTTGTTCTGTCCTTCGTAGGGGTAATGAACAATTTCTATCTGACCTGATCTCTCAAGGACACTGAGTTCTTGTCGATATGCTCCGCGCTCGCAATACACTTTCAACATAGTTTCTTTCGACTCCAACGCCAAATAAGGAAATGACACCGAATTAGGAGACTGCCCACCGAGTCCCTTAATCCGTTCTTGAGTCAAAACCGCCGCCACCCGTCGGCAACAAAGCCTAAACCAAAGCTGCATCAGCTTCGCAAACGACCCGGTTCACGTTGGGACGCGGCAGAGCCCCCCTCACTCCCTCCCCTTCAAAATCCCCCGCGCCAGACTCCAGCGATGCACCTCGCTAGGGCCGTCGTAGATCCTGAAACCACGAGCGTCGGCGAAGATGCGGGAGACGATGGTTTCGCCGGTCACGCCCTTGCCGCCGAGGATCTGGGCGCTGCGGTCGATGACTCGCCAGATGGCTTCGGAGACGATGACCTTGGTGCGGCTGGATTCGGCCTTGCCGGCATGGCCCTGGTCGAGCACCCAGGCGCAGTGGGCGATGCTCAGGCGGCTGATGTGCAGGTCCATTTCGTTGTCGGCGAGCATGAAGCCCACACCTTCGTGGCTGCCCAGTGATTTGCCGAAGGCCTGACGTTCGCGGGCGTATTGGCTGGCAATGTCATGGGCGCGGCGAGCCTGGCCGAGCCAGCGCATGCAGTGCGTGAGTCTGGCCGGCGCCAGGCGCACCTGTGCGTAGCGGAAGCCCTGGCCGACTTCGCCGAGCACGTCTTCAACCGGAATCCGCAGGTTCTCGAAACGGACCACGGCGTGGCCGCCGGTGAAGCAGCGATCGAGCGCGTCCATCTGGCGCTCGAGAATGATGCCGTCGCGGTTCATGTCGCTGAGCAGCATGGTGGCGCTGCCGTCTTCCATGCGCGCCATGATGATGGCGAACGCGGAGCCGTGAGCGCCGGTGATGAACCACTTGGTGCCGTTGACGACGTAGTGATCGCCATCGCGCACGGCGGTGGTTTTCAGCATCGAGGGATCGGCACCGGCGCCGGGCGCGGGCTCGGTCATGCAGAAGCAGGAACGGGTGTGGCCGGCCACCAGGGGCTCCAGCCAGCGCGCCTTCTGCGACTCGGTGGCGACCACTTCCATCAGGTGGATGTTGCCTTCATCCGGTGCGGCGATGTTCATCGCGATCGGGCCGAGCGTGGAGTAGCCGGCTTCCTCGAAGACGATGGCTTTCTCGACGTGGCTCAAACCCAGGCCGCCGAGTTCGCGCGAGGCGTGCGGCGTCAGCAGACCGGCGCGGCGGGCTTTGATGACCAGTTCGTCGCGCAGGCCATCGGTGGGGCCGTGATGGGTGACTCGCTCATCGGTCTCGTAGGCAATGACTTCGTCGGCGATGAAGTCACGCACCTTTTCTTTAAGCGCTTCGAGTTCGGGGGCAAGGCTGAAATCCACGGCGGGCATCCGGTCGGCTGAGATGCGGGGAGCGTAGCGGTTCGAGCTTGCCGAGTCTGCGAGGGCGAACATGGCACCCGTAGGGCGGCCCGCGGCCGCCGGTGCCGGTGATCGCCGCGGGTTCGGCGGCCACGGGCCGCGCTGCGGAAGCGCCAGCGCTTACACTTTCGCTCCCATTCGCTACCGACTCGACCCGATCATGACCGACCTGAACCTGCTGAACGAGAAGCACCCGACCGAGAACCTGTGGACTTCGGGCGCCGTGGCACCCGAGCAGTTCGCAGCACTGAAGGACGCCGGTGTGAAGCACGTCATCAACCTGCGGCCGCGTGCCGAGCAGGGCGAGTTCGACGAAGCCGAGACTGCGGCCAGCTGCGGCATGGCCTACGCGAATCTGCCGATTGCCGGCCCGCACGAGCTGACCCTGGCCAACGTCAAGGCTTTCGACAAGCTGCTGGCCGAGACCGGCGGCGGCAACACTGTGGTTCATTGCGCGAGCAACAACCGCGTCGGCGCGCTGTTCGCGCTGCGGGCGGCCTGGCTGCAAGGCGCAACTGCCGACGATGCACTGGCGATCGGCCGCGCCCATGGCTTGCTGGCGATGGAGCCGGCGGTTGCCGCGCTGCTCGACCAAGGCCCGGCCTGAATGACCCAAGCTGCGTCCCGGCTGCAGGAAGCATCGATGAACGCAACCCGCGTGCTGTCGCTGATTCCGCCGATGACGCAGCTGAACACGCCCTACCCGTCGACGGCTTATCTCACCGGCTTCCTGCGCCTGCATGGCGTCGATGCGCGCCAGGATGATCTGGCGCTGAAGCTGGTGCTGCGGCTGCTGAGTCAGTCCGGCCTTGCCGCGATTCACGAGGCGATCAAGGCGCAGCCGACCTTGATCCGCACGGCGCCGGTCGAATCCTTCGTCGTGCAGTACGAGCGCTACGCGGCGACCATCGCGCCGGTGATCGCTTTCCTGCAGGGCCGCGATGCGACGCTCGCCAGCCGCATCGTCACTCGCCGCTTTTTGCCGGAAGGCCCGCGCTTTGTTTCGCTCGATGTCTATGTCGACGACGACGGCGGCGATCCGCTGGCCTGGGCGTTCGGGGCGCTGGGCATCAACGATCGGGCGCGGCATCTGGCCACGCTGTACCTGAACGATCTCGCCGATGTGCTGCGTGATGCCATCGATCCGCGCTTCGAGTTCGTCCGCTATGCCGAGAAGCTGGCGGCCAGCCAGCCGAGTTTCGATCTGCTGGCCGATGCGCTGGCCGCGCCGCTGAACTTGGTCGACGCGCTGCTGCACGAGCTGACCCTGGCCGCGCTCGCCGAGCACGCGCCGACCGTGGTGCTGATCTCGGTGCCGTTTCCCGGTGCGGTGTACGCGGCATTCCGGATTGCGCAGACGATCAAGGCGCACGACCCGAGCATCGTCATCGGGCTCGGTGGCGGTTATGTCAACACCGAGCTGCGCGAGCTGGCCGAGCCGCGGGTGTTCGACTACTTCGATTACGTCACGCTCGATGCCGGCGAGCGGCCGCTGCTGGCGCTGCTCGACCATCTGGCTGGTCAGCGTCCGCGCGAGCAGCTGTGCCGCGCCTTCGTGCGCGATGAAGCCGGCACCGTGCGCTATCTCAATGGCGCGGCGGAGGCTGACATCCCGTTCAACGAGGTCGGCACGCCAACCTGGGACGGGCTGCCGATCGCCCAGTACCTGTCGCTGCTCGATATGCTCAACCCGATGCACCGGCTGTGGTCGGACGGGCGCTGGAACAAGCTGACGATTGCGCATGGTTGCTACTGGAAGAAGTGCAGCTTCTGCGACATTAGCCTCGACTACATTTCCCGCTATGACGCGGCGAGCGCGACGACCTTGGTCGATCGCATCGAAGCGATCATCGCCGAGACCGGCCAGACCGGCTTCCATTTCGTCGACGAAGCGGCGCCGCCGAAAGTGCTGAAAGCGCTGGCGCTGGAACTGCTCCGGCGCAAGGTCTCCATTTCCTGGTGGGGCAACATCCGCTTCGAGAAATCCTTCAACCCGGACTTGTGCCAGCTGCTGGCAGACAGCGGCTGCATCGCCATTTCCGGCGGCCTGGAAGTGGCGTCCGACCGGCTGCTGGATCTGATGAAGAAGGGCGTTTCGGTGGCCCAGGTCGCGCGGGTCACGCAGGCGTTCAGCGAAGCCGGCGTGCTAGTCCACGCCTATCTGATGTACGGCTTCCCGACCCAGACCGTGCAGGACACCGTCGACGCGCTCGAGTACGTGCGCCAGTTGTTCGAGGAAGGCTGTCTGCAGTCCGGCTACTTCCACCGCTTCACCTGCACGGTGCATTCGCCGGTCGGCCTCAACCCTGCGGAGTACGGCGTGCAGCTGGTGCCGCAGGCGGCGGGCGGCTTCGCGAAGAACGACATCGGCTTCATCGACCCCACCGGCGTCGATCACGATGCGCTCGGCATCAGCCTGAACAAGGCGCTCTACAACTACATGCACGGCATCGGCATCGATACCAACGTGCAGCGCTGGTTTCTCAATCAGGTGCCGAAGACGCGAGTGCCGAAACGCTTCATCGAACAGGCATTGCGCGGTAACTAACGACCATTTGTCGGCGGGATGCTGCAGGGCACAATAGTTGCGCCGCTACGCGGTTCATCGAACCGCGGCACCACCGAGCGCAACACCGATGGCAATGAAGAAAATCTGGGCCGCGGTACTGATGGCCGCGCTCATGATCGTGCAGCAGGATGCCGTTGCGTACTCGGTGAACGGTCGCACGATCTACAACGACAGCGGCGCTGTGGTGCAGCTGAAAGGCGTCAACTGGTTCGGCTTCGAAACCACCAATTACACGGTTCACGGCCTGTGGGCGCGGAACTGGAAGCAGATGATCCAGCAGATGAAGGATCAGGGCTTCAACGCCGTGCGCCTGCCGTTCTGCCCGGCCACCCTGCGCGGCGTGGCGACCAGCAGCATCGACTACAGCCTGAACCCGGATCTCGCCGGCAAGAACTCGCTGGCGGTGCTCGATGCGGTGATCACCGAGCTGAACCGCCAGGGCATGTACATCCTGCTCGACCATCACCGGGCCGACTGCAACAGCATTGCCGAGCTCTGGTACACGTCGAACTACAGCGAGGCGCAGTGGCTGTCGGATCTGCGCTTCGTCGCCAACCGCTACAAGAAGGCGCCGCGGGTGATCGGCATCGATCTCAAGAACGAGCCGCACGGCAGCGCCACCTGGGGCTCGCGCAACAACGCCACCGACTGGAATCTGGCCGCCGGCCGCGCCGCCAGCCAGGTGCTCGGCGTCGCGCCGAACTGGCTGATCTTCGTCGAAGGCATCGGCGCCTCCAGCCAGTGCAGCAGTGGGCAGGCCGCATTCTGGGGCGAGAACCTGGCGCCGCTGGCCTGCACGCCGTCGCCGGTGCCGGCCAATCGTCTGGTGCTGTCGCCGCATACCTACGGGCCGGATGTGTTCGTCCAGCCGTACCACAAGGCCAAGAACTTCCCGTCCAACATGCCGGCGATCTGGGACGGCCTGTGGGGCTTCGCGATTCCGAACGCGCCGGTGGTGCTCGGCGAGTTCGGCGGCAAGTACGGCGAAGGCGACAGCCGCGATCGCACTTGGCAGAACGCGCTGGTCGATTATCTGATCGGCAAGCGCATCAACAGCGGCTTCTACTGGAGCTGGAACCCGAACAGCAGCGACACCGGCGGCATCCTCCGCGATGACTGGACCACCGTGCGCACCGACAAGATGGCGCTGCTGCGGCGCCTCTGGACGGGGACTGCCAGCGGCACCACGACAGGCAGCAGCACCGGCGGCACGACGGGTGGAACCGGCACCGGTGGCGGCACTTCCGGCGGAACCACCAGCGGCGGAACCACGGGTGGCAGCACCGGCGGTACTACCGGGGGCGGCTCGACCACGGGTGGTTCAACGGGTGGCAGCGCCCCGACGATCACCGTCAGCGAAATGCGCTCCAGCGAGTGGGCGACTGGCTACTGCTCGAACGTCACCGTCCGCAACGTCGGCACCAGCACCGTGGTCTGGGACGTGACGCTGACCATCGAAGGCCGCGCCAATCAAGCCTGGAACGTGGTCTGGTCGCAGACCGGCAACAAGCTCAAGGCCAGCGGCCTCGACTGGAACCGCACGATCGAGCCGAACAGCGCGCGTGATTGGGGTTATTGCGCGGACCGTTGAGGGCCGCAAACAGATGTCATTCCTGCGCAGGCGGGAATGACGGAATTTGAGAGGGCTACTTGGCTTCCAGATGCTCAAGCGCCGGATCAGTGACCGCCGCAATCCCTGCCCGACCCGCCGCAAGCCAGGCCAGCAACTGGCGGCGCTCAGCAGCGAGCGTCGCGGTCGCCAGTGACGGCAGCAAGGCTTGCTGACGAGCGGATAACGCAGCCAGAGCCTCGCCGTCATCTCCCGTCGCGATCGATGATTCGGTCAGCCAGCGCAGCTCGGCAATCTCGGCGAGCAAGCGATGCAGCGCCGCAGACGTCGGCGCAGCGTCGAGTCCCTGCGCGACTTCGAAGCCGGCAACGGTCTCTGCCGGCAAGGCCTGCCCAGGTTCAAGCGCGGCCAGCATCACCGTGCTGGCCGAGCTCGCTGCGGCGGCAGCATTGCTGCTCAGAGCCGCTTCGAGTTTCGCGACCGCGGCGTCGTAATGCTCGCCCGCTTCCTTGCGCCGGCCGGCACGTGCGGCGGCTCGGCCAGCGGCAACCCAGGCTTCGCGAACGGCCGGATCGCGGGGATCGCGCAAGGCCAGTTCCTGCCAGACGATCAAGGCTTCGGCAGCAAGGCCGGCCAGATCGTTCGGCACTTCGGCCTGCTCGAACGGTGGCAGGCGCTGGCAGAGTTCGGTCGGTGCCAAGGCGCGGCGGTTGTAGTCCTCGCAGTCGATCAGGCGCCGGCGCTGCATCGCCTTGAGGATGAACTTCGGCGTTTCACCGCGGCCCGCGTCGTCTCCTTTTGCGGTGGCCGACTGCTTCTCGCCCTGCGGCCCGAGTGCGGCCCAGCCGAGACCGAGCAACGCCAGATTCGAGTACGGGCCTTCGAGCGGAATGCGCTCGAAGATCGGCCGTGCGGTGGCGCCCTGCCCGGCACGCAGGAAATCGCTGGCCAGGGTCAGATTGGCGCGATCGCGCAGCGCCTGTTCGATGGTTTCCCTGGCATCGGCGCGGCCGAGGCGATCCAGCAACGCCCGACCACGTTCAACAGCGCCGCTGGCGATCAGCGCCAGACCGAGGTCGTACTGGATCAGCCCGGCGCGCAGGCGCTCGTCGACCGGCGCGCTGGCCAGGCGGACCGGATCGACCTCGGCGGATTGCAACGTCTGCGAAGCACGATCGGCCCGACCGAGCGCGAACAGGGCGCGTGCCCGGGCCAGCACCGCTTCATTGCGCACCGCCGGCACCAGCTTCAGCGGCAGCACATCGAGGGTCTGCATCGCCGCTTCAGCCTGTCCCTCCGCGAGATGGCGCTGCGCCACGGCCAGCACCGCTTCCGAGTACAGATTGCGATCCGCAGACTTCGCGCGCGCCAGCGCCGCATCGGCCGTGGCGATCAGCCCGCAACGAGCAGCGGCTTCGGCGAGCAGCGCAGCGGTCGCCGGGTCGGTCGCGCTCGCAGCTTCAAGCTGCGTCAGCGCGATCGCCGCCAGCCACGGCCGGTCGCGCGCCAGCAGATGCCGGGCGCGGCGCCAGCGCGGATCGTCCGGATTGCCCGGCTGATAACCGTTGCTGCGCGGTGCCTCGTCGATCAGCGCTTCAGCCCAGCGCTCGAACGGGCTTTGCCGCTGCTCGCCGGCTTTCCATTCGATCAGCGTCAGCGACAGCCCTGCCAGCGGCTGGCGGCGTGCGAGGCGCAGTTCCCGCTCACTGCTGCCGGCGCCGATCTCGAAGGCGAATTCACTGCGCCGTGGCGGTTCGCCACGCAGAGTCCAGTCGACACTCAGGCGATGCGCGCCTTCAGCCAAAGGCAGCGCCGCCAGCGGCAGCAGGCCACCGCGTGCGTGCAAGGCGGTGCGATCTTCAGGGGCGATGGTGACGGTCTGCAGCGCGACTTCGTCGATCGACAACACCAAGCTTTCAAGCTCGGCATTGACCGCGCTGATGCCGAGATCGAAGCGTGTGTTGCCGGCTTCGTCGCTGCCCGTCTCGGCCGCCTGCTGGCGGAAGCGCTGCTCGCGGGCCACGGCCAGAGCCGTGCTGGCAGCGGCCAGTTCGGCATGCTGGCTGTCAGGCACTCCCTCGACGGCTTGCGCCGTCTGCGAGCCTGCCGCCAGCCAGCCGGCGATCAGCCATGCCAGCATCGGCAGACCGGCGGAACGCTGAACGCGGGCGCTCATGCTGCGCCCGGCGTGGCGATCAGAACTTCGCTGCATCGAGCCGCTGCACGCCGGCATCGCCGACCACGATCAGGCCGCCATCCGGCGCCATCGTCAGCCAGGACAGCGACTCCGTCTGGCGGTTGCCGAGCTTGTCGATGATCGGCACCGAGTGCACCGGCTTGCCGGGCTCGAAGATCAGCAGGGTCGCGTTGAGGCCGACCATCGCCACCTTGTCGCCAGGCAGCGCGGCCATGCCGAACAGCGACTGGTCGCTGTTGGTCTGCATCTTCTTCCAGCTGCCGGCGCGAACATCGGCGCTGAAGAAGGAATTGCCGCGCAGGCCGCCGATCAAGGCACCCTTTTCGCCAGCCGCGATGACGCAGAACAGCGAGCTTTCGTACGGCGTGGTGAGCTTGGTCCAGGTCAGGCCGCGATCGGCACTGACGCCGATGGTGCCCGCTTCGCCGACCACCATCAGGCTGCCGTCACCGAGCTTGGCCAGCGCGTTGAAATGACGCTCGTCCTCGGTGACCGGATTGGCCGCGACCTGCGCCCAGCTGCTGCCACCATCGGTGGTGGTCAGCATCAAGCCGTAGGCGCCGACCGCGAAGCCGGTCTGGGCATCGAGAAACAGCACGTCGAACAGCGGCTTGTTCAGCTCGGGCTGGAAGTTCTGCTGCTTCCAGGTTTCGCCGCCGTCAGCGGTATGCAGGATCACTGCGTCATGGCCCACCGCCCAGCCGTTGTTCTCGTCGGCGAAGGTGACGCTGGTCAGCATCACGTCGACCGGCGATGCCACCTGATTCCACTTGGCGCCATCGGCCGAGATCAGGATGTGGCCGTAGACGCCGACCGCGACATAGTGCTTGCCGGTGTTGACCACGCGCAGCAGTGGATTGTTGACCGCCCGCACCGCCATCTCGGAAGGGCGCGGCACGATCGGCTTGGCCACCGCTTCCGCCGCTGCGGGCTCGCTGCCCGATTCGGCAGTGGCTTCGGTCGTGGACTCGACAGGGGCCGCAGCCGCTCCGGCTTCCGTCGCTGCGGCGGCCGGCTCCTGCTGTGCCTCGGTGGTGATCAGCAGCGACAGCGGCACGGCAGACAGGCCGAGGATCAGGGCAGCGAGTTTGAAGGACGAATGGCGCATGACGGTCAGGCTCGGTGAGGTTCTTGAACGGGTGGGTCTGTTGACACTTACTTTGGTCGTTGCGTTGCAGGTCAAAAAGCCGCCGGGCGAGGCGCGAACCGCAGGCCATAGCCTACCTATGGTCAAGGTTCGCAACGAAGTCCCGGCGGCTTTTTGGCCGCAACCCTTCGGGGCGGGATCGTTTTTGCCCATTGCTGCCTTACTTGTCGCGCCAATGGGTCGGCCATTGCCCGCTCCTCGTTCGTTGCACTGGGCAAAAACGACCTCCGCCGCAGCGATCAAAGTAAGTGTCAACAGACCCTTTGCGATCAGAACTGGTACTTCAGGAAGAAACCGATGTTGTCGCGGTCGCGGATCGTGTTGTTGCCGCCGCCGCGGGTGTACATGTTGTAAGCGATCGAGAACGAGGTCGACTTCTCGTAGCGGATTTCGATCACGGTGTTGGCCTGGATGCGGCCTTCGACGAAGTTGGCACCCGGTCCCGGCGAGTTGTTGTAGACGTCGTGCTGGAAGATCACGAACGGCTGCACGCTGATGCCCGGCATCACCGATTCGTAGCTGATGCGGGCGACGACGCGGTAACCACCGGCAAAGGCATTGGCGAACTGGTTGCGCTTGGCCTGGTAGGGATTGAAGCGCAGACCATCCGGGCCGACGGTGCAGCTCGGGTTGGTCGAACAGGCCAGACGCGAGCCATCGGCACCTGAGCCATCGGCACCGGCCGAGGCCGAGGTGTAGGCCGCGCCCGGACCTTCGATCTGCAGCTGATCGAACTTCGGCAGGTTCAGCACCTGGGTGGCGGCGACTTCGTACAGCATGATCACCTGGTCGGCGCCGATCCAGTTCTCGGTGCCGCTGAGCACGCGGGTGGCGCCGAACACGTACTGCATGACCTTGCCCGGAATCCAGCCGCGGATGTACGAGTTCGGGGCGTTCTCGCCGATGATGCCGCCGCGGTACGGGGTGATGAAGTTCGGGAACGAACGCGCCGAGCCCGGTGCTGCGCCGACCACCAGATTGATCGCGTCCGGATAAGGGTTGTTGCCGCTGGCGTCGACGAAGTTGGAGCTGTCGTAGAGCTGGTAGCTGTTGCCGCCGTTCTCGGTGAAGCCCAGGGTGTTGGTGGCGCCGGCGCAGCCGATATTGACGTCGTGGCAGCGGGTCAAGGTCGGGCCGAAGGCAGCGAACACGAGATCGACCGTCGCCACCTGCAGCGGCAGGTTCGGGCGATACGACACTTCACCCTGATACGAGTAATCGCCGTAGGTGGTGTTGAAGCTGAAGCCGATCAGCTTGCGGTTCTCGGGATACTCGAACTGGAAGCGCGCGGTCTCGAACGGCACGGCATCGGACTGCTGCAGGCCCGGACGCGGCAGCAGCAGGTTGGCGAAACCGGGCAGCGAGTTGAGATCGAGCAGGCCGAGGTCGATCGCACTTCCCGGGCTCTGGGTCAGCAGGGCGATGGTGTCCAGACCCAACTGCGACGAGGCCGAGAGCGCGGTCAGCGGCAGGTTCGGACAGGACTGCAGGAACTCCGCGGTGTTGCGGGCATCGATGCCGATCGCACTGCCCTCGCGACGCGCGCAGCTGGCGTTGGTCGCATAGGTGCTGAAGTACGGCAGCTTCGAGTGGTAGTTCATGAAGTACAGACTGAAGTCGGTACCGTTGTTGATCTCCTCCGCGAAGTAGCCGAGCTTGAATCCGAACTGCCCCTGATCGCTGGCGCGGCGATCGGCGGCGCGGCCGATGCGCAGGCAGGTCGGCGTGATCAGGGTCAGCGGGTTGTCCTGGCGGCCACGGGCGACGCAATCCGGATCATCTGCCGAACCACCGAAGCTGGCGTTGATGAAGTCGCGCTGGTTCGGTGTGCCGAGATCGACGAACGACTGCAGGGTGCCCGGCACCGGCACTTCCACCGAGCGGAATTCGAACTGGTAATAGCCTTCCACCGAGACGCCGTCGACGACCGTGGTCGACATGCGCAGCATGTTGACCGGCACATAGAGATCTTCGAGCAGGCCGTTGCCGTAGCGGAAGAAGTTGTTGGCGCTGATCGGCTGCGCCTGGTTGATGCTGTTCAGGATCGCGACGGTCGACTCGCCCCACTGCACGGTCTGGCGGCCGAGGCGGAACTGCAGCTGACGATCGCCCGGCAACGGTACCGAGCCGAAGAAGTTGGTATCGAGGAACTGGTAGCGCAGGCCGATCTGCTGGGCTTCCGCTTCGCTCAGCGAGCCGCTGAAATCGCCGCCCGGACCGTAGGTGCGCGGAAAGTAGCGATTCGCCGCGCCATTGCCGGTGGTGCCGACGCTGCTCGCATTCTGGGCGGTGATGCGGTTTGGATAGCTGGTCTTGAGGTGGTACAGCGCCGGATCGTAGACGGCACGACCGCGGTAGAAGAAGCCGAAGCTTCCGGACTCGATCTTCAGATCGTGGGTCCAGACGATCGGTGACTGGGTGACGTCACCGCGATCGAAATTGAGGTTGCCGTCATCGAAATTCAGTGACGCGGCACCGGGTGCGCGACGCAGTTGCTGGGACGGATAGATCTGGCTGCGATGCAGGCCCTGGCAGCTCTGGTAAACGCCGCCGCAGACTTCGGGATTGATGTTGGACTTGCCGACCAGACGCGAATCGCGTTCCTCGATACGGAAGCCGACGCCAGCCGTGATCGTCTGATTCAGAACCGCATTGAAATCCTGATCAAGAAAATTGGCATCGAACTCGAGCGCCGAAACCACCGGCATGGCCACCGCAAGAACTGCTCCCACAAGCATTCTTGCCATCAAGCTGCTGATCTTCATCCCCACTCTCCCTTGTATTGTTTTGCGACCGAGAGGTCCCTTCCGGTCCATCGTCAAAAAATCGGCCGGCGCGTCCCCAGACGCTCCGGCCGATCACTGCGTACGGCTTACTTGGACGTGCGCTTCTGGACCGTATCGGCCTCGAAGTCGGAATCCTTCAGCACCACGGTGTTGTCGTAGGGCTTGTCTTCGTTGTTCATCGCAGTGACGAAGTAGCGGCCCGAATCGAAGTGGTAGATCACTTCCGGCTGCGTGGTCACGGCGAGCACATCGCGATACTGGATCGGGTGGCCTTCCTGGAACTGCAGGAGCTTGCCCTGCTGGTCGTAGTCGTCGATGGCGACGATGTTCCAGCTGTCTTCATCGAAGTACATGACGCGCTTCTTGAAGGTGTGGCGCTGGTCCGGCTTGTTGTCGGCTTCGACCACCCAGACACGATGTAGCTCGTAGCGCGGCAGTTCCGGATTGACGTGGTTCGGTTTGGCGATGTCGGCGTACTTGGTCTTCGGGCCGGCGATGCGGTAGGAGTCGTACGGGATGTACATCTCCTTCTTGCCGACCAGCTTCCAGGTGAAGCGCTCGAGCACGCCGTTGTACATGTCGACCTGGTCATAGAACTGGTGACCGTCGGTGCCTTCGTACGGGTTGTCGCAGCAGACTGCCGGCGCGCGGCGGATGCGCTTCAGCGCCGGGGCGTACAGCCAGGCCGAACGGCCTTCCGAGCCGGAACCAGCCTTCTCGTGCACCAGGATGAAAGTGCCGGCGACGCGCGGCGGCGAGATCGTTTCCGAGATGTAGCGCAGGAAGTCGGCACCCGGCTTCAGCTCGATTTCGGTCTTGGCGTTGATGTTCGCGTAGTAGAACTTCACGTCCTCGACGATCTTGGTCAGCGTGAACTTGCCGTTCTGCTGGACGATCATCTGGTTGTTGTAGCGGCGAATGGTTTCGCCGCGGAACTTGACTCTATGGTTCCAGACCGGCTCGGCGCCGCTCTTCGGAATCGGGAACGGGAAGCCGATCAGCGCGCCCTTCGGGTTGTCGACACCTTCCAGCTCGGCGCGGGTCGCGTTCTTGACCGTTTCTTCCATCACCTTGGCCGGGAAATTGAAGTTCCGGTGGGACGGATAGACGATCATCTTGTAGGTCTGCGGATAGCGCTTGAACAGCTCCTTGTGACCTTCGGTCAACAGCGCGCCGTACTTGCCGACTTCTGCAGAAGTGATGGTGAACAACGGCTTCTCGGCTTCCAGCGCCGCATCGCTCGGATATTCGCCTTTCTTGTAGGCGACCTGCGCCTGCGGCGTCCAGGCCGGGATCGTGCCTTCCTTGTTGCCGGCCTTTTCGGCGCCGATCGGGGTCAGCTCCTTGCCAAGCTTGGCCGCTTCATCGGCACCGACCTTGGCGAACGCCGGCGTGCTCATCGCCACCAGGGTCGCCATCAGCGGCCCGGCCAGCGAAGAATTCCATAGTTGCTTCCTCATCTCACGCACCTCTCTTGCTCGTTGAACGTCTTTTAAGTTGCGGCTCCCGGATCAAGCCGTGGCCGATCCGGTGAACCCTTCTTGGCGCAGACCAGGCACCTCGCCCGCTGCTTGCCACACATTCATCTACTGAACCGCCGCACTGACGGACGCAGCGCTCAGCATCACTTCGTTGCCGCAGCGGCCTTGGCTGCCGCTTCCTTGGCGGCTTTCGCCGCGATCTTTTCCGGCTTCAGCAGGAAGAACGCGAAGGCCGGCAGCAGCAGCACGGCGGCCACGGCATTGGCCAGGAACATGATGGTCAGCAGCACACCCATGTCGACCTGGAATTGCAGGCCCGAGAACAGCCAGGTGCAGACCGAACCGGCCAGCGCCAGCGAAGTGAACACCACCGCCTTGCCGGTCTGGTGCAGTGTGGTCTTGTAGGCATCGCGCAGACTCATGCCGTTCTTCACGCACTCTTCGAGCACGGAATAGATGTAGATGCCGTAGTCGACACCGATACCGGCCGCGAACGCCGCCACCGGCAGGGTCGACACCTTGATGCCGATCTCCAGCCAGACCATCACCGCGTAGGACATCACCGACACCAGCGCCAGCGGGAACAGGATGCAGATCACGCTCGACACGGTGCGGAACGAGATGAACACGCACAGCGCAATGCCGGCGTAGACCCAGAACAGCACGGTCGGCTCGGTCTCTGCGACGACATCGTTGACCGCCGCCATGACGCCGACATTGCCGGTGGCGAGCTTGAACTGCACCGGCGAATCGGCTGGCTGCTCGGTATTGAACTTGTCGATCGCGGCGACGATGCCGTCGATCGTTTCAGCCTTGTGATCGGCCGTGAAGATGAACACCGGGATCGCGCTGCAGTTCTCGTTGAGCAGGCCGGTGGAGCTCGGGAACGGCTGCACGGTGATCACCAGCGCGCCGCTTTCCCGCGGCAGCACGTTCCACTTCGGGTTCGATTCGCCGTAGCTGTTGAAGACCTTCTTCTGCACCTTCGGCAGCGACAGGGTGGACTGCACGCCCGGGGTGTTTTCCATGCGCCAGGCGAAGCGGTCGATGTTGTCGACCACGGTGTGGTCGATGCAGCCGTCGGCCTTCGATTCGGCGATGACCTTGAACACGTCGACGCCGATCGCGAAGTTGTCGACCACCGCCTTCGAATCGCGGTTGTAGCGCGAGTCCGGCCGCAGTTCCGGCACGCCTTCATGCAGCTCGCCGATCTTCAGCTGCTTGCCGACGTGATCCGAGTAAAGATAGAACCCCACCGCCAGCACGATCGTCGCGATCGCGTAGGGCTTCAGGGTCAGCTTGGAAATGGCGTTCCAGGCCGGCTCGAACCAGCGGTCGCGACGCGCCTGATGGGCACGGAATTCCACCGGGTTGCTGATCTTCGCGTACGACAACAGGCAGGGCAGCAGCATCTTCTTGCAGAAGATGATCGCGATCAGACCGAACATCGCGTTGACCGCCATTTCCTGAACGATGCCGATCGGCACCAGCAGGATGGTGCCGAAGCCGACGACATTGGTCAGCACGGCCGAGATGCCCGGCACGACCAGGCGCCGATAGGTGGCGCGCGAGGCTTCGAAGCTGGCCAGGCCATGATCGGCCACTTCGAACAGCCAGAAGCTGGTGATCTGGATGCCGTGCGAAACACCGATCGACAGCACCAGGAACGGCACCAGGATGCCGAAGGGATCGAGCGCGTAGCCGAACAGATGCAGCAGGCCGAGTTCCCAGATCACCGCCAGTACCGCGCAGGACAGCGGGATGAGCGCGATCAGTGCCGAGCCGGTGTACAAGGTCAGCAGGAACCAGGTCAGCAGCAATGTGAGACCGAAGAAGCCGACCACTTCGATGATCGAGTCGGCGACATCGCCGACCACTTTCGCGAAGCCGATGATCGCGATATCGATGTCCGGGTTGTAGGTCGGATTGTCGATCTCGCTGATCTCGAGGCCGCTGCCGGCGATCGAGAAGAACTGGTTGCTGCCGTCGGCCGCCTGGGCGTCGACATCGATGGTCTTGAAGCGGAACAGCAGGCCGCGCGGATCCTTGTAGACGCGCTTGACCACCTCGCCCGCCTTCAGAGGCTCGCGGTCGGCCTTGAGCTTCAGTTCGTACATCTTCGGGCTGAGGTACTTCTGGCGGATCTCTTCGATCAGCTCGGCCGTCTTGATGTAATCGATGGTCTTGCCGGTGATCGGATCCTGTTCCAGCAGTTCTGAAAAGATCATCGCGCCGCGCTGATCGTTCGCTACCAGGCGACCGATGATGCCGGCCTTCGAGACATTGGCCTTGACCTTCTCGAGGTTCTCCGGCGTCGGCGTGAAATCGGCCGAGATGACGTTGCCGCCAGCGAAGCCGTCTTCGACGACTTCGAGGTAGCGCACGTCCGGCGTATAGATCGAGCTGACACGGGCGCGGTCGGTGCCCGGCAGGAAGGTGACCGAATCGGTCGCCGCCCGCAGCGTGGTCATGAACGCCGGGTTGTAGATGTCCTTTTCCTTCTTCTCGGTGACCGCGAACAGCACCAGGTTGGCGCCACCGAATTCCTTCTCGTACTGCTTGAACACCTGAATGTACGGATGGCCGAGCGGCAACTGCTTCTCGAAGCCGGAATCGATCTTCAGATGCAGCGCTTCCCAGACCATGAACAGCGTGACCAGCCCGAGCACGGCAAGCGTGCGGCCGCGATGACCAAAGACGATCGGCTCAGTGACACGGACAAACAGTTTGGAAAATTTGCCCTGTGCTTCTGAATGCATCGGCTGCTCCGCTGGTGTCTGGATGCGACTGGCCCACTCCGGCCAGCCCGCCGGTGCCGTTCGCCTCGATCAGCGCCGGCACCATCTGATTAATGAATGCTTGTTCAATACAACGCCAACTCATCCAGTTTCCCGAATGCTGCCGGCCGATCGCGCGCTGAGCAGACCGAGGTCAACTGCTTGATCCGTCAAGCTCCGCGGGCGCCAATATACGCTGCGAAGTCTTGAGTTTGGATGTTGCAAACGAACTTTGAAGTGACAATTTCGGACATTTGCTGCTCGACGGCGAGGCCCTGCATTAATGCGCCGTGCGCCAGCGTATGGTGCAGTGAATCGGGGGCCGGCTGCAAATGCGGCCGGCCCACGATCGACGATCGCCGCTTGATCCGGCAATCAAAGTTCGGATCGCTCAGGCAATCCTCGCGAAATCCGGCTTTTCGCGCACTGCGCATTGCGGACAGGTCCAGTCCTCGGGCAGCTGCGCCCAGGTCGTCCCGGCCGCCCAGCCCTCCGTCGGGCAGCCGCGCGTTTCGGCGTAGACATAGCGGCAGTTCGGACAAACATAAGCCGGACCTTCGACGGCAACGGCTACGGCGGCTGAGTCGATCACCGCAGCCTCGTCCAAGGTCTCCACCGACGCCGCGGCGGATTCCGGACGGTGCCAGCGGCGCATCAGGGCTTCGCGCTTCGACGGTTCGATGCGGGCCTTGCTCAGGTCATAACCGTGGTGGGCGGCGACCCGGTGATCCATCAGCTTGAAGAACACCAGCGGAAAATAGGCGGCGAGAATCATCGAGGCGTAGCCGGACGGCAGTTGCGGGCTGTCCTCGAAGTGGCGCAGAGCCTGGAAGCGGCGCGTCGGATTGGCGTGGTGATCGGAGTGACGCTGCAGCTGGTAGAGCAGCAGGTTGGTGACGACGTGGTTCGAGTTCCACGAGTGGCGCGGCTGGCAGCGTTCGTAGCGGCCATCGGCCAGCTTCTGACGGGCCAGACCGTAGTGCTCGAGATAGTTCACGACTTCGAGCAGGGACGCCCCGTAGACCGCCTGGACGACGAGGAAGATCAGCGCCGGCCAGCCCAGCCAGAGCGTGAGCGCAGCGAACAGCACCACCGTCATGCTCCAGGCCTGCAGGTTCTCGTTGTCCAGCGACCACACCGGCTTGCCAAGACGCGTCAGGCGATCGGCCTCGATCTTCCAGGCCGACTTCAGGCTGCCCGCGAAAGTGCGCGGCAGGAACTGGTACAGCGTCTCGCCCATCGCCGAGCTGGCCGGATCAAGCGGCGTCGCCACATGCTTGTGGTGACCCTTGTTGTGCTCGATGAAGAAGTGGCCATAGGCGACCGGCGCCAGGGTGAGCTTGGCCATCCAGCGTTCGAGACTGTTGGTCTTGTGGCCGAGTTCATGGGCGGTGTTGATGCCGACACCGTTGATGACGCCGGTGGACAGCAGCACGCCCAGCATCTGGAACCAGGCCAGATCCTGGGTCATCACCACCCAGGCGCCGATGGCAGTGACGGCGTACTGCGCCGGCACATAGGCAAACACGATGTTGCGATACCAGGCGTCCTGTTCGAGCGCCGCCACGGCGGACTCCGGCGCGTTGACCGGATCGGTGCCGATCATCCAGTCGAGCACCGGCGCGATGCCGTACAGCAACACGAAGCCGACCCAGCACAGCAAGGTCGTCAGCAGCGCACCGTTGGCAAATGGCACGGCGGCGAGACCGGCGAGCACGAGCGCCGGCAGCGCCGGGCTCATGAGCCACCAGTAACGTTTGCCGTCCTGCCAGTTCGCCGTTGCTTGCGCGGGGTTCGCGATGCTTGCCATGTGCTGCCTCCTCTTGCCTTGCGCCTGGTCGGGAAGACCGGCGACTGCGGTTTGCGATGGGAGGCAGTCTGCCGATCACCCGCCATTGCGGCCGGTCATTTCTTGACAGGACACGGTCATTTTCCGACAGTGCGCTCGGTACTGAAGCCGATCGAGCCTCAGACCATCGCGAGGAGAAACCCGATGCCACAAATCGACCGTGCCTTGCCGGCACGCTATTTCGGCCGTTTGCTGGAACTGCTGCAGACCCAGGGCGTGCCGATCGCGCCGCTGATCGATGGCCTCGGCCTCGATCCCGCCGCCCTCGATGATCCCGAAGCGACGTTGCGACTGTCGCAGGTCGACACCCTGGTCAATCGCATCGTTGCCAGCACCGGGCGCATCGACTGGGGCTTCGACCTCGGTCAGCGCCTGCGCCTGACCTCGCATCAGATTCTCGGCTACGGTCTGCTCGCCAGTCCGACGCTCGGCTACGCGATGCAGATGCTGTCGCGCTATTTCTCGCTGGCCACACCGACCTTCCGCTTGCAGTTCCGCCGCGACAGCCAGCACGGCAGCCTGCTGCTGGTGCCATCACTGCCGATGAGTCATGCCTGCCTGATGTTCCATACCGATGCCATCGCCACCGCCGTCGATCTGGTGCTGCACGAACTGCTTGGCGAACGCATGCCGCGCTACGAACTGCACTTCGCGCTCGATCTGCCGCACCAGCAGCGCTATGCCACGCTGACCAATGCCCGCTGCCGCTTCGGTGTCGGCGACATGGCTGGCATCCGCATGCGCTTCCCGATCGCACTGATCGACGAGCCGCTGTCGCTGGCCGATGCAGCTGCGCTCAAGGCCGCCGAAGCGCGCTGCGAAGCGACGTTCCGAGGTGTGATCGCCAGCGGCCAGGTCGCCGACTGGGTGCGGATGATGCTGCGCGAATCGAGCAACGGCCTGCCCTCGCTGGAGGAACTGGCGCATACGCTGAATCTGTCGTCGCGCACGCTGGATCGGCATCTGAAAGCGGAAGGCGCCGGCTTCCGCACGCTGGCCTCGGACATCATCGTCGACAAGGCCCGCGTGCTCCTCGCGCAAGGTCACTCGGTGACGGCCGTCGCCTACGAGCTGGGCTATACCGATGCCTCGAACTTCGCACGGGCCTTTCGCCGCGCCACCGGCACCAGCCCGGGCGCCACCGCCAGCGGCAGCTGAGCCGGACTCAGGCCGCCGAGGACATCGGCGGCGCCAGATCCTCCAGCGAGCGCCGTTCCGCCGCCAGACCCCAGCGCCAGGCGACACCAGCGGCGACGATCATCAGTGCCGCGCCGAAGCCGTAGCCGGCGGCGATTGCGCTGCGTTCACCGGTGCCGATCAGGCTGCCGAACAGCCAGGGTCCGGCGATGCCGCCGACTGCCGTGCCCAGCATGTAGAACACCGCGATCGCCAGCGCGCGTACTTCGAGCGGGAAACTTTCGCCGACGGTGAGATACGCCGAACTCGCTGCGGCTGAGGCGAAGAAGAACACCACCGACCAGGCAATCGTCTGCTGCATCGCGCTCAGAACGCCGTTGACGAACAACACGGCGGTGACCGCGAGCAGGACGCCAGACGCCGCGTAAGTGAAAGCGATCATCTGCCGCCGGCCGATCGAATCGAACAGGCCGCCGAGCAGCAGCGGGCCGAGAAAATTGCCGGCGGCGAACGGCAGGATGTACAGACCGATGCGGTCGGACGGCACGCCGAAGAACGTGCTCAGCACCAGCGCGTAGGTGAAGAAGATCGCGTTGTAGAAGAACGCCTGTGAACTCATCAGGACCAGCGCGACGATGGTGCGTTGCGGGTAGTCGCGGATCAGGCTGCGCATCAGCGCCACGATGCCGAAGCCGGTGTCGCGTATGCGCAGGCTCACCGTCGGCAGCGGCTCGGTGATCGGCGGCGCGTCCGCCATGCGCTCGATGTGCGCGATCACCGCTTCGGCCTCGTCGATGCGGCCGCGGGTCATCAGCCAGCGCGGGCTTTCCGGGATGAAGCTGCGCAGAAACAGGATGATCAGCCCCAGCACCGCGCCGATGCCGAAGGCGACGCGCCAGCCCATGTCAGGCGGCAGGAAACCCGGCTGCAGCAGGCCGACCGCGCCGACCGCGCCCAGGGCCGCGCCAATCCAGAAGCTGCCATTGATCACCAGATCGGTGTGTCCGCGATAGCGCGCCGGCACCAGCTCCTGGATCGCGGAATTGATCGCCGAATATTCGCCGCCGATGCCGGCGCCGGTGAAGAAGCGGCAGATCAGGAAGACCGTCAGGTTCTGCGAGAAGGCGGTGGCGGCGGTGGCGACGAGATAGACCAGCAAGGTGACCGTGAACAGCTTCTTGCGCCCCAGCCGGTCCGCCAGCCAGCCGAACAGCAGCGCACCGAGCACGGCGCCGAGCACATAGGCACTGGCGCTCAAACCCACCTGCGCGTCGGTCATCCGCAATGCCGGGCTGGACTTGAGCGCGCCGGACACCGAACTGGCGAGCGTCACCTCGAGGCCGTCGAGAATCCAGGTGATGCCCAGCGCGACCACGACCAGGGTGTGGAAGCGCGACCAGCTCAGCCGGTCGAGCCGGGCGGGGATGTCGGTGTTCAGGACATCGGCGCGGGCAGCCGCTGATGGCGCTTGCAAACGGGGCGATGCGGAGGGCACGGCACATTCCTTTGCCGGACAGGGACCTCTGATCGACCGTATCGAGGCGGCTGCGTTCCCGCTCAGTGCCAGACGGCTATCGCATCGCCGCGCGCCCGCGGCTCAGGCCGCGACCGAGATCGGCTCGACGGACCGCGCTTCGCTGACTTTCGACTGCAGCTCGTAATCGGCCAATTTCAGCTCGGCCACCTGCTTCGCGTACTCGTTCATGTAGCCGACCCAGCTGACCGTGTTGCGGCCATCAGCAGTGATGTACCAGCTCTGGCAACCGGTCTCGTAGACCGAATCTTCCTTGCTGCGCCGGCGCAGCATCAGGTTGTAGTCGCCGATGATGCCGGGCTTGACGTCGAGCCAGCCCAGGCTTTTCTGCTTGAGCGCCTGCACCGCCTGGGTCACGTACTTGGCCTGCGCTTCGAGCATGTAGATGATCGAACCGGCACCGAGGTTGGTGTTCGGGCCATAGAGGATGAACAGGTTCGGGAAGCCGGAGACGGTCATGCCCATGTAGGCCTCTGCCCCGCCCTGCCAGCGTTCGTTGAGGCTCAAACCGCCACGGCCGGTGATCTGCATCGGCGCCAGGAAGCCGGTGGCTTCAAAGCCGGTGCCGTAGATGATGGTGTCGACTTGGCGATGGGTGCCGTCATTGGCGACGACACCGGTCGCGGTGATCTCGCGGATGCCGTCGATGACCAGATCGACGTTCGGCGCGGTCAGCGCCGGCAGCCATTCGTTGGACAGCAGCACGCGCTTGCAGCCGATCGCGTAGTCGGGCGTCAGTTTCCTGCGCATCGCCGGATCCTTCACCTGCCAGCTCATCAAGAATCGGGCGGCGTTGCGGAAGATCGCCGTCGCCGGCTTGTTGAAGCGGGACTGGCGCTGGAGTGCGGAGCCGAGGAATTCGAACCACCAGAAGATCCGCTTGCGATCGAGCGTGTGCAGCACCGGTACCTTGTCGAGCAGGAAGCGCTCGAAAGCGTTGAACTTGCGATCGACCTTCGGCACCGTCCAGCCCGGCGAGCGCTGGTAGACATCCATATGGCCGACGATCGGCTGGATCGCCGGCACGAACTGCACCGAACTCGGGCCGGTGCCGATCACCGCGACTCTCTTGCCGGCGAAGTCGAGGTCATGCCGCCAGCGCGCCGAATGAAAGGTCTGGCCCTGAAAGCTTTCGGCGCCGGGAATCTTCGGAATCTGCGGCTTGTGCAACTGGCCGACCGAGGACACCAGCACATTCGCTTCGGCGGTCGAACCATCGGCGAAGCGCAGGGTCCAGAGGCCGCGTGCTTCGTCGAAGTCCGCCGCTGTCATCTCCTTGCCGAAGCGGATGTGCCTGCGCAGGCCGTATTTGCTGGCCACGTGCTTGAGATAGGCGAGGATTTCCGCCTGCTTGCCGTAGCGATAGGCCCAGGGGTAATGCGGCTCGAACGAGTACGAGTACAGATGCGAGGGCACATCGCAGGCCGCGCCCGGATAGGTGTTCTCGCGCCAGGTGCCGCCCACGTCCTCGCCCTTCTCGTAGATCGTGAACGACTCGATGCCCGCCTTCTGCAAATACACGGCCTGGCCGAGGCCGCCGAATCCGGTGCCGATGATCGCAACGTGGACGGGCGAGGCAGCAGGTTGGGTCATCTTGGTACTCATTTGACGGAACAAACAGGAATCGACGGTGCCGGACTGTAGGCTGCTGCCGCACGACAGGGAATGGTTCGAGCGGACGCTTGCGTGATAGTTTCGGACATCCGCCCTTGCACCTGCCATCAAGCCTGCCGAACCGATGAACCACTGGACCGTACGCCGAGGCGTAGCCAGCACCCGGATGCTCTGCGAGCTGGCAGGCGAACACGGCCTGAGCCCGACGCAATGCCTGCGCGGCGCCGGCATCGCGCTCAGCCACCTGGACGACCCGAGCGGCGAGATCGAAGCCGCGCAGGAATTCCGCGTGATCCGCAACCTGATCCATCTGCTCGGCGAGCAAGGCATCGATGAAGTCGAACTGGCGATCGCGGCAGGTGCCCGCTATCACCTGACGACGATGGGCATCTGGGGTTTTGCGATGGCTTCCAGCGCCACCTTGCGCAGTGCCGTGCACGTCGGCCTGCGCTATCTCGATCTCACCTACAGCGTCAACCGCATCTGGCTCGAAGAGAGCCCGGACTACGCCAGCCTGGTGATCGACGAAGAAGGCACGCCGCCGGAACTGGCTCAGTTCGTGGTGTTGCGCGACATGGCCGCGACCATGACCCTGAACCGCGAACTGCTCGCCGCGCCCGTGCTGCCGCGCGCCGTGCAACTGCGCTTCGCGATCGGCGAAGAGCAGGCAGCGCTGCTGCGGGCCAGCTTTGGCGACCGCTTGAGCCTGGGTGCCGAACGCAACCATCTGCAGTTCGATGCCTGGCTGTTCGACCAGCCGCTGCCGCAGGCCAACGAGCTGATGCGCCAATCCTGCGAAGACCAGTGCCGGCAACTGCTGGCTCGCCGCCGCAGCCGCGCCGGTTTTGCCGGCCGGGTTCGCGATCGCCTGCTGCTGACGCCGGGCCGGATGCCGGACATGGAAGCGATCGCCGCCAGCCTGAACATGACCTCCCGCCACCTGCGCCGCCTGCTCAGCGCCGAAGGCTCCTCGTATCGCGCCCTCGCCGACGAAGTCCGTCAGGCGCTGGCCGAAGAACTGCTGTCCACCGCCCGGATGAAAATGGATGAAGTCGCCGAACGACTCGGTTACGCCGAACGCGCCAGCTTCGCGCACGCCTTCAAGCGCTGGAAAGGAGTGTCGCCCAGTGTCTATCGCGGCTGATCCGGCGGGGCCGGCGCCGGTGCTGCTGGTCGGCGACATCGGCGGCACCAACACGCGGCTGGCGTTCGCCGTTTCGGCAGCCGATGGCTTCCGTCTCGATGAGGTGAGCCGTCACGACACGCCCGAAGACATGCCGGCACTGCTGATGCATCAGCTCGCCGGCCGCAAGGTCGACATCGTCGCCTTCTGCGGCGCCGGGCCGCTGCGCGACGATGGCAGCCTCGCGCTCAGCAACAATCCCTGCGTGCTCGATCCGGTGGCGATCGCCAAGGCCACCGGCGCGCGGCGGGTGATCATCGTCAACGACTTCGAAGCGATCGCCCAGGCGGTACCGGCGCTGCAGCCGGCCGACCTGCACGAGATCCAGCATGGCGTCGAGCACGCCTCGGCGGCGCGGCTGGTGATCGGCCCCGGCACCGGCCTGGGCGTGGCGAGCCTGATCGCTCATGCCGGCGACTGGCTGGTGCTGCCCGGTGAAGGCGGCCATGTCGATCTGGCGCCGGTCGACGATGCCGAGGTCGATGCCTTCCTGAAGCTGCGCGCCAGCCACGGGCCGCTCTCGGCCGAATCGCTGGTATCCGGCAGTGGCTTCGCCAAACTCCACGCCGTACTGAGCGGCGGCCCGGAGCGCGAACCGCCGGATATCGTCGCCGCCGCCCGCAGCGGCGATGCCGTGGCCGTCACGGCGATGCAGATGTTCGCGCGCTGGCTGGGCCGGGTCGCCGGCAATGCCGCGCTGATCGTCGGCGCCCGCGGCGGGGTCTGGATCGCCGGCGGCATCGTGCCCGCCTGGGGCGAAGACTTCGACCGCACCGCGTTCCGCGACGGCTTCTGCGCCAAGCTCGGCTTCGAGCAATGGCTGGCGGCCATCCCCGTGCAGCTGATCGTTCACCCACAGCCCGGGCTGATCGGCCTGGCCCGACTCGCCGCTGCCGCCATCAGCACGAATTTTGCTGGTCACTAGCGATCGCGGCGAACAACACTTGGAGTGAAGCCTTGAACAAGCCGGACCAGTCCCCGCAGGAATTCAGCCGTCGCGAGTCGGACACTGCGGATGACCCAGTGCAGCGCCTGCGCCACGCTTTCCTGCATCACCTGTTCTACACCCAGGGCAAGTTCCCGGCGCTGGCAACCAAGACCGATTACTACCTGGCGCTCGCCTACGCGATCCGCGACCGCCTGCTGCAGCGCTGGATCTCGACCGCCAACGAATATCAGAAGACCGGCGCCCGCACGGTCTGCTACTTCTCGGCCGAGTTCCTGATGGGCCCGCACTTGGGTAACAATTTAATTAACCTCGGCCTGTTCGAAGACGCCCGCAAGGCGATGAGCGAACTGGGCCTGAATCTCGATCAGCTGCTTTACGAGGAAGAGGAACCAGGGCTCGGCAACGGCGGCCTCGGCCGACTCGCCGCCTGCTTCATCGATTCGCTGGCGACGCTGGAAATTCCGTCAATCGGCTACGGCATTCGCTACGAGTTCGGCATCTTCCACCAGACGCTGGTCGAAGGCTGGCAGGTCGAGAAGACCGACAAATGGCTGCGCTACGGCAATCCCTGGGAACTGTGCCGGCCGGAATGGGCGGCAGAGGTCAAGCTCGGCGGTCATACCGAAAGCCGCTGGGACGAACACGGTGCGCTGCACGTGCGCTGGCTGCCGAACCGCACCGTCAACGGCATCCCCTACGACACACCCATCCTCGGCTACCGCAACAACACCGCCAACACCTTGCGGCTGTGGAAGGCGGAAGCGCCGGAATCCTTCGACTTCGACGTCTTCAACCGTGGTGACTACCAGGGCGCGGTGAATCAGAAGGTCATCTCGGAAAACCTGTCGAAGGTGCTCTATCCGAATGACGAGCACGTTGAAGGCAAGGAGCTGCGCCTGGCGCAGCAGTATTTCTTCGTGTCCTGCTCGCTGCAGGACATGCTGCGCATCCTCAAGAGCCAGAAGATCGGCTTCGAACGCTTCCACGAGAAGTTCACCGCCCAGCTCAACGACACCCATCCGGCGATCGCCGTCGCCGAGCTGATGCGCCTGCTGACCGACGAGAACGGCCTGCCCTGGCATCAGGCCTGGGACATCACCCGCAAGACCTTCGGCTACACCAATCACACCCTGCTGCCGGAAGCGCTGGAGCGCTGGCCGCTGGAACTGTTCAAGCGGGTGCTGCCGCGGCATCTGGAAATCATCTACGAGATCAACGCCCGCTTCCTCGAGGAAGTGCGCAACCGCTATTTCGGTGATGGCGAAAAAGCCGCGCGGATGAGCCTGATCGACGAAAGCGGCGAACGCTATGTGCGCATGGCGCATCTGGCCTGCGTCGGCAGTCATGCGATCAATGGCGTTGCAGCACTCCACACCGAACTGCTGAAAGCCGACGTGCTGCACGACTTCCACGAGCTGTGGCCGGAGAAGTTCAGCAACAAGACCAATGGCGTCACGCCGCGACGCTGGATCGTGCTCGCCAATCCGCGACTGACCCGACACATCAGCGGTGCGATCGGCGACGGCTGGGTCAAGGAATTGTCCGAGCTGAAAGGCCTGGAGAAATACGCCGACGATGCCGGCTTCCGCATCGGCTGGCGCGAGATCAAGCGCGCCAACAAACGCGATCTCGCCGATCTGATTCGCAAGCGCTGCAATGTCGCGGTCGACCCATCGTCGATGTTCGACGTGCAGGTCAAGCGCATCCACGAATACAAGCGCCAGCACCTGTCGGCGCTGCACATCATCGCGCTCTATCACCGGCTGAAGTCGAACCCGAACATGGAGATGACGCCGCGCACCTTCATCTTCGGCGGCAAGGCAGCACCTGGTTACTGGATGGCGAAGCTGATGATTCGCCTGATCACCGCGATCGGCGACGTCGTCAATCGCGATCCAGCGGTGCGCGACAAACTACGGGTCGTGTTCCTGCCGAACTTCAGCGTCACCAACGGCCAGCGCATCTATCCGGCCGCTGATCTGTCCGAGCAGATTTCGCTGGCCGGCAAGGAAGCCTCCGGCACCGGCAACATGAAGTTCGCGATGAATGGCGCGCTGACCATCGGCACCATGGACGGCGCCAATATCGAGATTCGCGAGCAGGTGGGCGCCGAGAACTTCTTCCTGTTCGGCATGACCGCCGCGGAAGTCGCCGAGCTCAAGGCCGGCGGCTACCGTCCCGCCGATTGGGTCGAGCGCAATGCCGAACTGAAGGAAGTACTGAGCCTGATCCGCCAGGGTTATTTCAGCCGCGGCGACAGCGAGTTGTTCATGCCGCTGGTCAACAGCCTGGTCAATCACGATCCGTACTGCCTGTTCGCCGACTTCCAGTCCTACTCCGACGCTCACGTCCGCGCCGGTGACGCCTATCTCGACAGCGAAGACTGGACGCGCATGTCGATCCTCAACAGCGCCCGCTCTGGCATCTTCTCCTCCGACCGGACCATCGCCCAATACTGCGATGAAATCTGGAACGTGAAGCCGGTGGTCGTGCCGCTGCTGTCGCAGGAAGATGTGCGCGTGGAGTTCATGTCCTGACGAGCGATGCCACGGAGAGCGTAAGCAATGACGCTCTCCGTGGCTTGTCTCATCAAGTCCAGGAACGGACCTCGATCCGCAGCTTGCCGCTCAGGCCCGGCTTTGATTTCTGTTCGATGGGGATATCGAAAGTCAGCCCTACCGTTTTCTGTGCCGCGTCACGAAGGGCATCGGTATCGGCGCTAACGCCGGGCTTGCCGGGATTGATGTCCTGAAACCCGTACTTCATGCGCCAACCGCCGGGAGCGTCCGCGTCCGGGAATGCTTCGACGACGATCTGCTGGCGATAGATGTAACCGCCTTCGAAGTGGCGCTTCATGAAGATCGAGCCATCCACTTCGTAATCGGGAACCAGCACCTTGAGATCGAACAGAAAGCTGACTGACTTCGACGCCTTGACGCTCTTGTTGGGATCGAGAAAAACCGTGAACAGATGCGGACTTCTGTCGCGATCCGCCGGTCGCCTGGTGCCTTCCTTTCCGGGGAAAAGCTCGTTGTAGCTTCTGAAGATGGCGGAGTTTTCCCGTACCTCACGGCGAGTGATCTGCCAGTTGCAGCCGCGAACGCTGGCGGAACATTCGAACTGGTAGGACGCGCGCACGTTCTTGCCGTCCTCGAAGGATTTCTGTACTTCGGCAGGCAGGCTGATGTCATCGATATCGAGAATGCCGTCGACCCGGACCGTGCCGAACAGGAAGCGCGTCAGGTTCTGGTAGCCCTCCTCGGAATTGACGATGCCGTAGTGTCCCGAATGACTGCGATTCACATAGGCGCGCGGTGATGCCACATCGACACCATCTGCGCCCAGGCCGTGCGTCGTGGCGTTCTCGATGCGCACCAGGCCGTCACTGGCTTCCCCTGCCGCCCAGGCCGAAACGCCGCCAGCCACCGTGTAATCACGTGGATTGGTACCGACCAGATTGAAGATGCGTTCGGGCGGGAAATTGGTCACCACCGAAACATCATCGCCCTTCGGCACGCTGAGATAGCCGGCCATCTTGTCGCGGTTGAAGTTGTTGATGTCGCCGAACGACAGCCAGCCCGGCACGTTGCGGACGATCCGCATGTCGATTCCATTGTGTGGAGTCGCATAGGTGAACACCTTGTCCACGGCCTTGCGAGCCTCTGCGGAGCCCAGCTGCGTGTTCTGCAGGAAGGCCCGGCAGACGAGGCCGCCCATCGAGTGGGCGACCAGATGGACGCGAAAATTCTCCGGCGTCATGTTGTTCTTCGGATCGGCGCACACCTTGTCGCGGAGCCGGAGAATCAATCGGTCCAGTCCCTTCGCGAAGTACTCGATGGGAGGTGTGCCGTTGCCATCGCCGAAGTCCTTCGATGCATCATCGTAGTAGCGATAGATGATGATGCAGCGATAGGGAATGCGATCATCCGGACGTTCGCTGGCCAGCAGATCGTCGCCATCGACGAATACATCCTGGTACTGGTGATCACTCATCAAGCGAACCAGCGGTGATTCGAAGAAGAATTTTCGAACATCACCGGTCCAGGCGACACGCGACTTCGTCGAGCCGACATTGAAGCCCATGTACGGATCGGCGACGGTCTCTTCGATCTCCGATTGCGATGCCGCGAAACCGCGCACATAGATGATCGGATGGTAGGGATGCTGGGATTCGCTGGCCATCGGCCTGTCTCCTGGTGGTCTTGATTCGTACCCTGGGCGGTGACGGACAGATGCCAGGCAAATGCAGACGCATCTCCAGGCCGTACCGAGGCCAGACCGTACATCAGAGATCGACCTCGGTCATCCTTTCAAGCTGTGCAATCGGTCGCAGCTGTGAATGCCCTGTGATTCGAATCACAAGGGCGGATGGCGCCCTCGAAGATCCATCAATGCCTGAGCAGAGCCAGCCCCAGTTCGAGCATGATCAACAGCACGATCGCCGCTTCCATGAAGGCGCCGCGAGCACCGGATGCTTCGTCGTAAAGCGCGGTGTAAGTCTCGCGGATGATCGCCAGCTTGCGATTGACGGCGGCGGTCACGTTGGCAACGCGAAACTGATCCAGCGCCGCCGAGTAGATGCGGGCCAGGTAGACGTCTTCGGTGACCTGCAGCGCGTTGTCGACCTGCTCTGTGATTTCGGTGACTTCCGCCACCAGGGTATGCAGACGTCGGGCCAGACGCGCGAAGCGGCGTGGCGCCAGCAGATTGAAGATGCCGCCTGAACTGCGCTCGGCTTCAACGAGGTCGTACATGCGCGGCAGTTCGTCATCGAGCAGGCCGTCGTAGTAGCGCAGCTCCAGCAGCTGCGCGTTGGCCACCTCGATGACGTCGGCAACGTCGGTTTCCTTGCGCGGCTCGTAGATGAACGCGCGATCCCAGGTCAGCACGACGAGATCATCCTCGTAGTACGAGTAGCGATGGCGGAGCAGATCGCGGCGCGCGCCTTCGGACAGCTTGCGCCGCTCGCCGGACAGCAGCGGCACCAGATCGACTCTTTCCTGCAGTTCCGCCGCCGTCAGCGGCTCGCTCCAGCGATGGACGATGCCGAGCAGGTAGTCCTCCTGCATCGTCGAAACGCCGGGCCGGATCAAGGCCGGCGCCAGAATCTGCCGCAGCGGTTCAAGCAGGTTCTGCCACAGCCCGTTGCCGGCTTCGGGGCCGACGGCATCATCGAGCGCGTTGGCCAGCCGGCTGTACTCCTGCCAGTCGAGATCGGTGACGGCGATGCGCAGCATCAAGCTCACCACGCCGAAATCGTAAAGCCGGGCGCTGACCACCACCGGTAGCACCTGACCTTCGAGCGTCAGGCTGATGCCTTCGAGGCTCAGCAGTACCGGCGGCACTTCGAAAGCCACCGCCTTGGCCGGCGTCATGCTCAGCTGGCTGCGGCTGCTGCTGGTGCGCACCTGGGCTGCCCAGACCGCTTCGGCCTTGGCCAGATCGATTGCGTAGGCGATGTCGAACAGACGCAGCGCCATCAGCGCGCCGGATTCGACCCGGAGTGAATCGGGAGCTTTCATGACTGCATGCTGACAGGTGCCGATGACAGCCCGGCGGCATTGCAGCAGCGTCGTAGCGTGAAATTAGAGGCCCGGCAGGAAACGCCCGGTGCGTGCCACGTAGTCACGGTAGGGCTGGCCCAGTTCGGCCTTCAGGCCTTTCTCCTCGAAATGCACGCCTATGAAGATGTAGATCGACATGCCGAGGCTGAACAGCAGATGGCTGCTGGTCATCACCGGTGTTGCCCAGAAGGCGATGAAGATGCCGCTCATCATCGGATGGCGAATCCAGCGATAGAAGAAGTGCTCCTTGAACGCCACCGGCGTATAGCTGCGACGCACCAGACCCAGCCAGACCTGGCGCAGGCCGAACAGATCGAAGTGGTTGGTCAGGAAGGTCGAGATCAGCACGATCACCCAGCCCAGCGCGGCCAGCGCGTACAGCGCCATCGCCAGCGTTGTGTTGTCGATCTGCCAGACCACACCCGGCAGCGGCTGCCAGTACAGGTAGGTGAGGATCAGCACAATGTTGGTCGCCAGCACATAGCTGCTGCGCTCGACCACCTGCGGCAGAAACTGCGTCAGCCAATGCTTGAAGCCGGGCCGTGCCATGACGCTGTGCTGGATGCCGAACAGCGCGATCAGACCCAGGTCGACGAGCAGCGCGGTTGCCATCGGTCCCGGTTCGCCGCTGCTGACCGATTTCGGCACCACGACATCATTCAGGAAGCCGATCAGATACAGGAACACGGCGAAGAACAGGCTGTAGCAGACAACGCCGTAGACGAAGGACAGGTAGCGGCTCACGGACTTTCTCCCAAGTTTTAAGGTGCAGCAGGCCTGAGTCGCCCCGCCGTCTTTTTGTTGTCAGCAGCGATTAGACGACTGCCCCGCAGACCACGCAAGCATGCGCGGGCAAGCCCTCGAAGTGACGATAGCCCGCTGCATTCCAGCGCCAGCCTTGCCATGCTCGGCGTCCGCTGTTTTCGCCTGAGGATCGCCACCATGAACCTGTCCCTGTCCTGCTCGATGAGCATTGCCCGATGAGCCGCCCGACTGCCGTGGTCATCGGTGTCGGCGCCGAACAAGGTATTGGCGCCGCAGTCTCTCGCCGCTTCGCCGACGCCGGTCATCACGTGCTGGTGGCTGGACGCACGACCGCGAAGATCGAACAGGTGGTGGCGACGATCGTTGCCTCAGGGGGCAGTGCGACCGCAGTGACCACCGATGTCACCAAAGAGACCGACGTGATCCGACTGTTCGATCAGGCGATGTCACCCGGCGCCGGCTTCGAGCCGGCCGATGCCGTGGTGTTCAACGCCGGCAACAACGCGATCATCGATTTCACCCAGCTGACCGCCGCCCAGTTCGAGGATTTCTGGCGGGTCGGTTGCTACGCCGGCTTCCTGGTCGGCCGTGAAGCCGCCAGGCGCTTGTTGCCGCTCGGCCGCGGCACGGTGATCTTCACCGGCGCTTCGGGCAGCCTGCGCGGCAAGCCGGGCTTCGCGCATTTCGCTGCCGCCAAGGCCGGGCTGCGGATGATCACCCAGAGCATGGCGCGCGAGTACGGACCGAAAGGCCTGCACATCGCCCATGTGCTGATCGATGGCGGCGTGGACGGCGATCGCCTGCGCAACTTGCTTCCGGGCTACATCGAGAAGGCTGGCGGCGATGGCCTGCTCGATGTCGATGCGATTGCCGAAAACTACTGGACGCTGCACTGCCAGCAACGCTCGGCCTGGACCCAGGAACTGGATCTGCGGCCGTACAAAGAAGCGTTCTGAGACTGCGCTCAAAAGAAAAGCCGCCCGCGCAAGACGGGCGGCTTTCCGGGAACGACGAACCGCGATCAGCGCTTCGTGGTTTTCTGCAGGTGCGAAAACTTCGCGCGCTTCCAGGCTTCGATCGAGCCGACCCGCGGTGTCTCCAGGGCTTCGTCCGCCTTGACGGCCTTGCCATCGGTTGCGAACAAGGCTGGATTCTTGGCCTTCTGCCAGGCTTCGATCGAATCGGCAGCCGGCCCGGTGTCGGCAGATTCAGGCGCCGGCACGGCGTTCTCCGTGGTCGGATACAGCCAGTGATGCTTGGTTTTCTGCCAGTCGTTGGCCATGGTGGGAGGAGCGATGATGACTGCCGCGAGCGCGGCGATGGTCAGGATGTTCTTGATTGACATGAGGTGTACCTCGTCTCGGACGAAAGGAAAAGTCAGTTCCTTTGGGTGATGGCTGGAAGCCATCGGGCACGAGACCACGGCCGGATACGGCAGCCCGATGCCGTTCCGGCCCGGACTCAGATCCGCAGACGTGCTGTGACGAGGTAGGTGCTGGAGCCCGGCGATGCCACAGCCGCAAGGCGGACGTGCGGTGGCGGGCGGTACTGCGATGGAACCGTGGCCAGTGGCTGCGGCCAGGCGGCCGGCAGGTGGACCGGCTGGGGATCGGTCAGCTGCGCGGCCAGATCATCCTGGTCGTCCGTCTGGCGCGGGTTGCGGCTGGCGACATCGAGCGAAACTTCGCAGGCCGAGCCGCGATCCTGGGGCGCTTCGCCGTGTGGGTCGGCGACCACTGCGTGCACCTTGCAGGGCTCGGCCGCCCCGAATCCCACCGCTTCGCAGGCGTACGCCACCCGCAACTGCATCAGCAGCGCAAGGATGACGACAACGAGGGCAGGAAGCTTCTTCATGGTGCAATGTCCGCACAGTTTCAGTGCATTGACTGCCCATGACAACCAAAGTTCAGCCTGTTTCGTTCAAATCAACGAATTTAATAAATACAAAACAATGATTTGACGAATCAATGACGACTTCTGTTCTCTTCACCGAGAAACCGTGAATGCACTATTAAAGTGCAAAACGCAGACGAAAATTGTCCCCGCGCCTGGTGAATCAGCGCAGCCTGCTGACAGCGCGCGCCAATTCGGTGATGCCGGCCCAATCGCCAGCGGCGACCATCGCCGGTGGCGCCAGCCAGGAACCGCCGACGCAGGCGACGTTCGGCAGCGCCAGATAGCCATGGGCGCTGGCGGCATCGATGCCCCCGGTCGGGCAGAACAGCACATCGGAAAACACCGAGGCCAGCGCCTTCAGCAGCGGGATGCCGCCGGCCGGTGCGGCAGGAAACAGCTTCAGCGCCCGGAAGCCGGCATCGCGCGCGGCCAGCACTTCGCTCGGCGTCATCGTGCCGGGCAGGAACGGCAGGCCGGACTTGTTGATCGCATCGAGCAAGGCCGGCGTGGCGCCGGGGCTGACGCCGAACTGCGCGCCGGCGGTGATCGCGGCGAGCACGTCGTCCGGGCTGGTCACGGTACCGACGCCGACGATGGCGTCCGGCACCGCCTTGCGGATGGCGCGCACGCAATCCAGCGCGATCGGCGTGCGCATGGTCACTTCGAGCACGCGCACGCCGCCATCGACCAGAGCCTGGGCGAGCGGTACGGCGTGGCGAATGTCGCTGAGCACGATGACCGGCATGACCGGGCCGGCTTTCATGATGTCGATGATCTGCATGCTGCGATTTCCGTTTTTGGTTTTATGTCATGGCGCGGATTCGCAGATCCGCTGCCTGCCCTGTTCAGCCCCTGCTCACCCTCTATTCAGCGCTCGGATTCTCGTGCTCGACCGGCCAGAGATCCGCCGTCACCGTCGGCGGTGCCAACCCGCCACCGAAGATCACGGCGCCAGTTTCCGCCGTGCTGACCATGGACCGTGCCGACGCGAACAGCTCGCGCCCCATGCCGCTTTCATTGCCGGACAGATCAGCCGTCGCCGGCAGCCGCGCCGCCCACTCGGCGGCATCGACCAGCGCTTCCAGCGTGCCGGCCTCGGCATCGAGACGGATCAGATCGCCATCGCGGACCCGATCCAGCGCGCCACCGGCCAGACATTCCGGCGACACATGAATCGCTGCCGGCACCTTGCCGGAAGCGCCGGACATGCGGCCATCGGTAACCAGCGCGACGTGAAAGCCTTCGTCCTGCAGCACCGCCAGCGGCGGCGTCAGCTTGTGCAGCTCCGGCATGCCGTTCGCACGCGGTCCCTGGAAACGAACCACCGCGACGAAATCGCGACGCAGATCGCCGCGCTTGAACGCCGCCTGCACCGCTTCCTGGGAATCGAAGACCAGTGCCGGCGCTTCGACGATCCGATGTTCCGGCTTCACTGCCGACACCTTGATGACAGAGCGGCCGAGGTTGCCGGTCAACCGGCGCAGGCCGCCATCGGCACTGAACGGATTCGAGACCGGGCGCAGCACGCTGTCATCGCCGGATAGCGCTGGCGCGTCACGCCAGACGAGCTTGCCCGCGGCATCAAGGAACGGCTCCTGGGCGTAGGCGGCCAACCCCGGCCCGGCCACGGTCTGGACATCGCCGTGCAGCAAGCCAGCGCCAAGCAGCTCGCGGATCAGATAGCCCATGCCGCCAGCGGCATGGAAATGGTTCACGTCGGCCTTGCCGTTCGGGTAGATGCGCGCCAGCAGCGGCACCACGGCGGACAGATCGGAGAAATCATCCCAGTCGATGATGATGCCGGCGGCGCGCGCCATCGCGATCAGATGGATCGTGTGATTGGTCGAGCCGCCCGTCGCATGCAGGCCGACGACGGCGTTGACGATGGCGCGCTCATCGACGATCGCGGCGATCGGCGTGTAGGCATCGCCGAGCGTGGTCAGCGCGGCGATGCGTTTGGCGGCGGCGGCAGTCAGCGCATCGCGCAGCGGCGTGTTCGGATTGACGAAGGCGGCGCCCGGCAGATGGAGGCCCATGACCTCCATCAGCATCTGGTTCGAGTTCGCCGTGCCGTAGAAGGTGCAGGTGCCTGGCGCGTGATAGCTCTGCGCTTCGGATTCCAGCAGCGCATCGCGGTCGACCTTGCCCTGCGCGAACAGTTGCCGGACCTTGGCCTTGTCGTCGTTCGGCAGGCCGGAGGGCATCGGCCCACCGGGCACGAACACCGTCGGCAGATGGCCGAAGGACAGCGCGCCGATGACCAGACCGGGCACGATCTTGTCGCAGATGCCGAGCATCAGCGCGGCATCGAAGGTGTTGTGGCTCAGCGCGATCGCGGTCGACATGGCAATGACATCGCGCGAGAACAAGCTCAGCTCCATGCCCGGCTCGCCCTGGGTCACGCCATCGCACATCGCCGGCACGCCGCCGGCGAACTGGGCGACGGCAAAGGCCTCGCGCGCGGCCTGCTTGATGATCGCCGGATAGCGCTCCAGCGGCTGATGCGCGGACAGCATGTCGTTGTACGCCGAGACGATCGCCAGATTCGGCCAGCGGCCGGCGCGCAGTTGGGATTTGTCGCCGCTGTCGGCTGCGGCAAAGGCGTGGGCGAGATTGGTGCAACCCAGACGGCCACGTGCCGTGCCGGATTCGCGCGCGGCATCGATGCGCTTCAGATAGATGGCCCGCAGCGCCTGGCTACGGTGCCGGATGCGGGCAGTGACAGCGGCAACGACCGGATTCAACGACATGATCACTCCGTGATGCACACCGATCGGATGGCAGGAAAGCAGCTAGCGAAACTCGGTGGCCTAGGGCAGGCAAGATAGCACTGCAAGAACGATGCAAAACCGTCACAAAACGGTCCACATTCCAGGAACCCCATGGCACAAGCACCCTGCTTCGATCTGGTTTTCTTCGGCGGCACTGGCGATCTGGCGCTGCGCAAGCTGCTGCCGGCGCTGTACTACCGGCACCGCGATACCAAGGACTGCAGCGGCTGGCGGATCATTGCCGTGTCGCGACAGCCGATGGAAACCGCGGCCTATCTGGAACTGGTCCATGAGGCCTTCCAGCGCTTCATTCCGGCCAAGGATTTCGATGAGGCGGGCTGGCAGCGCTTTTCCACCCGCATCGAATATCTGTCGCTCGATGGCCTGAACCCGGACGATTACGGCTTGCTGAGCCACACCCTCGCCGACTCGGCGGACCGCGTTCGCGTGTTCTATCTGTCGACCGCCGCCAGCCTGTTCGCGGCGATCTGCGAGAACCTGGCCAAGGCCGGACTGGTCACCGATCTGAGCCGCGTGGTGCTGGAGAAGCCGCTCGGCTTCAGCCTGGAAAGCGCCACCGCGATCAACGAAGCGGTGGGCCGGATCTTCCGCGAGCCGCAGATCTTCCGCATCGACCATTACCTCGGCAAGGAAACGGTGCAGAACCTGATCGCGCTGCGCTTCGGCAACTCGATCTTCGAGCCGCTGTGGCATCGCGCCAGCATCCGCGACGTGCAGATCACGCTGGCGGAAACGGTTGGTGTCGGCGATCGCGGCGAGTACTACGATCATTACGGTGCGCTGCGCGACATGGTGCAGAACCATGCGCTGCAACTGCTCTGCATCATGGCCATGGAGCCACCGTCATCGATCGATCCGGACGAGATCCGCGACGAGAAACTGAAGGTGCTGCGCGCGCTGCGGCCGTTCACGCCGGAAGACGTGCGCAACAAGATCGTCCGTGGTCAGTACCGCGCCGGCGCGATCGACGGCAAGGCGGTGCCCGGCTATCTCGACGAAACCGGCATCCCCGAAGGTTCGACCACCGAAACCTTCGTGTCGATGCGAGTCGACGTCGACAACTGGCGCTGGGCACGGGTGCCGTTCTACATCCGCACCGGCAAGCGCATGCAGGAGCGGATGTCGGAGATCGTCATCAACTTCCGCGCCGTGCCGCACGCCATCCTGCCCGGTAATGATGCCGGCGCGGTCAACCGGCTGGTGATCCGTCTGCAGCCGGATGAAGGCATCGAATTGCATGTGCTGGCCAAGGTGCCGGGCGCGGACATGCGGGTGAAGCCGGTGAAGCTCGATCTGGACTTCGCGGAAACCTTCAAGACCCGCCAGTGGGACGCCTACGAACGCCTGCTGATGGACGTGATCAGCGGCAACCTGACCTTGTTCATGCGCCGCGATGAACTCGATGCCGCCTGGCAGTGGGTGGACCCGATCCACGCCGCCTGGGCCGCAGGCTCCGAAGCGCCGAAGACCTACTCCTCAGGCACCTGGGGACCGACGGCATCGAGCGCCCTGATCGTCCGCGATGGTCTGAGCTGGAAGGAGGAAACCTGAGCATGGCCCCGATCGAGAACATCGAGAACATCGAGAATCGCATCGAACACCAGTTCGACGATGCCGCGACGGCATCCGAAACACTCGCAGCGCTGGTCGCGACACAACTGAGCGAAGCGCTGCAGACGCGCGGCATCGCCTCGCTGGTGGTCTCCGGCGGCAAGAGCCCGATCCCGTTCTTTGCCGCCCTTCGTGTGCTGCCGCTGGACTGGTCGAAGGTCTGGATCACGCTTGCCGACGAGCGCTGGGTCGAGCCCGCTTCCGCCGACAGCAACGAGCGCCTGCTCCGCGAACATCTGCTCCTCGATGCCGCCGCCGCAGCCCGTTTCGTGCCGCTGAAATCCGCATTCACGACTGCCGAAGCCGGACTGGCCGCCAGCAGCGCGGCCCTGGCGGCGATCCCGCAGCCGTTCGATGTCGTCGTCCTCGGCATGGGCGAAGACGGGCATACCGCGTCGCTGTTTCCGGGCACCAGCGGCCTGCCCGCGGCACTGCTCATGGACGATCCAACAGCACTGACAGCGATCACGCCGCTGACCGCGCCCCATCAGCGGATCAGCCTGCGGCTGCCAGCATTGCTCGACAGCCGTTGCATCCATCTGCCGCTGAGCGGTGCCAGCAAACTCGCCGTCTACCAGCGCGCGCTGGCCGAAAACGATCCGCTGCAATGGCCGATCGCCGCCGTGCTGCATCAGGCAAAAGTGCCGGTCAACGTCTGGCTGTCCTGAATCTGCGTCTGTGGGCGCGGAGGCCGTCACTCCCGGCTTCACCGCCATCGGGTAATCGGCCATACTGAACGCGGTGTTCATAAAGCGTTTACACGACGACTGATTGACGCCAGCGCTGACCTGCCGCCGGTCGTGCCCGTCAAACCACAGAACAGATCCGCCTTCGGGACGGAATCGATCAGGGAGCATTCATGAAACTGCCGTCGCCGCGTACCGGAGCCTTGCTGCTGTCCGCCACTTCCGCGCTGCTCAATCCGGCCTGGGCGGGCAATGGCCTGAACGTCACCGGCATCGGTGCGCAATCGCTGGCGATGGGCAGCGCCGATATCGCCGTGCCGGGCAGCACGACGGCGGTAGTACTCAACCCAGCGAACCTGACCCAGATTCCGGGCTCGCGTTTCGATGGTTCGATCGAGCCGTTCACGACGTTCGGCTATCACCACTCGGATGACCTGAACGTCAACCAGACCACCGACCAGCCCTATGGCGCGCTGCTGAATTCCAGCTACTCGACCAAGCTGTTCCGGCCCGATCTGACCTTCGGTATCGGCATGTTCGTCGCCGGTGGCGCGGGCTCGGAATACGAGGACATGAAGACGGTGTTCGGTACCACCGACGAGTACTCGGCGATCTTCGGCGTCACCAAACTGGCCGCCGGCATCGGCTGGCAGGTCACGCCCCGTCTGAGCCTGGGCCTTGCGCTCAATGCCTCGTACGCCTCGCTTCGCCAGAAGCTGTACCCGAAGACTTCCGATGCCGCGTCCGCCTTCTACGGCCTGCGTCTCGATGGCGCCGATGGCGTCAGCTACAACGGCCGCGTCGGTCTGCTGTATCAGGTGACCGACACGGTGAAGATCGGCGCCACCTATGCGACGGTCAACAAGCTCAAGCTGGAAGGCGGCGAACTGAGCGTCAACTACACCGCCATCGACCAGGGCGTGGTCCGCTATGGCGATGCCACGGTGAAAGGCTTTGCGCTGCCGGAAGACTTCGGCGTCGGCATTGCCTGGCAGGCGACGCCAACCGTGCTGATCGCCACCGAAGTCAACTGGCTGAACTGGTCCGGCTCGGCCAACAACATCACGCTCGACGCCCGCAGTCCGGGCAGCACCGATCCGGCCGTGCCGGCAACCGTCCAGCTGGTGCAGGCGCTGAACTTCCGCGACCAGTTGGTGTTCGCGCTCGGCATGGCCTACGACACCAGCCCCGAGACCCGGGTGATGGTCGGCGTCAACCTGGCGCGCAACCCGATCCCGAATGCCAACGTCACGCCGACGATCAACCTGACCCAGGAAATGGAACTGAATGCCGGCTTCCGCCGCATCCTGTCGAAACACTGGGAAATCTCGTCGGCGCTGCAATTCCAGCCGGGCAAGTCGGAAGCCGCGCGCAATCCTGCCCAGCCGTTCACCAACGCGCGCGAAGGCTATGGCGTGTTTGCGGTGCTGGTGGAAGTCAGCCGGCGCTGGTAGCCGGCTGTTACCGAGGCCTTGAGAATCAGCTACGAATTTCTCTCAACTCCTCTAGCGCCGCACGCGGACTCAAGATCACCGTCGGCCCGACAGCTTGCAGCACCAGCAGGTCGTCATCGCCGGTGATCAGCCGATTCGCGCTGGCCGCATGGGCTGCCCGGATGAAGGCGTCGTCGTCCGGATCACGAGACCAATGGTGTCTGGTCAGATCGTCCGAGATATCGGCCCACAGCGCGCTGGACCGCAGATCGCCGAGCAAAGCCTGGCGCTGTTCGAGAGAGATGTAGCGATCGAACTTCGGTTTCCAGACTCGCGTTTCAAGTTCGGCAAACGTCGCCTCGGTGAACACCAGCCGCGCATGCTGTAGCAGCCAATCGACCAATCCGGCAGGCAGCCCGTCAGGGACCAGCGCCGCGCTGATCAGCACATTGGTATCGACCACCACACGCGCATAAGGCGATTCGCTACTGGCTTCAGCTTTCATCGGCCAGTAGTTCAGCCAGGCCTTGTTCGGTCAGGCCGGCAGCACGTGCGCCTGCTGCCGTCTGCTGGACGGTCTGACGCAGGCGATCGGCATAGAAAGCGCGCATCGCTTCGTAATCGCGGGCACTGACCAGTACCCCCACCACACGATCGCGGCGGGTGACTTGCACCGGTTCCCGCTGCGCCATGTCGAGCAATTCACCGAAGCGGGTCTTGGCGTCGTTCGCGGTCAGGGTCTGCATGCTGGATCTCGTGGTCACTTCGGCGAAACCGGAGACAGCAGTATGCCCGAACAGTTCGAAACGAACCAATCGAACGATTCGATCGAATTTTCGGCCATCTTTGCGGCGAGATTTACCCCTCACCCAACCCTTTCCCCGGAAGGGGAGAGGGCTTTCGGCCGGCAACTGACGGCTAGGCTGCAGTCAAACCGCCATCGATCACCAGCTCCGAGCCATTCATCCATTTGGTGGCGTCGGAAGCCAGATAGATCACCGCATTGGCAACGTCGCTCGGCTCGCCGAAGCCCATCGGATGGATGCCCTTGACCGCCGCTTCGGCCGCCGCATAGTCCGGCGCGAGGCCGAGCTTGACGAAGTCCTGGACGAAGTTGGTGCCCATCTGGGTATCGACGACACCCGGATGCACCGAGTTGACCCGGATGCCGGTACCGAGTGCGGCACACTCGATCGCCGCCGCCTTGGTCATCAAGCGCACTGCACCCTTCGACGCGTGATAGGCGACATGCGCCGTGGTGCCGATGATGCCGGCGACCGACGACAGGTTGATCACCGAGGCACCCGGCTTCATCACCCGCAGCGCGTGCTTCATGCCGAGGAACACGCCGGTGACGTTGACCTCCATGACCCGCTTGAAGTCGTCGACCTCGCACTGGGTGATCAGCGCCGCGGTCTCGATGCCGGCATTGTTGACCAGCACCTGCAGGCCGCCGAGCTTGGCGACTGCGGCAGCGACGGCCTGCTCCCACTGCGCTTCGACGGTCACGTCATGGTGGAAGAACTCGGCCTTGCCGCCGGCCGCGCGGATGCGCGCCACCGTGGCTTCACCGACTGCATCCAGCACGTCGGTGACCAGCACCGCAGCACCCGATGCCGCCAGCGCTTCCGCCACCGCGGCGCCGATACCGCGGGCACCGCCGGTGACCAGCGCGACCTTGCCATCCAAACGAAAGGGGTTGCTCATGATTTTCTCCTCGCTGCACGATCTAGATTTTTGATTTTGGATAAGCAAGCAAAACGGCTCACTGCGCCGTGTAGCCACCATCGATGACCAGCTCGGAACCAGTCACGAACTTGGACTCGTCGCTGGCCAGATACAGCACGCCGTAAGCGACATCCATGACATCGCCGACGTGGCCGATCGGATGCAGGCTGTCGAGTGCGGCGCGGCCTTCGGCGACGTCGCCGATCGACTTCACGTAATCCTCGACCATCGGCGTCCAGATATAGCCCGGATGCACCGAGTTGACTCTCACCTTGAGGCCGTTCTTGCCGCAGTGCAGGGCGGCCGACTTGGTGAAGATGCGCACGCCGCCCTTGCTGGCGTTGTAGGCGGCGAGATTCGGATCGGCAACGATGCCTTCGATCGACGAGATGTTGATGATCGAACCGTTCTTGCCGGTCATCGCAGGGATCGCGTACTTGGTGCCGAGGAACACGGCATCGAGATTGACCGCCATGGTCTTGCGCCAATCCGCGAGCGTCGCCTCCACGGCGCTGCCGGGAATCGCGATGCCGGCGTTGTTGACCAGCACGTGCAGTGCGCCGAAACGTTCGACGGCGGCCGCGATCGCCTTCGGCCAGCTGGCTTCGTCGGTCACGTCCTGCTGGATGAAGATCGCTTCGCCACCCGCGGCCTTGATCGCCTTGACCACCTTTGCGCCGGCCGCGATATCGAGATCGCTGACCACGACTTTCGCGCCTTCCTTCGCCAGCAGCAAAGCACAAGCCTCGCCGATTCCTTTCGCGCCACCGGTGACCAGCGCCACCTTGTTACTGACTCGCGCCATGTTTCTTCTCCTCGCCGCTGTTCTGCTGTTCTTGGGATTGCTGTTTGAGGGAGCGACGCTAACAGGCGCTACCCTCGCCTCCCCTACACACACGGGTAGGGCCGCTCATGACAGGCGGTATGCCTATTGCCTGTAGCGAAGGAAGGCGTATTCGCGCCGTCCACCTTCAGCATCGGGAATCCCGTGTCCATGAAACCTCATCGCCTGCTGGCAGCGCTGCTGCCCGCCCTGATTCTCGGTCTGCACGGCTGCGGCAAGCGAGCCGAAGCGCCCTCGCCGGCCGCCAGCGCGACGGCACCCGCCCATGTGTTCAGCGACGAAATCCGCACTCGCCAGCAACTGGTGCAGGTGGCGCTGGCGCACGAGCCGGCGGACCTGATCCTGCGTGGTGCCACCGTGCTGAACGTGGTCACCCGCGAATGGCTGCCGGCGCAGGACATCGTCATCAAGGGCTCACGGATCGCCTGGGTCGGGCCGCAGGGCGGCTGGCCGGGCACCGCCACCGAGACCGTCGACGCCAGCGGCGAATGGGCAGTGCCCGGCTTCGGCGAATCGCACAAGCACATCGAAAGCACCTACCTGACGCCCGAATACGAAGCGGCGCTGGTGATCCCGCACGGCAACACCTGGACGGTCGAGGACAGCCACGAAATCTCCAACGTGATCGGCGAGCACAACGTCGATTTCTGGCTGCGCGCCGAACGTGCCGGCAGCCCGCTGAAGATCTTTCCGTCGATCGGCTCGGCGACGCCACCCACGGTCTACGAACACGGCGGCGGCTATTACGGCTACCGCGAGATGTCGGCGTTCATGGAAGCCGATCAGCGGGTGATCTCGCTTGGCGAAGTGATGGATTGGCCAGCGGTGAATGATCCGAACAACGGCGCCCATCAGCGCATCTGGGAAATGATCCAGGCGACGGTCGATCACGATGGCGTCGTCGAAGGTCACGGCGGCGGGCTGGTCAAGGCCGAGGAGATCAACGCCTTCGCAGCGGCCGGTCTCTCTTCCGATCACGAAGCACGGCTGCCGCAGGAAGCCTTCGACAAGCTGCGCCGCGGCGTCTTCATCGAATCGCGCGTCGATCTCACCCGCGTGCTGATCCCACTGCTGCTCAAGGAAAACCTGCAGGACTGGTCGAACGTCTCGGTCACCACCGACGATCGCGACGTGCTCGCCACCCAGCAGCTCGGCTCGATGGACTACAACATCCGCACCGCGATCGAAGCCGGCCTGGCGCCGGAGATTGCCTACCAGCTGGGCAGCTACAACACCGCGCGGCACTTCCACATCGAGCACTTGGTCGGCTCGATCGCGCCTGGCCGTTATGCCGACGTGGTGCTGCTCAGCGATCCGAAGACAGTGGCGATCAGCCGCGTCTACGCCAACGGCAAACTCGCCGGCAAGGGCAAGGACTACCAGCTGCCGATCCCGAAGATCGACTACCCGGACTGGGCGCTGCAGACGATCAAGCTCGGCCGCGAGATCGACGCCGCCGACTTCCGCATCGACGCACCCGCCGGCCGCAAGGACGTCAATGTCGCGCTGATGGAACCGTTCTGGTTCGCACCCGATTTCATCACCGACACCTTGCCGGTGCAGGCCGATGGCAGCGTCGTCGCCGACCCGGCCCGCGGCATCATCAAGGTGGCGCTGGTCGATCGCTACCACGGCACCGGCGCAGTCTCGAAGATGTTCTGGCGCAACGTCGGCCCGAAGACGCCGGGCGCCGCACTCGCCAGTTCGCAGTCGCACGACATGCACAACATCTGGGTCGCCGGCAACGACGACGCAGCGATGGCCTTGGCAGTCAATACCATCGCCGGCATGCACGGCGGCTGGGCGCTGGTCAGCGAAGGCAAGGTGGTGGCCAAGGTGCAGCTCGACATCGGTGGACTGATGACGGCGCGCCCGGTCAACGAAGTCGCCGGCGACATGGAACGCCTGCACCAGGCCGCCGATGCGATGGACTGGATCAACAATCCCGGCCTGCCGGATCGCATGCGCTTCGCCTTCCTCACTGCGTCGCCGTGGAAGTGGCAGCTGGTTGCGCCCTATGACGGCAATCCCGGCGGCTTCGTCAATGTGGTCACCGGCGAGACTCACGCGGTGATCTGGTAGCTGGCGTGATGCGCGCGTTGGTGCAGGCGGTTGGCGCGCTGCTGCTGTGGCTGCTGTTGTTCGGCATGGGCAGCGCGCCGCTGCAGGCGCATCTGCTGAACATGACGAAAGTGCAGCTGAACCTCGGGGCCGATGGCACGGTCGTCGTCGATCTGTCGCTGGACTTGACGCGTGCCGCCGAGGGTGGCGCGGGCTACTACCAGTTCAGTCGTTCCGCCACGCCGCTGACGGACGCAGCACTCGCACCACTGCTCGGCAGGCTGGCAATGGCCATCGACGTGCAGCTGGATGGTGCGGCGATTCCGCTGCAGGTCAGCGAGGTGCGCCTGCCGTCGGCGCTACCCGAGGCGGAGTTCCTGAGCCCGGTCGCCTGGCCGATGACCGAAATTCAGCTGCGCGGCTCGTTGCCGGCGAATGCAGGCGGCGCACTGCAACTGCGCTTCGATCCCGCGTTCGCGTTCGAGGAGCCGATCGCGTTGACCCTGCAACGCCCCGACAACGGCGGCCGCATGACGCGCTGGCTGGTCGCTGGTCAGCTGAGTCCGTTGTTCCCGCTCCAAGCCAGCGCTGTACCAGTTGCCACCGTCTCCGAGCCAGCGTGGCAGACGCTGGCTCGCTACCTGCGCTTCGGCTTCCTGCACATCATCCCGCGCGGCCTCGATCACATGCTGTTCGTGGTCGGGCTTTATCTGGGCACGCGCAAGCTGCGCAGCCTGCTCGTGCTGGTGACCACCTTCACCGTCGCCCACTCGCTGACCTTGATCCTGGCCAGCTTCGGCGCGCTGCGAGTGCCCGCGTCAGTGGTCGAACCGTTGATCGCGTTGTCGATCGCCTGGATCGGCATCGAGAATCTTCGCGCCGATCGTGATCGCGCCAGCCGCAGCCGCGTGCTGATGGTCTTCGCCTTCGGCCTGCTGCACGGCCTCGGCTTCGCCGCCGCGCTCAAGGAACTGGGCTTGCCGCCGTCGAACTTCGTCGGTGCGCTGCTCAGCTTCAATGTCGGCGTCGAACTCGGTCAGCTCGCCGTGATTGCGCTGGCCTTGCTACTGACATTCCGTTGGCGGCAACACGAGTCATATCGGCGCTGGATCGTACTGCCAGGTTCGCTGGCGATCACCGTGCTGGCGCTGCTCTGGGCGGGACAGCGCCTGATCGCTTGAGCGCTGCTCAGCCGACGCGGCGCATCGCGGCGATGTGCTTCATGCGGGCGGTGATCAAGTCGTCCTCGAAAGCTGTGGCCACCGGCAGACGCCGCCGCCAGTTCGGATGCTCGTCGATGGTCCCTGGCACGTTCGGCTGTTCGATGACGCCGAGCAGGTCCTCGAGTGGAATCAGCGCCAGCGGCGATGGCGTCGCCGCCACATAGGCGCAGGCGGCGTCGACGATCGTGGTCGGCGCATTCACTGCCGGCATCTCGCCCTTCGCGACCCCGGCATGAACGAAGGCCGCCCACAGCTTGCCGCGATCGATCTCGCGGCTGGCGCGGTCACTCGCCTCGCTCTGGCCTTCGCCATAGAGCGCGAGCTGGGCGCGCCAGTCGATGTCACGCGCGGTCCACCAGCCGGCGACAGTGGCCAGATCGTGCGTCGTGGTCATCGAAACCACGTCCAGCGGCCAGCGTGCCGGCTCGATGAACAGACCCCAGTCGCGCTCGAACCACAGCACTCGCATGCCGAGAATGCCGGCCGGGCTCATGCGTTGACGGAAGCCGTCCGGCACCGTGCCCATGTCCTCGCCGATGATCACCGCGCGGTGGCGCCAGGACTCCAGCGCGATCAGGCCGAACAGCGCGTCGATCGGGTATTGCAGATAAGCGCCTTCACGCGGCCCGGCGCCATCGGGTACCAGCCACAAACGACCGAGGCCGATGACGTGATCGATGCGCAGGCCGCCGGCATGGCGCAGTTGCGCGCGCAGCAGTTCGAGGAACGGCGCGTAGGCGCCGTCGATCAGGGCACGCGGCGAATACGCAGTCAGGCCCCAGCACTGGCCGAGCGCATTCAAGGCGTCCGGCGGCGCGCCGACCGACAAGCCCTGAAGGAAATCCTGCGGCCGGCTCCAGCCGTGACTGCCGCCGCCATCGGCACCGACCGCGAGATCGCTGATCAGGCCGATCGCCATACCGCCGGCTTTCGCGGCCGTCTGTGCGCCCTTCAGGCCCAGATCGGCCAGCCACTGCAGACGTAGATGGAAGGCGACTTCATCGGCCTGCGCTTCAGCGAACGCGGCGACCTCGACACTGAGCGGATCGCGGAACGGTGCCGGCCAGTCCTGCCAGTGCCAGAGCGGCGGCGTCTGCGCGAGGAAATGCGCCTGCAACGCTTCGAAGCGGGCGTGATCGCGCAGGCTGGCACCGCCATCGGCGACGAAGCGCGCGCAGTCTTCGCACTGCGTTTCCGGCAAGGCATCGAAATCGGCGAGCAGCACACGCGCAAGCCGCAGCCGGATCTTTGCGGCAGCCGGCCAGTCGACCAGAGGCTCGGCTTCAAGCCGCGCGCTTTCCTCAAACAGACCTTCAGCGGCCAATGCGGCATCGACGGCCGCGCGGCCGAACACTTCGGCGAAATCGACGTGCAGCACATTCAGGAACAGACGGCTCGACGGCGAGTACGGACTGAAGCGCTCGACATCGGCGGCAAACAGCGCATGCACCGGGCTGACCGCCAGCGCATCGGCGCCACGTTCGCCGAGGCTGCGCACAAAACCCGCCAGACCGGCATAGCTGCCGATGCCGCCATCGCCGGCCGAGCGCAGCGAGTAGATCTGCGCGGTCAGGCCCCAGAGGCGACGCTCGCCGACCAGATCCTGCACGGTGAAAGCCCGCGGCGGCACCACGGCGAGCTGCACCTGCTGGCCGTTGAGGCTCAGCGCGTGATAACCGATCGTGTCGAAGGGGCCGATGCTGCAGAGGCCATTGCTGCTGCAGACGGCGCTGCCAGTCAGCCTTGCACCGCTTTCCAGAATCAGCGTGTAGGCACGCGCAGCTTCATCGGCGATACGGCCGACTTCGACAGTCTCGCCAGCCCGTACCACCAGCATCGGCGCCAGCCGCGCGTTGTCGCGTTCGGCGCCGAGCCTGTGCAGTTCCCGAACGCAGGCTTGTTCATCGTCCACCTGATAGCCGAGCGCGCCGAGAACGGCCTGCAAGGTCGTGAGGCTGACTTCGCGATGCACGCCCTGCCAATCGATCCAGTGCGTCGCAAGACCGGCAGCGATGGCGAGTTCATGCAATGCGGACATCGTTCAACGCTCCGATGAGCTCAGGTGGGTGGGTCCGCTGCGGGTTGAGGCATCGCCGAGGCAGTGATCAGGACAACGCTGTAAGCGGCGACTATCAGGCTGTCGCCCTCGACGATTGCTTCCGCAGCTTCGGGAGCAGCACTGTCTGTCAGCAGGCGCCATGCCAGATGCGGTTCCGGCAACAGGAAAGTAGCGTCATCAGACGATCCGTTGACCAGCACTAGGCTGACATCGACGATGCCGCCTTCGGGCTGGCCATCGGCGAGCACTGCGCGACGCAGGATCACGCGGCGGCCGTGCATGTCCTGCCAGGCTTCCGGCGTCATCTCATCGGCGCGTTCGTCGAACCAGGCGATGTCGGCAATTCCCGGCAGAGGCTCGCGCTGGCCGTGTAGGAATTGCTCGGCACGCAGGGATGCATGCGCTTTTCGCGCTGCGATCAGGCGCGCGACGAAAGCAGTCTGCAAGCGGCCTTCGGCACTGTCGGCCCGTTGCCAGTCCAGCCAGCTGGTCTTGTTGTCCTGGCAGTAGGCGTTGTTGTTGCCGCTCTGCGTCTGGCCGAACTCGTCACCGGCCAGCAGCATCGGCGTGCCGTGTGCGGCCAGCAGGGTCGACAGCAGCGCGCGGCGGATACGGCCGCGCTGGTTATTGATGGCCGGATCGTCGGTCTCGCCTTCGACGCCCCAGTTGCAGCCGTGGTTGTCCGAATGGCCATCGCGGTTGTCCTCGCCGTTGGCGAGATTGTGCTTCTCGGTATAGCTGACCAGATCGGCAAGCGTGTAGCCGTCGTGTGCGGTGATGAAGTTCAGCGAAGCGGCCGGCCGACGGCGATCGTGATCGAACAGGTCGGCCGAGCCCATCAGCCGTGCGGCGAGCGCCGGGCGCATCGCGCTGTCACCGCGCCAGAAGCGGCGAACGTCGTCGCGGAAGCGATCGTTCCACTCCGAGAAGCCGGGCGGATGGCGGCCGAGCTGGTAGCCGCCGGGGCCGATGTCCCAGGGCTCGGCGATCAGCTTGACCCGGCTCAGCACCGGGTCCTGACGGATGGCGTCGAAGAAGCCGGAGCCGGCATCGAAACCGGTCGGCTCGCGGCCGAGCGTCGAACTGAGATCGAAACGGAAGCCGTCGACATGAAACATCTGCACCCAGTAACGCAGCGAATCCATCACCAGCTGCAGCACGCGCGGATGGCTCAGGTTCACCGTGTTGCCGCAGCCGGTGTCGTTGATGCAGTGGCGCTCGTTGCCGGGCAGCAGGCGGTAATAGCTGGCGTGATCCAGGCCGCGGAAGCTCAGGGTGGCGCCGAGTTCGCTGCCTTCGCCGGTGTGGTTGTAGACGACATCGAGGATCACTTCGATGCCGGCCGCGTGCAGGCGCCGGATCGCCGTACGCAGCTCGCGCAAACCATCTTCGCCGGCATAGCGCGGGTCCGGCACGAAGTACGAAAGCTGGTTGTAGCCCCAGTAATTGCGCAGCTTCCTGGCCAGCAGCACTCTGTCCTGGACGATGGCGTGGATCGGCAGCAGTTCGACCGCGGTGATGCCGAGCTTCAGCAGGTAATCGATCGTGCGCGGATCGCCGAGCGCGGCGAAGGTGCCGCGCTCCGGAGCACGGAGATCATCGCGGCGCATGGTCAGGCCGCGCGGATGCGCTTCGTAGATGACCGTCTTCGACCACGGCACGTTCGGCGGGCGATCGTCGCCCCACTCCATCACCTGCTCGCAGACCACCGCCTTCGGCATGCCGGGCGCGCTGTCGCGGCGGTCATAGGAAAGATCGACCCGCGGCGAACCAACGCGGTAGCCATACAGCGCATCGGACCAGACCAGCGCGCCAGCGAGCTGCCTGGCGTAGGGATCGAGCAGCAGCTTGGTCGGGTTGAAGCGATGGCCGCGCTGCGGCTCGTAGGGGCCGTGGGCGCGATAGCCGTAAAGCTGGCCGAGCCTGGCGTTCGGCAAGTAGCCGTGCCAGACCTGATCGGTGCATTCGGGCAGCGCCAGACGTTCCAGCTCGCGCTTGCCGGAAGCATCGAACAGGCATAGCTCGATCTTTTCCGCGTGCGCGGAGAACACCGCGAAGTTGACGCCGCTGCCGTCCCAGGTCGCGCCCAGCGGATACGGCTGGCCGGGATCGAGACGCCGCTGCGACGTGCCAAAGCCGGTCACGACTGAGCCACCAGCAGCAGACAGGCGAGCGGCGGCAGGCTCAAGGCAAGGCTGGCCGGCCAGCCGTGGCTGGGCTCGTCGAGCGCTACAAGATCGCCAACGTTGGCGACATCGCTACCGCCGTAGTGCGTGGCATCGCTGTTCAAGCGCTCCTGCCAGACGCCGGCTTTCGACACGCCGACGCGATAGCCATGCAGCACTCGCGGCGTGAAGTTGCAGATCATCAGCACGGCCGGCGCGGCACCCGTCGGATCGAAACGCAGCCAGGCGAACACGCTGTTGACCGTGTCGTCGACCACCACCCAGCGGAAGCCGCGCGCGTCGCAGTCGCCGCGATGCAGCGCCGGTTCACTGCCGTACAGCGCGTTGAGATCGCCGACCCAGCGCTGCAGGCCCGCCTTCCTCGGATCAGACAGACCCGCCCAGTCCAGCTGGCTGTCGTGATTCCACTCGCGTTCCTGGGCGATCTCGCCGCCCATGAACAGCAGCTTCTTGCCCGGATAAGCCCACATCAGCCCGTAGTAGGCGCGCAGGCCGGCGTGGCGCTGCCAGGCATCGCCGGGCAGCTTGGCAACCAAGGCTTTCTTCAGATGCACGACCTCGTCGTGCGACAGCGGCAAGACGAAGGCTTCGGCATGCGCGTAGGTCAGGCCGAAGGTGATGTCGGCGTGATGCCAGCGACGCTGCGCGTGATCGCGCGCGAAATACTGCAAGGTGTCGTGCATCCAGCCCATGTTCCACTTGTAAGCAAAGCCGAGGCCAGAGGACGAGGTGTCGGCAGTGACGCCGGGCCAGGAGGTCGACTCCTCGGCGATGACGATCGCGCCCGGACAGCGCTCGGCGACCACGGCGTTCAGCTCGCGGACGAAGGCGATCGCTTCGAGGTTCTCGCGGCCGCCGTGGATGTTCGGAATCCACTGGCCGGCTGGCCGCGAATAGTCCCGGTGCAGCATCGAGGCGACGGCGTCGACTCTGAGTCCGTCGATGCCGTAGTGCTCGATGAAATGCAGTGCGCTGCCGATCAGGAAGCCACGCACCTCGTTGCGGCCGTAGTTGTAGATCAGCGTGTTCCAGTCCGGGTGATAGCCCTCGCGCGGGTCTTCGTGTTCGTAGAGCGCGGTGCCGTCGAAGCGGCGCAGGCCGTGACCGTCGGCCGGGAAATGCGCCGGCACCCAGTCGAGAATCACGCCGATGTCCGCCGCATGACAGGCGGCGACGAAGCGGCCGAAGGCTTCCGGCGTGCCGTAACGCGCGGTCGGCGCGTACAGGCTCAGCGGCTGATAACCCCAGCTGCCACCGAACGGATACTCCATCACCGGCATCAGCTCGATGTGGGTGAAGTTCAGCGATGCGACGTAAGGCACCAGGCGTTCGGCGAGCTGATCCCAGTCCGGCGCTGGCCCGCTGCCGAAATCATTGCGCTGCCAGGAACCGGCATGGACTTCGTAGATGGCGATCGGCGCGTCGCGGCGCTGTCGCTTGTCGCGGTCCGCCAACGGCGCAACCGGCAGTGAAGCAGCGGCCACGATCGAAGCCGTGCCGGGCGGCACTTCGGTCTGGCGCGCAAACGGATCGGCCTTCAGCACCCGGACGCCGTCGCGGTCGATGACCTCGAACTGGTACAGCGCGCCGACTTCGAGACCGGCGACAAACAGTTCCCAGATGCCGGCCTCGGGCCGCAGCTGCATCGCATGATTGCGGCCATCCCAGCCGTTGAAATCGCCGACCACGGCAAGCTGCCTGGCATTCGGCGCCCAGGCTGCGAAACGCACGCCGGGCAGCTCGTCGACGACCATCGGCTGCGCGCCCATGACTCGGCCGAGCTCGCGGTGCCGGCCTTCGGCAAACAGATGCAGATCGAGTTCGCCGAGCAGCGGCGCAGGGCATCGTGACGGCGGGGTGACGGGTCGGCTCATCGGCATTCGGTTCGTGGAATCGCGTTGCTCATGCGCCCGATGTTCACATGGCTGGACGGTGATCAGAGCCGGCAGCGGCCGCGATCGTCCATGGCATCGAATTCGCATGCATCGTGCCGTCGCACCATCGCGGTGCGCAGCCTGCAGCAAAGCCGCCAGACCCGACAATGGCAATGGCCGTGATGAACGGCACCGTCAGCGTCATGCGCGGCGGTCATAATCCAAATACATGCAGAGGAGACAGCGTTCTTGTCCACGCAGCCTGAAGTGCGTTTCGTCAGCCGCGCCACGCGCGAAACCCTGGCCCTGGTGATGGCCGGAGGCCGCGGCTCGCGGCTGATGCAGCTGACCGCGAATACCGCCAAGCCGGCCGTGCCGTTCGGCGGCAAGTTCCGGATCATCGATTTCACCTTGTCGAACTGCATCAACAGCGGCGTGCGCCGGGTCGGCGTGCTTACCCAGTACAAGAGCCACGCGCTGATCCGCCATCTGCAGATGGGCTGGGGTTTCATGCGCGGCCAGTTCGGCGAGTTCGTGGAACTGCTGCCGGCCGAGCAGCGCAGCGAAGGCATGAGCTGGTACACCGGCACTGCCGATGCCGTATATCAGAACATTCCGTTCATCCGCACTCATCAGCCCGCGCATGTGCTGATCCTGGCCGGCGATCACATCTACAAGATGGACTACGGCCCGATGCTGGCGCAGCACGTGGCCACCGGCGCGCAGGTGACGGTCGGCTGTCTGGAAGTGCCGCTCAAGGACGCCACCGAGTTCGGCGTGATGACCATCGGCGACGACAAGCGCATCGTCCGCTTCGATGAGAAGCCGAAGAATCCGCAGCCGATGCCGGGCAAGTCGGACGTCGCGCTGGCGAGCATGGGCATCTATGTGTTCGATGCCCGCTTCCTGCTCGACTTCCTCAACCGCGATGCCGGCGTCAGCGAATCCAGCCACGACTTCGGCCACGACATCATCCCCAAGGCGATTGCCGAAGCGGCGGTCTACGCCTATCCGTTCCGCGATCTTTATGACGGCAGCAAGCAGGGCTACTGGCGCGATGTCGGCACCGTCGACGCGTTCTGGCAGGCCAACCTGGAGCTGACCGATGTGCTGCCCGAGCTGAACCTGTACGACGAGCGATGGCCGATCTGGACCCACGCCGCCCAGTTGCCGCCGGCCAAGTTCATTCTCGACAAGCCGGGCGAACGCGGCTGCGCGATCGATTCGATGGTCAGTGCTGGCTGCATCGTTGCCGGCGGCGAAGTGCGCAACTCGGTGCTGTTCAACAACACCCGGGTGGAGACTGGCAGCAGGATCAGCCAGTCGGTGCTGCTGCCCGGCGTCACCATCGGCCGCAACTGCGTGATCAACAAGGCCGTGATCGACGAAAACTGCGTGGTACCGGACGGCACCCTGATCGGCGAGAACAGCGGTGGCCCGGCCAGTTACTACCATGTGACCAAGAGCGGCGTGACTCTGGTGACCAAGGAAATGCTGGAGTCCTGATGAAGGTTCTGTTTGCGGCCAGCGAAGCGCTGCCGCTGGTCAAGACCGGTGGCCTCGCCGACGTTGCCGGTGCCCTGCCCGGCGCGCTGGCTGCGCTCGGCGTCGACATTCGCGTGGTGCTGCCAGCCTATCGCGGCACCCTGGACAAGCTCGAATCGCCTACCCGGCTCGGCGAGTTGAAGGTCCGTGGCCAGCCGTTCGTGATCTGGCAGGGCCGCGTGCCGGGCTCGCCGGTGCTGCACTGGCTGATCGACTATCCGCCGCTGTACGGCCGCGAAGGCGATCCCTATCACTCCCGGCAGCATCAGCCCTGGCCGGACAACGCCTGGCGCTACGGCTGCTTCGCCGAAGCCGTGGCGCGGCTGGCGCTGGGCGAAGGCACTGGCGGCTGGAAGGCCGATGTCGTTCACGGCAATGATTGGCAGACCGGCCTCACCGCGGCCTGGCTGAAGCTGCGCGATCCTTCGCCGCGCTTCGTGTTCACCATCCACAACCTGGCCTACAGCGGCCTGTTCCCGCGCAGCGCCTTCGAAGCGCTGGGCCTGCCGCCCGGCTGGTGGGCGATCGACGGCCTGGAATTCCATGGCCAGATGTCGATGCTGAAAGCCGGCCTGTACTGGGCCGATGCGATCACCACGGTCAGCCCGAACTACGCCCGCGAGATTCGCAGCCCGCGCTTCGGCCATGGCTTCGATGGCCTGCTGGAACATCTGTCGCCACGGCTCAGCGGCATCCTCAACGGCATCGACGATGCCGTGTGGAATCCGGCCACCGATGGCCATCTCGCCCAGACCTACACCGCTTCCAGCCTGCGTCCCGGCAAGGCCGCGAACCGTGCCGCGCTGAGCGCCGAACTGGGCTTGAGTCCGGGTCTTGGCCATGAAAGCCCGCAGACGCTGATCGGCATCATCGGCCGCCTGACCGAGCAGAAAGGCTTTGACGTCGTGCTGCAGGCCCTGCCCGAATTGATGCAGCTGCCGATTCAGCTCGCCATGCTCGGCGCCGGCGAGCCGGAACTGGAGCGCGGCTTCGCGAAAGCGGTCGCCCAGTATCCGGGCCGGATCGGTCTGAAGCTCGGCTACGACGAAGGCCTGGCCCATCGCATTGAAGCCGGTGCCGATCTGTTCCTGATGCCGTCACGCTTCGAGCCCTGCGGCCTCAACCAGATGTATAGCCAGCGCTACGGCACTGTGCCGGTCGTGCATCGGGTGGGCGGGCTGGCCGATACCGTCGTCGATGCGACGACGCGCACGCTGAAGAACGGCACGGCGACCGGCGTGGTGTTCGACGATGCCGATGCCGGCGGTGTGCTCTATGGCATACGCCGGGCGCTGGAACTGCTCGCCGATCCGGTCGCCCGCGCCGGCCTGCAGCACAGCGGCATGAATCGCGATTTCACCTGGGCGAATTCCGCCAGGCAGTACCTCGCGCTGTATCGCTGAGTCGCCGAGTCAGGCCAGCACGCCGAACAGCGCGACTGCCAGCAGCAGAACCAGTAGCAACACCGCTGCCGCCACGGTGCCGCGACGGGATCTGCCTTTCTCGGTCCTCGGCAATGTCACCGGCGGTTCCGCGGGCCGCTCGAGGCCCGGTCCGGCCGTCGAAGCTGCAGCCACCGTCGTCATCAGCGCCGCCAGCAACTGCCGCCGCTGCAGCCGGAACTCGGCCATGCTCAGAGCGCCCTCGCGCAGCCGCTGCGCCAGCGCCATCAGGGCTTCGTTGAATTCGACGAACCGAGCTTCCATCGATCAGACCGGCGCTCGGATCACGATCGCCGAGACATTGTCGCGGGCGCCGCGGGCCAGGCAACAGGCGAAGATGTCGTCGATCGCGGCTTCTGCCGAGGATGCCGCTCCAAGCACCTCCGCCAGTTCCTGATCGGACATTTCCTTGTTGACGCCGTCGGTGCACAACAGCAACTGGGTGTCCGCTTTCAGCGCCACCGCCAGCCAGTCGATCGACAGCACCTGATCGGCGCCGATCGCGCGCGTCAATACGCCGGCTCCGGCCTGCGAAGTGCTACCCAGCGGCGGGGCATGCGCGTGATCGACCGTCAGCTGACGCAACTGACCGCCCTCGTAGCAGTAGACGCGGCTGTCGCCCACCCAGCCGCAGAGACCGACGCCATCACGAATCAGGGTCAGCGCCACCGTCGAGCCGATCAGGTCGACGCGTCGCTGTTGCGCCAGCAGACGCAGTTCCTCGTGCACGGCCAGCAAGGTGTCGTCGATTGCATCAACAGCGTCCGGGGCCGACGAACCGACCTCGATCGCCCCCAGCCGCTCGGCAATCAGCGCGCTGGCGACGTCGCCGGCGGAATGCCCGCCAAGACCATCGGCCACCACCCAGAGCCGGGCGTCGTCGCGGCTCAGGATGGCGTCCTCGTTACGTTTGCGAATCTTGCCGAGATCGGTGCGGCCTGCCGACTGGAAAACACTCATGTGCGCGCGGCCACTTAGGAATATGGCAACTATCGTACAGCGGGCCTGTGCCGCGAATGGCCGCCGTCGACCGGCAATTGCCGACAAATTGCCGGCAAATTGATGGGCGCCCCCACAAAAAGCCGGCAATCGCGGGTTTTCGGTCGCGGCCGTTGCTCGTTGGCGATGAGCGGTTCTGTCACCGGCCGTTCTCAGGTGAAGGAAATGTCATTTCCCGGTCATCCAGTAGGGCTAGCGTGCCTTCGTCCGATCTGCGGATCGACGGCTGTCACCTTGTCCCCCAATCCAGGACCATTCCCTTGCCAGCAGACTCCGGCATCCACTTCCCGGCACTCCTGAAAGCCCTGGGCATCAGCGCCCTGCTGCTAGGTGCCAGCGGCTGTTCGATGGCGCCGCTGCAGCCACCTGCACTCACGAATGCGCCTGTGGCCGCACCGGCCACCGCGCTGTCGCTGACCGAGCTGTATCGGCTGCCGGTGGGTCCCTATGGTCTGGAGCCGACTGAAAAGCTGCTGTCGCTCGATCATCAGCGGGTCCGCATCCAGGGCTACATGGTCCGCCAGGACGAGCCTTATGAAGGCTTGTTCCTGCTGGCCTCGCAGCCCGTCAATCTGGCTGAACGGGCCGATGGTGGTGCCGACGATCTGCCGCCCGGCACGGTGTTCGTGCACCTGCCCAGCGGCAACGCCAGTGAAATCCCGGCGTACCGTCCCGGCCCGATCGCGGTGACCGGCGTACTGGATCTCGGCGCCCGTCAGGAGAGCTTCGATCGCATCTCCTATGTGCGGCTGCAACTGGATGCGCTGGCCATCGACGTCCCGTCCAGCCCCTTGGCCAGCGCGGCAGCCGGTCGACGCTGACCCCTTTCACAACGTCTCGAAGTTCTTCCGTCAGGAGCCTTGCCATGCAAATCCGCAGTTATCTGTCCACCGCCGGCTTGCTGGCAGCTGCCGCCGCGGCCCTGTTCTCGACCAGTGCTCAGGCGCTGAGCGTTTCCCGGCTGACCCCGCCCAGCGAGCTGTTCCGCACCAATGGTGTCAGCAGCGCGCCGATCATTGCCCGCTTCATTCCCGGCCAGCGCTTCGATCTGCAGGCCACCGTGCAGCCTGACGCCGGCCAGACGATCAGCAGCGTCAGCTTCAGCGTCGATGGCGTGCCGGTGCCGGGCAGCGTCAGCCTGGTCACCACCGGTCTGGTGCCCACGGTGGCGCCGAATACGGCAGTCGCCTCGCGGCGTGCCTATTCGCTGAGCACGTCCGGCGTGCACACGCTCACGGTCAGCGCGCTGCAGAGCAACGGCAGCAGCGTGACCCGCAGTGGCAACTTCGAAATCATCGGCATTCCTGCGCCGGGCAGCATCACGCCGGTCAAGAACATCATCTTCATGCTCGGCGACGGCATGGGGGCCGGCCATCGTTCGGCCGCGCGCATCGTCCAGGGCGGTATTTCCCAGGGCAAGTCGATCACGCCGCTGGCGATGGATACCTTCCCGTACAGCGCCAGCATCATGACGGCCTCGCTGAACTCGATCGTCACCGATTCGGCCCCCGGCATGTCCAACTACGTCACCGGCAACAAGGCTCAGAACAACCAGGAAGGCGTCTTCCCGGATGACACCCTTGCGGCCTTCGACAATCCGCGCATCGAATATCTGTCGGAATACCTGCACCGGGTGCGCGGCACCCGCACCGGCATCGTCACCACCGCCGATGTGTTCGACGCCACGCCGGCCGCCAACGCCGTGCACACCCAGGCGCGCGGCAACGGCACCGGCATCGTCGACCAGTTCCTCGATGAACGTGCCAGCAACGGCCTGTATGTGCTGATGGGTGGCGGCCGCAAGTGGTTCCTGCCCAACCCGTCGACCTGCGCAGGCAGCGAACCCTGCGGCAACGCCACCGGCTTCAACGGTTCGCAGCGCGGCAACGGCACCGACTACGTGCTGCCGGCCGATCTGGTCTCCGCCTACGGCATCGCCCCGGGCGTGCTCGACCCGGCGCGCAACCTGATCGCCGACTTCCAGGCCGCCGGCTTCAGCTACGCGCCGAACAACAGCGCGCTGCTGAACGTGCCGAACAACCAGCCGCTGCTCGGCCTGTTCGCGCTGTCGAACATGAATGTGGCGCTGGACAAGCTCGGCAAGCGCCGCGGTACCTCGACGGTGGTCGACGACTTCGGCTTCCCCGACCAGCCGCTGCTGCCGGACATGACCCGCAAGGCGCTCGAGGTGCTCGACAACGGCAACCGCAACGGCTTCTTCCTGATGGTGGAAGGCGCGTCGATCGACAAGCAGTCGCACAACATGGATTCCGAACGCGCGATCATGGACACCATCGAGTTCGACAAGGCCATCGCGGTGGCGCAGGCCTTCGCGGCACGCGACAAGAACACCTTGGTGATCGTCACCGCCGACCACGAGAACGGCGGCTTCTCGGTGATTGGCGGCTCCACCGTCAGCAGCGCTGATCTCGACAGTCGCGCCAGTTCCGGCGCTGGCACCGGCGCTGCCGGCCCGCGCGGCAGCGGCCCGGCCGGCAATGTCGTCGGCACCTACGATGCCGCAGGCTTCCCGCGCTACACGCAGGCCGCCGATGGCTATCCGCAGTCGATGGATCCGGACTTCAAGCTGCTGATCGGCTATGCCGCGAACGCCGATCGCTATGAGGACTGGCTGACCAATCCGCTGCCGCTGCGCGACAGCCAGCAGCCAGGCAACAACACTGCCCCGCTGAACAGCCATCCGGCCAGCCCGCTGAACCGCGACGTGCTCGGTGGCTTCCTGGTCACCGGCCAGGTGTCGGACGCCGTCGCCGCGCATACCGGAAACGACATACCGCTGTCCGCATTCGGCCGCGGCTCGCAGTTCATCCACGGCACGCTGGACAACACCGACGTGTTCTTCGTGATGGCCGCAGTCGCGGGTCTCGGCGGCCGCTGAGACAGCACGGCTGACAGCTGCATCGCCTCGGGCGGAACGGCCGCATGGCCGTTCCGCCCTTTTTGTTGGCCGCTGTTCGATGTAGCCATCGCGGAAGAATGAAGAGTGCACAGCGACTGCAGAAAAAGAAAAAGCGCCTAGCGAATTCATCGCTAAGCGCTTTCCTTTACTGGCTGGGAGACTAGGACTCGAACCTAGATAAACAGAGTCAGAATCTGTTGTCCTGCCATTAGACGATCTCCCAAAAACCTTGAAGCTTCCGACCGTGCCGGCGCCTGCGAAGGCGTCGCCACGAATGCCGATTAGCGCTTCGAGTACTGCGGAGCGCGACGGGCGCCGTGCAGGCCGACCTTCTTGCGCTCGACTTCGCGAGCATCGCGAGTGACGAGACCGGCAGCACGCAGACCCGGACGCAGGGCCTCATCGTACTTGATCAGGGCGCGGGTCAGACCGTGGCGGATCGCGCCGGCCTGGCCGTTCGGACCGCCACCGGCGACCGTCACCTTGATGTCGAAACGGCCGACGCAGTCGGACACTTCGAGCGGCTGGCGAACCAGCATGCGCGAGGTTTCGCGGCCGAAGTAGGCCTCGACGGTCTTGCCGTTGATGACGATATCGCCCTTGCCCGGACGGATGAAAACGCGGGCGGCGGCGGTCTTGCGACGGCCGGTGCCGTAATGCTGGTCAGCAGGCTGCTTGAGCGTGGCCATGGATTAACCCTTGATCGTGAAGGTGGTGGGCTGCTGCGCGGTGTGCGGGTGCTCGGCACCGGCATAAACCTTCAGCTTGCGGTACTGCGCGTAGCCCAGCGGGCCCGACGGCAGCATGCCTTTGATCGCCTTCTCGATGACGCGTTCCGGATGCTCGGCGTTCATCTTGCCCAGCGTCGTGAACTTGATGCCGCCCGGATATTCCGTGTGGCGCCAGTAGATCTTGCCTTCCATCTTGTTGCCGGTGACGCGGATCTTGTCGGCATTGATGACGACAACATAATCACCGGTGTCGATGTGCGGCGTGAACTCCGGCTTGTGCTTGCCACGCAGACGGCGTGCGACTTCCGAGGCGAGACGGCCCAGAACAACGCCTTCGGCGTCGATCAGGGTCCAATCACGCTTCGCATTTTCATTGGTTGCGAAATAAGTGCCCATTTTCCTGCTCTGATTGCCTCGCAAACTTGCGTCTGGAGGTGGTTATAGTTCGGTCTTCGCGATGTTTTGCGCCGACGTCGGGTACAGCGGGACGCGGATTGTAGTGTGGTCCCCGTGACCACGCAACCGCACGCCTCTATGGCTGCGCTTCAATGACCAAAGTTGATCTTGGCTTCGAGGTTGGTGCGCGAATCGGCATTGGCCAGCGCCTCATCAAGCGAGATCAGGCCGTCCTTGTACAGACGATGCAGCGAGGTATCGAAGGTCTGCATGCCAGAGTCCGAGGACTGGCTCATCGCGTCGCGAATCTCTTCGATGCGGCGGCCGACGATCAGGTCCTGCAGGAACGGCGTGTTGATCAGCACTTCGACCGCGGCGACCCGGCGACCATCCAGGCGCTTGACCAGCCGCTGCGACACGATCGCCCGCAGGCTCAAGGACAGGTCCAGATAAAGCTGCGGCCGCAACGCATCCGGATAGAGGTTCACAATCCGCTGCAGCGCCTGATAGGCGTTGTTGGCATGCAGGGTCGAAATCGCCAGGTGGCCAGTGTTCGCCAGTTGCAGGCAGGCGTCCATCGTCTCCCGGGTGCGGATCTCGCCGATTTGGATCACGTCCGGCGCTTCCCGCAGCGCCGAATGCAGCGCCCGTTCGTAGCTGACCGTGTCCTGGCCGATTTCGCGCTGATTGATGATCGAGCGCTTGTTGGTGTGGACGAACTCGATCGGGTCCTCGATGGTCAGGATGTGGCCGGCCGCATGCTCGTTGCGGTGATTGATCATCGCCGCCAGGGTCGTCGATTTGCCGGAGCCGGTCGCGCCCACCATCAGCAGCAGGCCGCGCTTCTGCATGACCATCTGCGCCAGGGTTTCCGGCAGGTTCAGGTCGGCGAGCTTCGGCGCTTCAGACCTCACATAGCGCAGCACCATCGCCACGGTGCCGCGCTGTGTGAACACGTTGACCCGGAAGCGGCCAAGTCCGGCGGCTTCGATGGCGAGATCGATCTCGCGCTCGCGATCGAAGCGCTCCTGCTGTTCGGGATCGAGGATCGAGCGGGACAGTTCGCGGATGAAATCGCTGGTCAGCACGACACGGCCGACCGGATGCAGATCGCCCTCGATGCGCAGCATCGCCGTGGCGCCGGCACTGAAGTAAAGATCGGACGCCTGCTGCTCGACCGTCAGCTTCAGGTACGCAAGAAGCTTCTCCATGCCTATCTCCGCAGCAGCGAAGTGTGCAATTGGGCGTTGTCTTCTTCTTTCATCTGCAAGCCTTTCACCGCCGGATCCTCGAGCAGGTTCTCGCGCATGCGCTTCGATTCGAGCTTCACCTTCAGGCGCAGTTCGTTCTGTGAATCGGCATTGCGCACCGCTTCGTCATAGGAAATCTGGCCGCTCTCGAACAGCTGGTACAGGTACTGATCGAAGGTGACCATGCCCTGCTCGTTCGAGCGGCTCATCACTTCCTTGATGCCGACGACCTCGCCCTTGAAGATCAGATCGGCGATCAGCGGCGAGTTCAGCATGATCTCCACGGCCGGCACCCGGCCGCCATTCTCGCGCCGCACCAGGCGCTGCGAAATCACCGCGCGCAGGTTGAGGCTCAAGTCCATCAGCACCTGTTCGCGCTTTTCCTCGCTGAAGAAATTGATGATCCGATCGAGCGCCTGATTGGCGCTGTTGGCATGTAGCGTCGACAGCACGAGATGGCCGGTTTCGGCGAAGTTGATCGCGTACTCCATGGTTTCGCGGGTGCGGATCTCGCCGATCTGAATCACGTCCGGTGCCTGGCGCAAGGTGTTCTTGAGGGCTGCTTCCCAGCTCAAGGTATCGGTGCCGACTTCGCGCTGGGTGATCATGCAGCCGAGGTGCGGATGCACGTACTCCACCGGGTCCTCGATGGTGATGATGTGGCCCTTGGAGTTGGCGTTGCGATGGCCGAGCATCGCGGCCAGCGAAGTGGACTTGCCGGAGCCGGTCGCGCCGACCATCAGGATCAGGCCGCGCTTGGCCATCATCACCTCCTTCAGACTGGTCGGCAGGCCGATCTGGTCGAAGGTCGGAATATCGGTGGTGATCGTCCGCAGCACGCCGCCGACCTGGCCCATCTGCACGAAGGCGCTGACCCGGAAGCGGCCGATGGCCGGCGGATTGATCGCGAAGTTGCACTCGTTGGTCGACTCGAACTCCTTGAGCTGGCGATCGTTCATCAGTGAACGGATCAGCAGCGCCGAGTTCTGGCCGGTCAGCGGCTTGTCGGTGACCGGCGTCAGCTGGCCGTCAAGCTTGATCGCCGGCGGGAAGCCGGCGCTCAGGAACAGGTCCGAGGCCCCTCGGGTCTTCATCTGCACCAGCAGTTGCTGGATCAGCTTGATTGCTTCGTCGCGTTCCATCGTGTGGTCTCGGTGAGTGTCAGGCTGTCCCGCAGAGTGGACGACTAGCCCGCAAAGTCCGCCTTGTTCTCGGCCTTGGTGCGCGCCTCGGCATTGCTGACCACGCCTTTCTTGACCAGCTCCTTCAGGCACTGGTCGAGCGTCTGCATGCCGTCCCGGGAACCGGTCTGAATCGCCGAATACATCTGCGCGATCTTGTTCTCCTTGATCAGCGAACGCACCGCCGGCGTGCCGATCAGGATTTCGTGCGCAGCGACGCGGCCGCCGCCGGTTTTCTTCAGCAGGGTCTGGGCGATCACCGCGCGCAGGCCGGTGGAAAGCATCGCGCGCACCATGTCCTTCTCGGCCGCCGGGAAGACGTCGACGACGCGGTCGATGGTCTTGGCGGCGGAGGTCGTGTGCAGGGTGCCGAACACCAGATGGCCGGTTTCGGCCGCGGTCAGCGCCAGGCGGATGGTTTCCAGATCGCGCATTTCGCCGACCAGGATCACGTCCGGGTCTTCGCGCAGCGCGGAGCGCAGCGCTTGATTGAAACCGAGCGTGTCGCGATGCACTTCGCGCTGGTTGATCAGGCACTTCTTCGACGGATGGACGAATTCGATCGGATCCTCGACGGTGAGGATGTGGCCGTAGTCGTTCTCGTTGATGTGGTTGATGATCGCCGCCAGGGTCGTCGACTTGCCGGAGCCGGTCGGGCCGGTGACCAGCACCAGGCCGCGCGGCGTCTCCGCGATGTCCTTGAAGATCGCCGGGCACTTCAGATCTTCCAGCGACATGATCTTCGACGGAATGGTGCGGAACACGCCGCCGGCACCGCGGGCGTGGGTGAAGGCATTGACGCGGAAGCGCGCGAGGCCGGGAATCTCGAACGAGAAATCGGTTTCCAGGAATTCGTCGTAGGCCTTGCGCTGCTTGTCGTTCATGATGTCGTAGAGCATCGCGTGCACCTCCTTGTGCTCCAGAGGTGGCAGATTGATGCGCTTCATGTCGCCATCGACGCGGATCATCGGCTCCACACCGGCAGACAGATGCAAGTCCGAAGCTCCCTGCTTGACGCTGAAGGTCAACAGCTGCGCGATATCCAAGACCGGCTCTCCCCGAGTTTTCCTTATGCCGCAGGCTTCGCCCTGATGGCGGCCGTTGCTGGCAGATGATGGACGTATGAGACCTTACTTCACACCCGCATGAATACCGTTTCCGACCGGTTGAGGGATATCCGCCGACGACTGGCTGCCGCCGCGGCCCGCGCCGGCCGCGCGCCCGGCGAGGTGAGTCTGATCGCCGTCTCCAAGACCTTCGATGCCGATGCCGTGGCCGAGGTCGCCGAACTCGGCGCGCTGCACTTCGGCGAAAGCTACATGCGCGAAGCGATCGACAAGATCGGCCTTGCCGAAGCTTTGGCTGGCCGGCGCCTGGTCTGGCATTTCATCGGCCCGATCCAGGGCAACAAGTGCCGCGCGCTGGCCGGCATGTTTGCCTGGGCGCATGGCATCGATCGCCTGAAGATCGCCGAACGCCTGTCCGAACTACGCGCGCCGGACCTGCCGCCGCTTGAAGTCTGCGTGCAGGTCAACGTCTCCGGCGAAGCGAGCAAGGGCGGCGCGACGCCGGATGAAGCCGCTGCGCTTTGTGCCGACATCGCCAGGCTGCCGCGGCTAAGCCTGCGCGGCCTGATGTGCATTCCGGCGCCGGTCGACGATCCGGAGAACTCGCGCGCCTCGTTCCGGCTGCTGCGCGAACTGCGCGATCGTATTCGCGCCTCCGGCAGCGTCGATGCGAGCGCTTTCGATCAGCTGTCGATGGGCATGTCCGACGATTTCGAAGTGGCGATCGAGGAAGGCGCGACGATGGTGCGCATCGGTTCGGCACTGTTCGGGGAACGCCCTGCCTGAGTCGCCGAGGTGCATCGTCCCCTCGCCTGCTTCAAACTCGCGCGCCGCCACTCCAACGATCACCGCCTCGCCCCATGGACCAGAACCAAGCCAAGAAAGCCGCCGCCGAAGCCGCCCTGAAATATCTCGTGCCGGGCGAACTGCTCGGTGTCGGTACCGGGTCGACGGTCAACTACTTCATCGATGCGCTGGCCGCGCACAAGCAGGACGTTCCCGGCGCGGTGTCGTCGTCGAATGCCTCGACCGAGCGGCTGAAGAAGATCGGCATTCCGGTGGTCGAGCTGAACGAGGCCGGCACCCTGTCGATCTATGTCGACGGCGCCGATGAAGCCGACAAGCACCTGCGCCTGGTCAAGGGCGGCGGCGGCGCGCTGACCCGCGAAAAGATCGTTGCCGCGGCCAGCCGCAAGTTCATCTGCATCGCCGACGAATCGAAGCTGGTGCCGGTGCTCGGCGCATTTCCGCTTCCGGTGGAAGTGATTCCGATGGCCCGCTCCTACGTCGCCCGCGAACTGGTGCGCCTGGGTGGCAACCCGAAGCTGCGCGAGGGCTTCGTCACCGACAACGGCGGCCTGATCCTCGACGTGTCCGGTTTCTCGATCGTCGATCCGCTGAAGATGGAAACCGAGATCGGCATGCTCGCCGGCGTGATCAGCGTCGGCCTGTTCGCCCATCGCGGCGCCGACGTGCTGCTGCTCGGCGGCCCGGATGGCGCTCGTGAAGTGCTGCCGGCATAAAGTCCCTTGCACGACGATCCCAATGACTGGCTGACTGTCGCGCGCTTCAGCGACGCAGTGGAAGCGCAGTTGCTGCAGGGTCGCTTGCAGGCGGATGGCATCGAAGCCTTCCTCGCCGATCGCAACCACGTGCAGGCCGATCCGTTGATCGCGTTGGCGCTGGGCGGCGTGCGGGTGCAGGTCAAGGCCCGTGATATTGACGCAGCGCAGGCGATCATCGCTGCGCTGGCCTCGGGCGACTACGCGCTGGACGAGGATTTCGATCCAGGCGCCAGCGTCGACTAGCGCCCAGCAAAAACGCCACGACCGCAAGGCGATCGTGGCGTCTGGGTGCAGCAAGCTGCAGCGTTTCAGGTGATCGTGGTGATCGCCCGAAAGGCTGCGTCAGCCCTTAACGGCGCGGACCGCCCGGGCGGCCGCCCTTCTTGTCGTCCTTCGGGCGTTCTTCGTTGACGCGCAGCAGATTGCCGCGCAGTTCCTTGCCGTTCAGGCCGGCGATGGCGGCACGGGCTTCGTGACCTTCCATCTCGATGAAACCGAAACCGCGGCATTTGCCCGAAAACACATCGTGCGCGAGCTTGATCGAGCGGACGCGACCGTGCGTCGAGAACAGCTCGGTCAGTTCCTTTTCAGTCGTGTCGGTGGGCAGGTTGCCGGCATAGATACGCTTCATCCAATGACTCCTTCTTCTCGGTTAACGGTGAGCGACGCAATCAACGCGTGCGCTGGTTCTGATTGTTGGTGCCGGACGGACGCGCGCCATCGCGCGACGGGCGTGCATGGCGATTGCCGTTGTTGCTGCTCGGCGCGGCGCCGGCACCCGGACGACGGGCACCATTACCCGGCGCGTGGCCACGGCCACCCGGAGCATTCCGCGGACGTTCACCACGCTCGCGCTCCGGCGGTGCCGGCGGACGGGCTGCTGCGGCGGCGCGCTCTTCGGCGGTCGGCTGCGAGCCCGGCTCGTAGCCCGTCACCGTCGACGACGGAATCGACTTGCGCAGCAGGCGCTCGATGTCCTTCAGGAAGGCGCGCTCGTCCGGCGACACCAGGCTGATTGCCTCACCCTCGGCGCCGGCACGACCGGTACGGCCGATGCGATGGACGTAATCCTCCGGCACATTCGGCAGCTCATGGTTGATGACATGCGGCAGCTGGTCGATGTCGATGCCGCGTGCGGCGATATCGGTGGCCACCAGCACGCGGATCTTGCCGGCCTTGAAGTCGGCCAGCGCGCGGGTGCGGGCGTTCTGCGATTTGTTGCCGTGGATCGCATCGGCCAGGATGTTCTCGCGCACCAGCTGCTCGGCCAGGCGATTGGCGCCGTGCTTGGTACGCGTGAAGATCAGCACTTGCTTCCAGTCACCGGCCTTCACCAGATGCGCGATCAGCGCGGTCTTGCGACCCTTGTCGACCGGGTGCACGCGCTGGGCAACCAACTCGGCCGCGGTGTTGCGCGGGGCCACGTCGACGCTTGCCGGATCGTGCAGCAGGCCTTCGGCCAGCGAACGGATTTCCGGGTTGAAAGTTGCCGAGAACAGCAGGTTCTGGCGCTTCTGCGGCAGCGCCTGGATGACCCGGCGGATGTCGCGGATGAAGCCCATGTCGAGCATGCGGTCGGCTTCGTCGAGCACCAGCATCTGGATGCCGGACAGATTCACCGTGCGCTGCTGGAGATGGTCGAGCAGGCGGCCCGGCGTGGCGACGATGATGTCGACACCGCGGCGCAGCTGGTCGATCTGCGGGTTGATGCCGACGCCGCCGAAGATGATCGCGGTCTTGATCGCCGGCAGATGGCGGCCGTAGGTGCGCATCGAGTCACCGACCTGGGCGGCCAGTTCGCGGGTCGGCACCAGCACCAGCACTTTCGGCGGGGCAACGCGCGCGGTGGTCGCGGCGTCGCGCGGCTGCGAGGCCAGGCGGTTGAGGATCGGCAGGGTGAAGGCGGCGGTCTTGCCGGTACCGGTCTGGGCGGCACCAAGCAGATCGCGGCCGGAGATCACGATCGGGATCGCCTGCGCCTGGATCGGCGTGGGCTTTTCATAGCCTTCGTCAGTGAGAGCGCGCAACAGTTCCGGGCATAGGCCCAATTCAGCAAACAACATGTTTCATTACTCCTGAAGCCGCCACACCGTGCGCAGAAACGCTCTGCACGGCACCGGTTCAGGCAGTGGGGACGAGGATTTCGAACCGCGCCGACTGGCGCATCGAGGGTTTGTACTACCGGAAAGACCTTGAACTGCGGCGCCGGGGAGGCGGCCGGATGCATCGTCTTCAAGCAGGGGCGCAACCGGAGCGCCTCACCAAACTGGGGCGAAGTATACGCGATCAGCCCCGGGCACGCCCGCCCGCGTTTGGCTGCCAGGACCCGCGCAGGGCGTGGCGGGGCGTCGGGCACGGGCGGTGCAGGTATCCTTCCCCGCGCCTGCGGCCGCAACTCGCTGTTGTCGCTGTTGGCGTCGTTCCCACGAAAACTCGAAGGTAAAAGACCATGAACCACATTCGCTCACTGTCGCTGCTGCTGTCCGCCACCGTACTGCTTGCGGCCTGCAAGAAGGAAGAAGCCGCTCCGGCAGCACCCACCGCCGAACCGGCCGCTGCCGCGCCGGAAGCCGCAGCTCCGGCGCTGAAGTCGTCGCCGGCCCCGGAAGGCGCCAAGATTTCGTTCGCCGACCTGAAGGACGGCGCCACCGTCAGCAGCCCGCTGCTGGTCAAGTTCGTCGTTGAAGGCATCACTCTGGCCCCGGCCGGCACCGAAGAACCGGCCAGCGGCCATCACCATCTGATGATCGACGCCGAGCTGCCGCCCGCCGACGCGCCGATTCCGGCCGACGCCAACCACGTGCACTTCGGCAAGGCCCAGACCGAGACCACGATCGAGCTGACGCCGGGCACCCACACGCTGCAGCTGGAGTTCGCGAATGGCCAGCACGTGCCGTTCAACCCGCCGCTGGCTTCCGAGAAAATCACCGTCACCGTGAAGTAAGCGCCGCTCGTCAGCAAATCGCGACGGCTCGGCGGGTGTTCGCCGAGCCGTCCTTGCCACCACGTCAACCTGTCGATCAAGTACGCAAACACCATACTGATTTGCGCCGTCCCAACCGGCTGACGCCGACTCTGGCCGACACCCTCGAACGGATGTGAAGCGGAACCCCGACCAAGCCCCGGCTACCGCCTGCACGCTCCGGCCCGTTCGCCACGCGATCGACTGTCCGGCGCTGCTGCCGTCGCCTTTCGCTTTCGCCCCCTCCGCTTGAACAAGCCGCTCTACTTCGGGCCGGTGGCAAGGCCGCTGTTCGGCATGCTGCATTTGCCGCTGGGCGCTACACGGCAGACCGGCATCCTGATCTGCAACAGCTGGGGAACCGAATACCTGCGCACCTACCGCGGCCTGCGCGAACTGGCACAAAGCCTCAGTGCCAGCGGATTTCCGGTGCTGCGTTTCGACTACGGTGGTACCGGCGATTCCGGCGGCGATGCCCGCAGCAGCTGCCTGAATGGCTGGATCGATGAACTCGGCCTTGCCGCAAGGGCCTTGAGTGCTGAAACCGGCTGCAGCGACCTCTGTCTGCTCGGCCTGCGCTTCGGCGCCCTGCTGGCCCAGGAAGCGATCGCCACAGGCGTTGTCGCAGCCCAGGCCGTTGCCCTCTGGGACTCCCCACCGAGCGGCGAAGTGTTCGTCGCCAATCTGCAGCAGATGGATCTGGCCTTGAACCACAAGCGCAGCAGCGAACGCCGCGTGCGCTCGCAGCTGGTTCCGCCTGCGCGCGACGAGCTGCTCGGCCACGAATGGCCGGTTGGCCTCGCTGCCGATATCGCCAAGCTGCCCGGCCTGCGCCGCGACCTGCCCGGCCGAGTGATCTTCGTCAGCCGTGATCGCATTCCGCCGGACAGCGTCGAATCGATCCGCCTGCCCGACGCCGGCCACTGGAGCGATGTCGAGCGCATCCACTCGCCGTGGCTGCCGAGCGCGTCGTTCCGCATCGTCACCGAGCGTCTGGCGGATGGCCTGAAATGAACGAGCGGGCGATCTCCTTCGGTGAAAGCGGTGCCCTGTTCGGCATCATCGGCAGCCCGGACGTGCCGGACCCGCAGCGCCCGGCCGTGTTGATCCCGAACACCGGCGTCATCCATCGAGTCGGCCCCAGCCGCATGCACGTCGAACTGGCCCGGGCGCTGGCCAACGCCGGCCTGGTGTCCTTGCGCCTCGACAACGCCGGCCTCGGCGACAGCGAAATCGTGCCCGGCCGCAGCGATGCCGATTCGGCGCTCGATCTCTGTGCCGCGATGGACGCGCTCGACGCCCGCAACATCTCCACCGGCACCATCATCATCGGTAGCCACAGCGGCGCCCACGATGCGCACGAAGCCGCCAGAGTCGATCCGCGATTGATCGGCGCCGTATTCCTCGACGGCTACATCCATTCCACACCGCGCGCCTGGCTGAACCGGACGATGGCGCGCCTCACCGAACGTAGCCGCCACCCGCCGCCAGGGCCGCTCGGCATCAGCCTGACACCGAAATCCGGCAGCGCGCTGCACGATGTGCTGCCGAGCGAGATCCACTATCACGACGCGCCATCGCACGAGCGCATGGAAGCCGATCTGGTCGAATTCATCCGCCGGCAGCTATCGCTGCTCTACGTCTACACCGGCGATGTCGAGCACCAGTACACCTATGCCGCACAGCTGATCGACGCCTTTCCGATCCTGCGCGGCTATCGCCACCTGACGATTCGCCAGATCCCCGAAGCGGACCACCATTTCATCCGCCGGGCGACGCGCGAAGCCTTGATCGACATGCTCGTCGACTGGGTGCTCGGGGTCGCTGCGCGGCGTCAGACGAGCGTCTAGAGCCGCCGCGCGGCCAGCAGGCTCAGCAGCAGGCCATCGAAGCGGCGCAGCTCTCCGGTCCACTCGATACCGGCCATCGCCTGTTGCGCTCGTGCCGATTTCGCTTCGACGGTGTACCGATCCGAGTCCATTGAAAATGTGATCGCCACCTCGCTGAACTCCAGGAACAGGCCGCGCAGGGGCTGCAGGCATTTGTGCACGCATTCCTTGGCGCTGAACGCCGGCAAGGCCCAGCGGGCGAGACCGCCGGGCAGTTCAGCAAGGCGTGCACATTGCGCTTCATCGAGCACATAGGCCGCCGCATCGTCCGGCAGCGCGCGATCGATCTCGATATCGATACCGAGCGCGGCCCAATGCTGGGTCGAAGCGGCAATCGCGACCGCCGCATCCCCGCAGTGGGCGATGCTGCCGATCACGCCGTCCGGCCAGGCCGGTGCGCCGTCGGCGGTCCGGCCGATCACTGCATCGACATGGCCCAGCTCCGCCAGCGCCGCACGGGCACAGACGCGGCCGGCGATGAAATGACCGCGACGACGCTCGGCGACATCGACCACCAGCTCTGCCTCCGCTTCGGGCAAGACGATGGTTTCGCCCGCCATCGGCAACGGTGTCCAGCGACAGACGCTATCGGCCAGCCAGTCGATCGCGCGCAAGTTCATCGGCTCAATGCCGGGCCAGGAATTCCAGCACGTGCTTGGCGAAGGCGTCCGGCGCTTCCAGGTTCATGAAATGGCCGATGCCGGCCATGCGGACTGGTTCATAACCGGCCGAGAACAGGTGCTCGGAATCGCTGAACGAGCTGTCCAGGATGCAGCCGTCGTGCTCGCCGCGGATGACGCAGGCCGGGACCTGCGTCGGCTGCAGCAGGAACTGCCAGGCAACCTTCTTGAAGAACATCGCCGGGATCGCCCGGTAGTAGCCGAGCGCGGCCTTCAGCCGCCCTGGCTCGGCGTAGTTCGCCTTCATCGGCACCAGATAGTCATCATCCGGAATCCAGCCCGGGGACCAGCTGCGCGCAAGGTTCACCAGCCAGGCGAAATCGTCCTCGCGGATGCGCCGCTCGGGCCACACCGGTAGCTGGAACTTGAACACGTAGTGCGAGGCCGCGAGCTGAGCGCGTGATGGCCGCAGCAGGAAGCGACGCAGATGCGGCACCGCCGCGGTGACGATCGCGCGCACCCGATCGGGGCGCAGTGCGGCAGCGGCATAGGTCATCACCGCACCCCAATCGTGGCCGACGATGAAGGCACGATCGGCGCCGAAGTGCTCGATCAGCGCCAGCACGTCCTGGCCAAGCGTCGGCAGCGAATAGTCGCCGTCCTCGGGAATTTCGGTCGGCGCATAGCCGCGCGTGAACGGCGCCACGGCGCGATAGCCCGCGGCGGCCAGTTCATGCAGCAGCGGCGCGAAGCTCCACGCGGTATCGGGAAAACCGTGCAGCACCAGCACCAGCGGTGCCTCGGCCGCGCCACTGGCAGGCGGCACTTCGAGGTAGGCGAACTCCAGACCATTGGCCTGGATGTAGCGCGGCGTCAGGGTGGCAGGGGCTTCGTCGGTGGTATCGCTCATCGGCATCGGTTGGGGTGGTTGCGAGGATCGGCCCGTTAAACTACCCGAACGCACGCACTTCGCGGAGACCTGATGGATTTCAAACTGGAACAACTCACCCAGCCGGAACGCTGGCTGGAACTCGGCCTGCCGGTGTTGCTGAAGGTCGCCGTGGCGTTCCTGATCTTCTTCCTCGGCCGGTTCGTCGTGCGGATGGCGGTGAAGGTGCTGCGCTCGGTGATGCAACGTGCCAATGCCGATCCGACCCTGACCGGCTTCCTCGGCAACGTCGTTTACGGTCTCGGCTATGCGCTGGTGGTGATCTCGGCACTGGGCCAGATCGGAATCAACACCAATTCTCTCGCGGCCGTCGTCGGCGGTGCCGCACTCGCCGTTGGCCTGGCCTTGCAGGGGCAGCTCAGCGCCTTCGCGGCCGGGGTGCTGCTGATCCTGTTCCGGCCGTTCCGGGTCGGTGATTTCGTCGATGCCGGCGGCATCAAGGGCACGGTCGAAGAGATCAAGATCATTCATACCGTGTTGCGCACGGCGGACAATCAGGAAGTGATCGTGCCGAACAACACGATCACCGCGGCGACCATCACCAACTACAGCGCCCGCAATACGCGCCGCCTCGATATCACCATCGGCATCGATTACGACGCCGATCTGAAGCTGGCGAAATCGATCCTTCAGGAGATCGTGCTCAATCATCCAAAAGTGCTGAAGTCACCGGCGCCCACCGTGCAGGTGCGTGCGCTCGGCGCCAGTTCGGTCGACTTCGCCGTCTGGCCGTGGGCGAAGACCGCGGAATGGGGTGACGTACAGAGCGAATTGCTGGAGCAGATCAAGCTGCGCTTCGATGCCGAAGGCATCGCCATCCCGTATCCGCAGATGGATCTGCATCTGCGCGATACAGGCGGCGACGGGGAGCGCAAAACCCTGCCGGTGGAGAACCGTCTCTGAGGCAACGGGTCAACCATTCATGAAGGAGCAGTAGACGATGAAGGCAGCAGGGAAAGCAGCACTGGCGATCGGCATCATCGGCGTCGTCGCCGTGGCAGGGCCCTATGTGATCGGTTTGCGGATCGAGTCCGCCTTTCGTGCCGGCATCGCCAGCATGAGCGAACAGAGCCCCTACCCGATCCGGATCAGCCGCTACGAGCGCGGCTTGTATTCGGCCGAGGCCGAAACCACGGTCGAGATCGTGCTGCCGCCGGAAGCCCATGCCCACGAAGTAGACCATAAGGACGAAGCACCCGCTGCGCCGAAGATCGTGCAGCTGCGCCTGAACCACGCGATCAGCCACGGGCCGCGACTCGATGGCCTGCTGCGCCTGGGTCGCCTCGTCACCACGCCGCAGCTCGATGACGATCTGAAGACCTCGCTGACGCCGCTGTTCGGCGAACAGCCCTTGCTCACGCTGATCACAGATCTTGGCGTCGCCGGCGGGATCAGCGGCAGCCTCCGGTCGCCCGCCGTCGACGCCAGCACGGCAGCTGCGGAAGCGCTCAAGGTTCGCTGGGCGGGCATCGAATCGAGCTATTCGCTGGGCGGTGGCCATCTGCTGCTGCAACTGGCAGCGCCCAGCCTCGATATCGTCGGCAACGACGGCAAGCAGGGTTCGTTCGGGCAACTGGCGATGACCGCCGACATGACCCAGGTCGACGACAGCCCGCTGTGGATCGGCACTTCGACGATCACTGTCGCCTCGCTCGCGCTCAAGTCTGCCGAAGTCACGTCGACGCTGAACCAGTTCGCGCTCAGCTCCGATACCAAGCTGGTCGACGGCGCGATCAGCTCCGGCGTGCAGTTCTCGGCGACCAGCTTCGAAGCCGCGGGCACCCGGATCGACCTGCCCCGCCTGACTGTGACCTTCGATCATCTCGACACGGCGGCGACGATCGCGATGTCGACCGCGGCCAATCGCTATCAGCAGACGCATGGCAAGGACGCGGCCGTCGATCCGGCCGCGATGATGGCGGAGTTGAAGCCGGCCTTCAGTCAGCTGGCAGCCGGCCATCCCGAGCTGCGCGTCGACGAACTGTCGTTCGGCAGCCCCGCCGGCGCGGTGAAGGCCGAGGGCAGCCTGCGCTACATCGGCGATGCGAACTTCGACGATTTCTCGCCGCTGACCGATGTCGAAGGCCACGCCCAGTTCGATGCCCCGCTCGACTACGTCAACCTGCTGCTGAGCCAGAAAATCCGTGCCGATCTGGCCGGCAACGCCGGTGTCGCACCCAACGAAGTGCCGCAGGAAGTCATTGCCAGCGCGCTGCAGAACACTCGCGACGCCTTGATTGCACAGGGTTTGCTACTGGTCGACGGCCAGCAGGCGAAAAGCGTCGCCGCGTTCAAGGGCGGCGTGCTGACCATCAACGGCAAGGCCCTGGGCGCTGGCGTTCCGGGAGGCTGAAACGGAAAATCCCCGTCATGCAGGACATGGCGGGGATTGGGGCGCTGCCTGAAGCGGAGGCTTACTTCGACTTCTTCTTGGCCTGCTTCTCGGCCTTCTTTTCCTTCATCGTCTTCAGCGGTGCTTTCTTTTCGGCTTTTTTACTGTCCATGCCTTTGGCCATGGTCGTGCTCCGGTGGTTGGGTGGTGGATGAAATCTAGCTGAGCTTAGCGCGCGTCGCGTGTGGCGCCGGTCCGCAGACGCAGGCCGTTCAAACGAATGAAGCCCTCGGCGTCTTTCTGATTGTAGGCGCCGCGATCGTCCTCGAAGGTCGACAGGCTGGCGTCGAACAGCGAATCCTTCGAGCGGCGGCCGAGGTTGTAGATCGCGCCCTTGTAGAGCTTCAGGCGCACATCGCCGTTGACCCGGATCTGGCTGTCGTCGATCAGGGCCTGCAGCATGCGACGCTCCGGGCTCCACCAGTAGCCGTTGTAGATCAGGCTGGCGTACTTCGGCATCAGCTCGTCCTTGAGATGCGCCTGTTCGCGGTCCAGGCACAGGCTTTCGATCGCACGATGCGCCTTGAGCAGGATCGAGCCGCCCGGCGTTTCGTAGCAGCCGCGTGACTTCATGCCGACGTAGCGGTTCTCGACCATGTCGAGACGGCCGATGCCGTGCTTGCCGCCGAGCGCGTTCAGGCGATCGAGAATCTGGAACGGCGTGCCGGCTTCCCCGTTGATCGCGATGGCATCGCCGCGCTCGAAGCTGATGGTGATTTCTTCGGCTTCGTTCGGTGCATCTTCCGGATTCTTGGTCCAGCGCCAGATGCTGTCATCCGGGCTCCACCACGGGTCTTCGAGACCGCCACCTTCATAGGAGATGTGCAGCGCGTTGGCGTCCATCGAGTACGGACTGCCGCCGCCCGGCTTCTTGGCGATCGGAATCTCGTGCTTGGCGGCGTAGGCGAGCAGCGATTCGCGCGAGTTCAGATCCCATTCGCGCCACGGCGCGATGACCTTCACGCCCGGCCACAGCGCGTAGGCGCCGAGTTCGAAACGAACCTGATCGTTGCCCTTGCCGGTGGCACCGTGGCTGATCGCATCGCAACCGGTGCTGCGGGCGATCTCGACCAGGCGCTTGGCGATCAGCGGCCGGGCGATCGAGGTGCCGAGCAGATACTCACCTTCGTAGACGGCGTTGGCGCGGAACATCGGAAACACGAAATCACGGGCGAATTCCTCGCGCAGATCGTCGATGAAGATTTCCTTCACGCCGAGCTGCTGCGCTTTCGGGCGTACGTGATCGAGTTCCTCGCCCTGGCCGATATCGGCCGTGAAGGTGACGACTTCGCAGCCGTAAGTGTCCTGCAGCCACTTCAGGATGACGGAGGTATCGAGGCCGCCGGAGTAGGCGAGCGCGACTTTGCGGACCTGATTGGTTTTTCTTGTCTGGGTCATGGAATTCGGACGCTGGCAGCAGGGGACGGGGAAGGCGGCGAATTATAGCGATGCCAGACGATCGAGCTTGCGGTCAGGCCTTGACGCGCGGGCCGTTCATGCCGCAGCGCGGCATCGCTGATCCCCCATCGGCTAAACTCCGCCCCGAACTCTCCCCCGGCATCCCATGGAACTCCCCCCCGCCCTGCTTGACGCGTTCAAGCCTGCGCCGCGTATTGGTCAGCGCTTTCGCGGTTTCCTGCCGGTGGTGGTCGACGTCGAAACCGGCGGCTTCAACAATCGCACCGACGCGCTGCTGGAAATCGCCGTGGTGCTGCTGAAGTTCGACCGCGAGGGCAACCTGGTCCGCGATGTCACCCACGCCGCCCACGTCGAACCGTTCCGGGGCGCGAACATCGAAAAGGCCTCGCTGGAGGTCAACGGCATCGACCCGACCAACCCGCTGCGCGGTGCCATTCCCGAGCGTGAAGCGCTGGCCCAGGTGTTCAAGCCGGTGCGTCAGGCGGTGTCCGAACATGGCTGCACGCGGGCTATTCTGGTCGGCCACAACGCCCATTTCGATCTCGGCTTCGTCAATGCCGCGGTCGGCCGCTGCGATATCAAGCGCAATCCCTTCCATCCGTTTTCGGCTTTCGATACCGCGACCCTGGGCGGCGCGATCCTCGGCCAGACGGTGCTGGCGCGGGCGCTGGAAGCGGCGGGCCTGCCTTACAGCACGCGGGAAGCCCATTCGGCGATCTACGACGCCGAGCGCACCGCCGATCTGTTCTGCCTGATGATCAATCGCCTGCGAGGCGTGTACGAATCCTTCCTTGCACCAACCGTTGCCATACCGGCGGTCACGTCATCCGTTTAAGTTCTTGTTCGGCCATGGGCACAGTCCGTGCTCATCCGATGTTGCGCTCGTGGTCACGTAAAATGCCGCGACGCTTTCCGATCACAGACCCCTACCCGATGAATTCGACCGACCGACGGCACGCCCGATGGCTTGCCTTGCGCCTGCTGAGTGGGGCCTGCGCCGTACTGCTGAGCTGCGCTGCCGTGCATTCAGGCCCGGCGCAGGCTTTTGATCTCGAAGATGTTTCGGCGAAAGCCAAGGCGCTGGCCGCCCAGCCGTTCGAGAAACCGGAAGGACGGTTGCCCAAAGCCTTGCAGCAGCTCGGCTACGACCACTACCGCGATATCCGCTTCAAGCCGGATCGCGCGCTGTGGCATGCGGAAAAACTGCCATTCGAGTTGCAATTCTTTCATCAGGGCCTTTATTACGACCGGCCGGTGAAGATCAATGAGGTCAATGGCCGGGCGCTGCGCGAACTGAAGTTCACGCCGGATGATTTCAACTACGGTGACAACAAGGTCGATGCCGAATCGTTCCGCGATCTCGGCTACGCCGGCTTCCGCGTTCATTTCGCAGTCAACACGCCCAAGTACAAGGACGAGGTTCTGGTGTTCCTCGGCGCCAGCTATTTCCGCGCGCTCGGTGCCGGGCAGCGCTATGGCTTGTCGGCTCGTGGTCTTTCGATCGACACCGGCCTGATTTCGGGCGAGGAATTCCCGCGCTTCACAGAGTTCTGGGTGGTTCGCCCGGAAGCCAACGCCAAGGAACTGGTGATCTACGCGCTGCTCAATTCGCGGCGCGCCACGGGTGCCTACAAGTTCATCCTGAAGCCGGGCTCGGAAACAGTGATGGACACCAAGGCGCGGGTGTTCCTGCGCGAAAACGTCAGCAAGCTCGGCATCGCGCCGCTGACCAGCATGTTCTATTTCGGCGAGAACCAGCCGGCCGATCACGAGGATTACCGTCCGGAAGTGCATGACTCGGATGGCTTGTCGATCGCTTCCGGCACCGGCGAGTGGATCTGGCGGCCGCTGGTCAATCCGAAGCGTTTGCTGGTGACGTCATTCTCGATGTCGAACCCGCAGGGCTTCGGCCTGATGCAGCGCGACCGCAAGTTCGAGCGCTACGAAGATCTGGAAGTGCGCCATGAACTCAGGCCCAGCCTGTGGATCGAGCCGAAGGGCGCCTGGGGTGCCGGCAGAGTCGAGCTAGTGCAGATTCCGACACCGGACGAGACCAACGACAACGTCGTCGCCTACTGGGTGCCGGACAGCGTGCCGCAGCCGGGCACGCCGCTGGCGCTCGACTACCGCATGCTCTGGCAGATGGACAAGGAAAAGCGGCCGCCGCTCGCCTGGGTCGAGCAGAGCCGGCGCGGACGCGGCGGTTACGGACGCGGCAACGACGGCAGCATCGGCTTCGTGATCGATTTCACCGGTCCGGCGCTCGAGAAGCTGAAGGCCGACGCCAAGATCGAAGGTGTGGTCACCGTCGACGGCAATGGCGAATTGCTGGAACGCACGACTTATCGCAACGAAGTCACCGGCGGCTGGCGTGTCTCCTTGCGCCTGAAGCGGGTCGATGAAGACAAGGCGGTCGAGTTGCGCGCCTACCTGAAGGGCGATAACAACACCCTGTCGGAAACCTGGAGCTACGTGCTGCCGCCGGGCTGATCCGGGCAGTACATCGATCATGGACTCATCGAGCGCCTCGCCTACCTCCCTGGCTGCAGCAGAAGCGTACTGCGCGAAGCTGCATCTGTCGGATGCCGCGCGTGCGGACTTGCTGGCGAAAGCCGCGCGGTCGGCGGATCCCCTGGTCGAGGTCCATCACCTGCTGGCCGGGGAAGGGTTCGATACCGAGAATCCGGCGCTCAGCTCGATCGCACCGCGCCTGAAAATGGCGCTGGACGGTGCCGAACGACACGGCGAGCAGCTGGAAAGCCGCGCCTTCACCGAAGACCTGCAGGGCCGGGTGCGCCTGGCAACGATGCCGACGCTGCGCCGCGCATCGTTCACGTCGAGGCCATGGTCGCCGAATCCGCTGAAAGCCCTGTTCCGTTCGATCGGCCGCCTGCTGCTCGGCGGCAGCAGCCAGCGGCCCGAGGAAGGCAGCGCTGCCGTCCCGGAACCGGATGCGCCAATGCCGGCCGGCCGCTGGCATGTGGCTGCCTCGGTCCGCCGCTTCATCCTGGTGTTTCTGGTCATCGCCCAGACCGTGGTCGCCACCTATTACATGACCGCGGTGCTGCCGTATCACGGCGCCCATGCGCTCGAAGTGGCGATGCTGATCCTGTATGCGGTGCTGTTCGCCTGGGTATCGGCCGGGTTCTGGACGGCGATGATGGGCTTTCTGCAATTGCTGATCGGCCAGGACCGCTATTCGATCAACAGCAGCAAGGTGCCGGACTCGAAACTGCCGGGTGGCGCGCGCACCGCAATCCTGATGCCGATCTGCAATGAGAACACTGCCCGCGTGTTCGCCGGCCTGCGCGCCACCTACGACTCGGTGATGCGCAGCGGACAAGGTGCAGCATTCGATTTCTACATCCTCAGCGACACCTCCGATCCGGACATCCGCGTCGCCGAGCTTGAAGCCTGGCTGTTGCTGTGCCGCGAAGTCGGTGGCTTCGGCCGCGTGCATTACCGGCGCCGTCGCCATCGCATCAAGCGCAAGAGCGGCAACATCGCCGACTTCTGCCGGCGCTGGGGCTCGGCCTACAAGTACATGGTGATTCTCGACGCCGACTCGGTGATGAGCGGCGCCTGCCTGGTGCGTCTCGCCCAGTTGATGGAAGCGAACCCGAGCGCCGGCATCATCCAGACGGCGCCGCGCGCCTCCGGCCGCGACACGCTGTACGCCCGCATCCAGCAGTTCGCGACCCGAGTCTACGGCCCGCTGTTCACCGCCGGCCTGCACTTCTGGCAGCTCGGCGAAAGCCATTACTGGGGCCACAACGCGATCATCCGCGTGGCGCCGTTCCTGGCCCACTGCTCCCTGCCCCGCCTGCCGGGGCGTGGTGCCTTGTCCGGCGAAATCCTCAGCCACGATTTCGTCGAAGCGGCCTTGATGCGTCGTGCCGGCTGGGCGGTGTGGATCGCCTACGACCTCGACGGTTCCTACGAGGAAATGCCGCCGAACCTGCTCGACGAGTTGAAGCGCGATCGCCGCTGGTGCCAAGGCAATCTGATGAACTTCCGCCTGTTCATGACCTCCGGCCTGCATCCGGCACATCGCGCGGTGTTCATGACCGGCGTCATGGCCTATCTGTCGGCACCGCTGTGGTTCACCTCGCTGGTGCTGTCGACGGCGCTGCTCGCCGTGCAGACCTTTGCCGTGCCTCAGTACTTCACGCAGCCGAACCAGCTGTTTCCGTCCTGGCCGGAATGGCATCCGGAATGGGCGATCGCGCTGTTCTCGGCGACGGCCACCTTGCTGTTCCTGCCGAAAATCCTGGCGGTGATCGTCATCCTCGCGAAAGGCACCCGCAACTTCGGCGGTGGCCTGACCCTGACTTTCAGCATGCTGATGGAGCTGATCTTCTCGGCGATGCTGGCACCGGTGCGCATGCTGTTCCATGCCCACTTCGTGACCGCGGCGCTGCTTGGCATCGGCATCCAGTGGAAATCGCCACCGCGCGAGGACTCGCAGACGCCGTGGTCGGAAGCGATCGCCCGTCATGGCTTCGGCACCGTGCTCGGCGTGCTCTGGGCGGCACTCGTCTACTACCTGGAACCCGCGTTCCTGTGGTGGCTGCTGCCAGTGGTCGGCGCCCTGATGCTGGCGATTCCGCTGTCGGTCTGGTCCAGCAAGGTGACGCTGGGCAGGACCTTCAAGAACGGCCGCTTCTTCCTGATTCCCGAGGAAGCGGTGCCGCCACGCGAACTGCGCTGGACCGCGCTCGGCTTCAAGCGGGCGCCGGAGTACTCCGATTTCCGCGTGGCCGTGACCGATCCGATCGCCAATGCACTGGTCTGTTCGGCCGGCACGGCACGGGCGTTCCACTCGGATGCCACCAAGCGCGAGCGTCTGGCGCTGCTGCAGACGGCCTTGATCCAGGGGCCGGCAAAGCTCGATGCGAATCAGAAGAACATGCTGTTGACGGATTCCATCGCTTTATCAAGACTGCACCACCTGGTCTGGACTTCGACCGAAGCCCACAAGAGCTGGATGACGAACGTCAATCCGGCCGCGCTGTCATAAATGCTTCAAGCCGAAGTCATCACATTTCAACGCGACGTTCATAGAGTTTGCGAAATGTTCGTCGGAGCAAGTCATGTCCCCAGTGATTGAAACCAGCACACCGGAAAGCACGCCCCGCTTCATCGCCGGCTTTGCGACCACGCCCGACGAGATCGCAGAGACTCAGCGTCTGCGCTATCGCATCTTTGCCGGCGAGATGGGTGCCGACATCGACGGCGGCGCAGAAGGCCTCGATACCGACCATTACGATGTCTGGTGCCGCCACCTCACGGTGCGTGAAACCAGCAGCGGCCGTCTGGTTGCCTGCACCCGCATCCTGACCGACGACAAGGCCTCGCGCGCCGGTGGCTTCTATTCCGCCGGCGAGTTCGATCTGAAGATGATCGACTCCCTGCCCGGCCGGGTCATGGAAGTCGGCCGCACCTGCGTCGATGCCGAATATCGCAGCGGTGTGGTGATCGCCGTGCTCTGGCAGGCGCTTGCCGAGTTCATCATCAAGAACGAATTCGACTATCTGTTCGGCTGCGCCTCGATCGGCCTGGAAGACGGTGGTGCCAACGCCCACGCGATCCTTGGCCAGATCAAGCAGAAATACATGGCCGCGCCCTGGCAGAGAGTGCGTCCGCTGATCCAGTTGCCGATCGCCGATGCCCGCCCGGTCGACAAGGTGCGCCTGCCGCCGCTGCTGAAAGCCTATTTCAGCCTCGGTGCCAAGGCTTGCGGCGAGCCGTACTGGGATCGCGAATTCAACTGCGCCGACGTCTTCGTGCTGCTCAACGTCAGCGATCTGCACCCGCGCTACGCCCGCCACTTCCTGGACCGCTCGAAGATCGAAGAGACGACTGTTGTTGCGGGTCACGCTTAGGGCGCTGCGTTCATAACGTCCGCAATGACTTATCTACGGGTAGGCACCAAGGGCCTTCGGGTCATTTCCCACCTGCTGGTGGGGCTGCTGCTGCCGATCCTCGTCATCATCAACGGCCGCGGTCGCTGGTCACGCGAGAACCTCGCCACTTGGTGGCACAGGGTGCTGCTGCGCATCCTCGACGTGAAGCTGATCGTCCGTGGCACGCCGTTGGCCGGCACCAAGGTGATGGTCTGCAATCACATCTCCTGGCTCGACATCCCGGTGGTCGCTGCCTGCGAAGCGACGCGCTTCGTGTCCAAGGCCGAAGTCGGCGAATGGCCGGTGATCGGCTGGCTGGCTGATGCCTGCGGCACCTTCTATCTGCGCCGCGGCTCGGGCGGCACCAAGCAACTGATCGAAGCAATCGATCAGCATCTGGGCCGCGACTCCATCGTGTTCTTCCCGGAAGGCACCACCACCGACGGTTCGATCGTCCTGAAATTCCAGCCGCGCCTGTTCGCGACCGCGATCGAAACGAAGCGGCCGGTACAGCCGATCGCGCTGCGCTTTTCACGCGCAGCCGACGGCACAGCCACTGCGCCCTACATCGGCGACGACGTGCTGCTCGACAACATCATCCGGCTGCTCAAGCACGGCGCGATCACCGCGGAAATCATCTATTGCGCAGCGATCGATCCGGAGGGTCACGACCGAGCCAGCCTCGCACATGCCGCGCACACGGCGATCTGCAGCGCCATCGCACCGGATTCGATCCGTACGTTGATCGCGCGCGAAGCCCGCGACTCGATCGCGGCTTGAGCCAGCTCAGCCCGGCTAGTAGGAAAGTAGCAGCGCCTCGCCCGGCGCAATCGGCCCTGCGGTCGTAAACTACGCGGCATTCCAGACACATCAGGTTCTCCTGTGTCCCAGTCGCCCCCTGTTGCCCAGCCTGCCCCGCCCGCTCCGATCGTTGTCGGCGTGAAGCTGCGCGCCGCCGAGAAGATGGCGCGCATTCCGATCAAGGTCGAGCCGACCGTCAACCCGCTGCGCAAGCCGAACTGGATTCGCGCCAAGCTCGGCGAATCGGCCGAAGTCGCCAAGGTCAAGGCAGCGCTGCGCGCCAACGGCCTGCACACGGTCTGCGAAGAAGCCAGCTGCCCGAACCTGTCCGAATGCTTCGGCAAGGGCACGGCGACGTTCATGATCATGGGTGACATCTGCACCCGGCGCTGCCCGTTCTGCGACGTCGCCCACGGCCGCCCGAATGCGCTGGACACCGAGGAACCGGCCAAGCTGGCCCGCACCATCGCCGACATGGGCCTGCGCTATGTGGTCATCACCAGCGTCGATCGCGATGACTTGAAGGACGGCGGCGCCGCCCACTTCGCGGCCTGCATTGCCGAGTCGAGAGTTGCTTCTCCCAAGCTCGTCATCGAAGTGCTGGTACCGGATTTCCGCGGCCGCATGGACCCGGCGCTGGCGATCTTCAAGGACAACCCGCCGGACGTCTTCAATCACAATCTGGAAACCGTGCCGCGCCTGTACAAGCAGGCCCGCCCCGGTTCGGACTACGACTGGTCGCTGGATCTGCTGGAACGCTTCAAGGGCCTGCACCCGAACGTGCCGACCAAGTCCGGGCTGATGCTCGGCCTCGGCGAGGAGATCGAGGAGATCGAGCAGGTGATGCGCGATCTGCGCGCCCACGGCGTCAACATGCTCACCTTGGGTCAGTATCTGCAGCCGTCGAAGCACCACCTGCCGGTGAGCCGCTACGTGCACCCGGACGAGTTCGAGCGCCTGCGCGTGGTCGGCCTGGAAATGGGCTTCGATCACGTCGCCAGCGGGCCGATGGTGCGCTCCAGCTACCACGCCGACCAGCAGGCGCATGGTGTGCTGGCCGGTGAAACCAGCGCCTGAGACTGCGCTCAGGCCTCGGCGGTCAGCGTGCTGATCTCGAACCGCCCGCTCAATGCCTTGTGGATCGGGCACTTGTTGGCGATGCCGGTCAGATAGGTTTTCTGCTCCTCGCTGAGCGCGCCGATGAAGGCCAAGGTGCGGGTGATCCGGTAGACGCCATCGGCTTCGGTGAAGGCGATCGTCACTTTCAGATCGTCGAGCGGAATCTGCCGGCGCTGGGCGACCATGGTCACCGTCAGCGCAGTGCAGGCACCGAGTGCGGCATTGAGCAGGTCGTGCGGATCGGGCCCGCCATCGTCACCGCCGGAAGCGATCGGTGCATCGACGCTGAACAGGTGACGGCCAGCGCTGACCACCTGCATCAGCTTGCCATCGGCGGCCTTGCTGACCTGGATTTCGGGACTGCTCATCGAACCTCCTGCGTGAATTGAGCTTCAAGGATGGCCAGCCGCTCCGGCGTGCCGACATCGATCCAGTTGCCGCGGTACAACTCGGCGCTGACTCGGCCACGGATCGCGGCATCGCGCAGCAGCGGCGCCAGCGGAAACGCGCCGGGTGTGCAGTCCACGAACAGTTCGGGACGCAGCACCGACAAGCCACTGAAGGTATGCGCTTCGGCACAGGCGGTGATCAAGCGGCCACCATTCTCGTCACCGGCAAGACCGAAATCGCCGCGCAGGTTGTGCGGCGGATTGGGCACCAGCAGCAGATGAGCGAGATCGTCGTCCGGAAGGGTCGTCGCACGCGCGCCGAGGCGTTCCAGCGGGTAATCGCTCCAGACATCGCCATTGATCAGCAGGAATGGCGCAGCGCCGAGCAAAGGCAGCGCGTGAAAGATGCCGCCGCCGGTTTCCAGCGCTGGCCAGCCTTCTTCGGACCAGGCGATCGACAGACCGAGCGCCGAGCCATCGCCAAGATGGTCGCGCAGCCGATCACCGAGCCAGCCAAGATTGATGACGATGTCGGTGACGCCGGCCGACTTCAGTCGCAGCAGGTGATGCTCGATCAGCGGCCGGCCGGCAACCGGAATCAGCGGCTTCGGCGTATGGTCGGTCAGCGGTCGCATGCGTTCACCACGACCGGCTGCAAGGATCATCGCTTTCATGTGATCAAACGAGCGGCACAACCGGCAGCACGTGGTGTTCGAACAGTTTCGCCAGCGGCACCAGTTCCGCATAGCGGACGGCGACATCGATCACGTAGCGGACGAAGCGCGGCGTGTCGGCGAGATACTTCGGCTTGCCGTCGCGATAGTTGATGCGGGCGAAGATGCCGAGCACCTTCAGATGGCGCTGCAGGCCGATCCAGTCGGCATCGCGGCGGAAGGCGACATAGTCCGCAGTCAGCGGCAGCCCGGCCATCAGGCCCTGCCGGTGGTACTGGCGCAGCCAGGCATCGACACGCGCTTCCGGCCAGCTCAGGAAAGCGTCCTTGAACAGGCAGATCGGGTCGTAGGCGATCGGACCGTAGACGGCATCCTGATGGTCGAGCACGCCTGGGTTCGGCTGGCTGATCATCAGATTGCGCGGCATGTAATCGCGATGGACATAGACCTTCGGCTGCGCGAGTGCGGCGGCGATCAAGGTCGTGCAGACCGACTGCCAGGCAGCGAGATCGTCCCCGCTCAAGCTGACGCCGAGGTGGCGGGACAGATACCAGTCCGGGAACAGCGCCAGTTCGCGCGCCAGCAGCGGCTCGTCGTAGTCCGGCAGCACGCCGGGGCGCGACGCGAGCTGCCACTTGATCAGCGTGCCGATTGCCGGCGCGAACAGCTCGTCGGCATTGTCGAGCGTGAGGACATCGAGATAAGTCTGCGCACCGAGGTCGGCCAGCAGCAGGAAACCCTGCCCGAGATCCTGCGCCAATACCTGCGGCGCATGCACACCGGCTTCGAGCAACAGCGCGCCGACTTTCAGGAACGGCCGGCAGTCTTCCTGCGCGGGCGGCGCATCCATGACGATCCAGCTGCGGCTTCCATGAACGATACGAAAATAGCGCCGAAAGCTGGCATCGGCCGAAGCCGGTGCGAAGCTGGCACCGCCCGGCTCGACACTCAGGCCGAGAGAAGCAAAAGCCCAGTCGCGCGCCTGCACGGCGCGGGAATCGAGGGCGTTCAGGGAGGCAGCAACGGAAGCGGAGCCGGTCACGGGCAGGAAGCTGGAGATCGAAGGGAAGCCATAGGGTAAGAGCGCGCCGATGCAATTGCACCGAGCGCCGGACGACAATGGCCGGGATGATCGCGCCGGGCGCAAAATAATTGTCAACAGGCCCGAGCAAACCCATACTTCGCCGGCCTTCAAGGACCCTCCAGCTTGCGACCCTCTACGTTCCGACTGCTGCGCGCCTGCGCGGTCTTATCAGTGCTGTGCAGCAGCGCCGCTCGCGGCGAACCGGCGTCGTGCCCGCAGATCGATTTCACCAGCGAGATGCCGCCGATTCCGGCCGATCCGAAACTGGTGCTGAACGCAGACAAGGTCGATTTCAACGAAGGCGGCCAGTCCAGCCTCAGCGGCTCGGTGCGGGTCAGCCAGAACGGCCGCGAGTTCGCCGCCGAGAAGGTCGATTACAGCGAATCCGACCAGCGCCTGCGCACCGATTCGCAGACCTTGTTCCGCGACTCGCGCTACGCGATCCGCAGCGGCCAGACCGACTACGATCTGAAGCTCGGCAACGGCGTGTTTCTCAACAACGATTTCACCCTGCGCTCGATCAACGGCCGTGGCGTGGCCGAAAAGATGTCGGTGGCCGAGGCCGGCAATGCCACGCTCGAAGGGGTGCGCTTCACCACCTGTGCGCCCGGCAACGAGGCCTGGACGCTGACGGCATCGACCATCTCGCTCGATCAGGACACTGGCCGCGGCGAAGCCACCAATGCGCTGCTGCGTTTCCAGGGCGTGCCGCTGTTCTACCTGCCCTGGTTCCAGTTTCCGATCGATGGCCTGCGCCATTCCGGCTTCCTGTTTCCGATCGTCGGCAACAACCAGAACACCGGCTTCGACATTCGCTGGCCGGTCTATCTGAATCTCGGTTCGAACTACGACGTGACCCTGATTCCGCGCTACCTTTCAGAGCGCGGCGCGCAGATCGGCGGCGAAGGCCGCTATCTGTTGTCCAGCAATGAAGGTTCGCTGTTCGGCGAATACCTGCCGAGCGACGACAAGCTCGGCGGCGAAAGCCGCAGCTACATCGACTACCGCCATGTCGGCGCACTGAGCCGCAGCCTCGGCGTCGAAGCCAAATACGGCTATGTCAGCGATCGCAACTACTTCGCGACCTTCGGCGGGGGTGTCGATCTGACCTCGACGCCGTTCCTGGAGCGCGGCGTCAAATTCACCTATCAGGCACCGACCGTGTTCCGCGTCGAAGCGCTGGTGCAGGAATACCAGACGCTGGCCACCACCCAGACTTCCAGCCTGACCGGCCTCGATCCGGACCCGTACACGCGCCTGCCGCAGATTCGGGTCGACGGCCTGAGCAAGAACAGCTTCCTCGGTACCCGCGCCGGCCTGTTCGGCGAGTTCACCAACTTCGCGCGAGCCGGCTCGGTGGAAGGCCAGAGAGTCATCGCCCAGCCTTATCTGCGCTGGGAACACGATCAGCTGTCCTGGTATGCGAATGCCCAGGGCGATCTGTCGTACACCGCTTACAACCTGACCAACACCGATGCCGGCGTGCCCGATGCACCGCGCCGCACCTTGCCGCTGCTCAGCGCCGAGGGCGGCCTGCGCTTCGAGCGCCTGACCGGTGGCGGCAACGTCCAGACCCTGGAACCGAAGCTGTTCTACCTGTACGTGCCGTATCGCGATCAGAACCAGCTGCCGCTGTTCGACAGCGGCCTGCCCGATTTCGATTTCCCGCAGCTGTTCGCGCGCAATCGCTACTCCGGCTACGACCGGGTATCCGACGCCAACCAGCTGACCACAGCGGTCACCTCGCGGCTGATCGAAAGCGACTCCGGCATCGCCCGGCTCAGCGCCACGCTCGGCCAGATCTACTATTTCCGCGGCCCGAGAGTCGATCTGCCCAACTTCGCCACGCCGAGCGAAGGCGGCTCCAACCTGCTCGGCAATCTCGAATACCAGCTGACCAGCCGCTGGTCGGCAACCGGCACCAGCGAAGTCGCGCCGACCCTGGACCGCGTGCAGCGCAGTTCCGTCGCGCTGCGCTACCGGGACCCGGAAGCCAGCGCCGGCGGCCGCCGCTTCGACCTCGCCTATCGTTATCGGCGTGATCTGCTCGAACAGGCCGATGCCAGCTTCTCGACGCCGATCACCGATGCCTGGCGGCTGGCGGCGCGGATGCGTTACAGCCTGCGCGACGACAGCACGCTGGAAGCCTTCGGCGGCGCCGAATACCAGACCTGCTGCTGGGCAGTCAGCGCCACCTATCGTCGCTATCTGGTTGGCGGCGTCGATCGCTTCAACAACGGCTTTTACGTGCAGCTCGAGCTGAAGGGCCTGACCCGGATCGGCAACGGCTTCGAACGCCTGCTGCCGAATGATGATTTCGACAGCGACAGGCGCAGCCTGGGCAGCCGCTGAAGCCACTTAAGCCGCGCGTGATAACCTTTTCGCCCGTTCCGTCTCACCTGTGCTGATGATGCCCACCAAGTCCCTGCTCAAGCTCGCATTCCTGATCGTCGCCACTCTGACTGGCGCGAAGGCGCTGGCGGCGGTGGAGTCACTCGATCGCATCATCGCCGTGGTCAACGATGGTGTTGTGTTGCAGAGCGAGATGGAACGCGCCCTGAAGATCGCCGAAGCCCAGCTGCGCGATCGCAACATCCCGGCGCCGCCTGCCGGCGTGATCGAATCACAGGTGCTGGAGCGCCTGATCGTCACCCGTCTGCAGACCCAGCGTGCCGCCGAAGCCGGCATCCGCATCGACGATCGCGAACTGAACGACGTGCTGGCCTCGGTCGCCGCGCAGAACAAGATGAGCCTGCCGCAGTTCATCGACGCGCTGAAGAAGGATGGTCTCGACTACGCCTCGGTCCGCGAGCAGATCCGCGACGAAGTGCTCACCCAGCGCGTGCGCCAGAAGGAAGTCGCTTCGCGCGTGCAGGTCACCGATCAGGACATCGATCTGGCGCTGGCCACGGCCTCCGCTGAAGACACCACCGAATATCGTCTCGCCCACATCCTCGTGTCGGTGCCGGACGGCGCCACCACGGAAGTCCGCGAAGCGGCGCGCGCCAAGGCCACGGCGCTGCTGGCCCGTGCCCGGGGTGGCGAAGATTTCACCCAGCTGGCGATCGCCAATTCCGATGGCCAGCAGGCGCTGTCCGGCGGCGATCTCGACTGGCGCAAGGGCGCCAACCTGCCGACCGCATTCGCCAAGGTCGCCCCGAAGCTCGCCATTGGCGACGTTGCCGACATCATCGAATCGGGCAGCGGCTTCAATCTCATCAAGCTGACCGACAAGCGCGACGCCGGCGAGCGCACCACGGTCAGCGAGACCAAGTCGCAGCACATCCTGCTGCAGGTCAACGCCCTGCGCGACGACGACGGCTCTCAGGCGCTGATTCGCGAGATTCACGAGCGCCTGGTCAAGGGCGAGGATTTCGCCGCGCTGGCGAAGAAGTACTCGGACGATCCGGGTTCCAAGAATTCGGGTGGTGATCTCGGCTGGCAACCGCCGGGCGTGTTCGCGCCGGAGTTCCAGAAAGCGCTCGACGAACTGCAGCCGGGCCAGCTGAGCACGCCGTTCCACACCCAGTTCGGCTGGCATATCGCCAAGGTCAATGATCGCCGCACGCGTGACGCGACGGTGGAAGCTCGTCGCGGCCGCATCCGCACCTCGATCTCGGTGCGCAAGGAAGCCGAGGAGTACGAGACCTGGGTTCGTCGCCTGCGCGAGGAAGCCTATGTCGAGTATCGGATGACCACGCCCGATGCCGCGACGCCCCCTGCCTCCACGACGCCGCCTGCTGCCACGCCGGCAGGCTAGTGGCCGCATTGCCCCGCCTGATCGTCACGCCGGGCGAACCGGCGGGCATCGGCCCTGATCTGATCATCCGCATCGCTCAGGATTCGCTGGCCGCGCAGCTGGCGGTTGTCGCCGATCCTGAGCTGCTCACAGAGCGCGCTGCGCTGCTCGGCCTGCCGCTGCGCCTGGTCGCGGCCAGCGATGCCGTCCATGTGCCGGGCAGCCTGCAGGTGCATCCGGTTGAAACGGCGGCACCGGTCAACGCCGGTCATCTCGATCCGGCCAACGCTGGCTATGTGCTGCACACCTTGCGAGTCGCCGCGCGCGCCTGCCTGTCTGGCGCTGCCGATGCGATGGTCACAGCACCCGTGCACAAGGGCGTGATCAACGACGCCGGCATGCCGTTCACCGGCCATACCGAATTTCTCGCCGAACTCTGCGGCGCGCCGCTGCCGGTGATGCTGCTCGCCGCTCCCAAGCTACGCGTGGCGCTGGCGACTACCCATCTGCCGCTGCGTGCGGTGTCGGATGCGATCACCCGCGAGGGTCTGGCCGCCGTGCTGCGGATCGTCGATGGCGACCTGCGCAGCAAGTTCGGCATCGCCCGCCCGCGCATCCTGGTCTGCGGCCTGAATCCGCATGCCGGCGAAGGCGGTCATCTGGGCCGCGAGGAGATCGACACGATCATTCCCGTGCTCGATCAGCTTCGTGCCGAAGGTCTGGACCTGATCGGCCCGTTGCCGGCCGACACGCTGTTCACTGCCAAAGGACTCACCGGTGCCGATGCCGTACTTGCGATGTATCACGACCAGGGCCTGCCAGTGCTGAAGTCCAGCGGCTTCGGCGAGGCAGTGAACATCACGCTCGGTCTGCCGATCATTCGCACCTCGGTCGATCACGGCACCGCGCTGGAACTGGCCGGCACTGGCCGCGCCGATACCGGCAGCTTGCGGGCGGCAATCCATGCCGCCATCGAACTGGTCGCGCGCCGTCAGGAGATCGCTCGATGAGCGCACCGAAAAAACGCTTCGGCCAGCATTTCCTGCACGATCAGGCGGTACTTGATCGCATCGTCCGCACGGTCAATCCGAAGCCGGACGATGCCCTGGTCGAGATCGGCCCAGGCCGCGGCGCACTGACCCGGCTGCTGCTGCCGAAGGTGACGCGGCTGCGCGTGGTCGAGATCGATCGCGACGTGATCGCACCGCTGCGCGCGGCCTGTGGCCAGTCGGAGAAGCTGGAAATCCACATGGGCGATGCGCTGGAAGTCGATTTCGCGCAGTTCATCGACGATGGCCGGCCGCTGCGCCTGGTCGGCAATCTGCCGTACAACATTTCTACGCCGCTGCTGTTCCACCTGCTCGGCATCGCCGGTCTGGTGAAGGACATGCATTTCATGCTGCAGAAGGAAGTGGTCGACCGCCTGTGCGCCGAGCCAGGCAGCGATGACTACGGCCGGCTGACGGTATCGATGGCGGCGCGCGCCGCAGCGGTCAGTCTGTTCGATGTCGGCCCGGAAGCCTTCCATCCGCCGCCGAAGGTCGATTCCGCCGTGGTTCGGCTGACGCCGAGGCCGGCGCCGTTTCCGCTGGCTGATCTCGGCGCTTACGAGCGACTGGTCGCCGCAGCGTTCAACCAGCGGCGCAAGACCCTGGCCAATGGCCTGAAGGGCTTGCTGACAGCGGCGCAGATTGCCGCTGTCGGCATCGAGCCAGGTATCCGCGCCGAGCAGTTGTCACCCGCCGAGTTCGCGAGGCTGTCCGATGCTTGGGCCAGCCTACCCGCAGGCTGAACTCATTTCTCCTTGGTCGCGAACGAGTCGCGATCGAATTTTTCCGGGATCGGATGCTTGAAGCTGTCTGCATAGCGATCATAGATATTCTTCGAGGCGTCGCCTGGCAGCGGCCGAGCGGTACGGGATGCCGCGCTGCCGCCGGTCTGCAGATTGGTCCAGTCGCGCGTCGTCGAGCCGAAGCTCGTGGCCGCCGCTTCGCCGCTGGTGGCGCTGGACGCTTCCTCCGCGCAAGCAGAACCGGCAGCAAACGCCAGTGCGAATACCGGAACCAACATGATCTTTGCGCGCATCTTCCTTCTCCTGTGTGACCGGCGAACTCGATCCGCCGGTCGGTGAAATGGGTTCCCTGCAGCAGGGCCGTTCGTCGGTTCAGCTCGGCGTACGGACGCTTCGTGCCGCCTGCCGGCTGCGGATGCTCTGGGCCTCGGCACGCAGCCGTTTCATCGTTTCCGCCGTGGCGCCCGCCTGCTTGGCCATCTGATCGGCGCCCGGCTGATTGCCGGTCAGCAGCATCAGGATGATCAGATTGTTGCGGCTCTTGAGCTGCGCCGGCGCCAGCTCAGCGGCCGTCGACAACTCCGGCAGCGCTTCCGAATAGCGGCCGGCTTCCATCAAGGCATAACCCAGATCGTTGCGAATCTCGACATCGGTCGGCAACTTCGCCGAGGCGCTGCGCAGCGCCCGGATCGCGCCTTCCAGATCCTTGCGGGTCAGCATCAGACCGATGCCATGCCAGGCCTTGCCTTCCAGCGCGCCGCCCATCAGACGTCGGTACAACAGTTCAGCCGCAGCGGTCTGCCCCAGATGGCGGCGTGCCTCGGCTTCCAGGTAGATCAGCTGTGCGCTGTCCGGCGCCGCCTGCTTCTGCTCCTGGATGTGCGCGAGCGCTGCGTAATACTGACCTTTGTCGAGCAGGCCGCGAATCACGTCATCGCGAATCTCGACGACCTTGGAAGGATCGGCCGCGATCGGCTCGTAATCGTCCGGCGGCGTCTGGCGAACTACCCGCTGCGCGCAGCCGCTCAGTAGCAACACGATGACCAGAAGCGATAACCGATTCATGGTCGAATCACTTGCCCGCAACCGCGCCCAACGTGCGAATGATGCTGAGGGTCGCTGGCCCCGCCACGAAGATCAGCAGTGCTGGAAAGAAGAACAGCACCATGACCACGGTCAGACGGCCGGAGATGATGTTGACCTGCTCGCGCAGATCAAGACTGCGGCGCTCTTCGATCAGCTTCATCATGTCGAGCAGCGGCTCGCGCACTTCGCCGCCGTAGCGATCGACCTGGCGCAGCACGCCGATGATATTGCTCAGGTCGTCGACCTCGAGCATGTCACCGAGCTGGCGCAGCACTTCGCCGGTATCGGCACCGGTATCGAACTGGCGCACGGCGGAATCGAATTCACGGCCCAGTTCGGGCAGCACGCCACGGCCGTCGCGGACGATCGAGGCCAGCGCCTGACGCGTCGACAGGCCTGCTTCGAACAGCAGCACCATCAGGTGCACGAATAGCGGTACCTCGCGCTTGATCTTCTGCCGCCGCGTCGCTGCAGCTCTGCGAAGCACCATTCGGGGTAGCAGCAGCGAGATCGCGAATGCCGCGAAGATCATCGCGTAGAGCATCGGCGGCTTGAATAGCTCGGCGCCGCTCAGCACACCGATGAATACGCCAATGCCGAGCAACACCGGCACCAGCCCCTGCAGCGCGTAGAAGATCAGTCGCGATTCTGGCCCTCGCCAGCCAGCCTGAGCCAGCAGGCGCGGCGTCTCGCCTTCCTTGTCGACCAGCTTGTCCAGAGACTGGCCACGGCGGGCAAAGCCTTCGAGCAGCTGCTTGTGTTCGGCACCATCGAAGTTGTCGCCTAGCTCGGCACCGCCGAGTTCGAGACGTTGGCGCAGACGCCGGCCGGCGCGGGCATCGAACGCCATCCAGATCAGTACGCCAATGGTGGCGATGCCGAACAGCACCGCGCCGACCACGACCATCGCATAGATCGTCGGACTCATGATTCGCTCTCGTCGATGCCCTTCAGCATCCGCCACATGGCCACGAAGCCCAGCAACAGCATCGTCCCCGAACCGGCCAGCAGCAGCAGGCCGGTGGAGTCGTTGATCATCACGTCGTAGTACTTCGGATTACTGACATACATCCAGGCGAACAGGCCGATATTGATGAAGGCCAGCATCTTGGCGGAGAAGCGGGTTTCGGCCGTCAGTGCGCGCAGTTCCTGCGCGGCCGACGAGCGCTGGCGAATCACCACGATCAGGCTTTTCAGCACGCCGCGCATGCTGCCGCCGTACTTGCGGTTGATGCTGGCGGCGAGCGCCATCACTTTCAGATCACGCAAGCGGTAGATCTCGCCGGCTTCGCTGAGCACCTGTTCCAGCGGCGCACCAAGGCGAACCTGGCGACCGATCGAGGAGAACAGCGGCCGGATCGGATTGGGCGCTTCGCGCGCCGCTTGATTCAAGGCTTCATCGAGCGTGTTGCCGGCAGCGAGCACGCGAATCACGTTTTCCAGGTAAGCCGGCAATTGCTCGACGATCTTGATCCGGCGCCAGACCGCGCGCTGGATCAGCAGCATGTAGACCAGGGTCAGGCCGATGCCAACCACCGGCAGGACGATGAAAGGCCCGACGATCACCGTCAGCAGCACTGTGGCCACCACAATGCCGAGAAGCAGACGGACCACGGCCTCCGGACGGATTTCCGAGCCCGTGCGCCAGAACAGATGGCAGATCCAGCGCAGCACGGGATTGCGGATCGTCGAACTACCCTGACTGATCGCGGCCTCGTCGGCGCCGCTGACTCGCAGGCGCATCTTGACGTCGGACTGGTACTCCTGGTCCCGCGCCTGCAGGAACAGCCATACGGCGACGCCGAGCAGCAGCACGGCGCCCAGCACGATCAAGGTCACTCCGGCGTTCATGCAGCCTCCTGAGGCACCACGATGCCGGACTCGGGTTCGTAGCGGAACACGTTGTGCATCACCAGTTCGCTGCCATCGAGGCCGCGCAGTTCGCTGATCGACATGACCCGACGCTGGCCGCTGGACAGGCGCGAGACATGAACGACCAGCTGGATCGCCGCGGCAATCTGGCCGCGCAAGGTCTTTTCGCCGCCGGTGTAGCCCGCGAAGCCGGCGAGCAATTCGATGCGATGCATCGCATCGCGAACATTGTTCGCATGCAACGTGGTCATCGAGCCATCATGGCCGGTGTTCATCGCCTGCAGCATGTCCAGCACTTCGTCGCTGCGTACCTCGCCGACGATGATCCGATCCGGCCGCATGCGCAGCGCGTTGCGGACCAGATCGCGCGCGCTGATTGCCCGCTGGCCCTCCAGATTCGGCGGCCGGGTTTCCAGGCGCACGACGTGGTTGTGGCGCAGGCGCAGTTCGGCGGCATCCTCGACGGTGACGATGCGCTCGCCCGAAGGAATCCAGCTGCTCAGCAGGTTCAGAAACGTGGTCTTGCCCGAGCCGGTGCCGCCGACGACGATCAGATTCGTCCGCGTCTCGACCTTGCGCTTCAGGTAATCGAGTTCCGGCTGGGTGATGCTGCCGCTCTTCAGCAGGTCTTCCGCCGTCAGCGGCACTTTCTTGAACTTGCGGATCGAAAGGCAGGGACCGTCGAGCGCGATCGGCGGAATGATCGCGTTGACTCGCGAACCATCGGGCAGACGGGCATCGACCATCGGCGTCGATTCGTCGACCCGGCGACCGAGCGGCGCCAGGATGCGCTGGATCACGCGGATGACGTGGTTGTCGTCATTGAAGCGCACCGGCGCCGAATAGAGCTTGCCGCCGCGCTCGATGAAAACGTTGTGCGGGCCGTTGACGACGATGTCGTTGACGGTGTCGTCATCGACCAGGCTCTGGATCGGCCCGAAGCCAAGCAGTTCGTTGCGGGCATCGGCGATCAGCGCTTCGGACTCGCGCTGGTTGACCGGCAGCCGCTGTTCGAGCACATAGCGCTTGACCTGCTCGGCGACGAAGCGCTCGACCTTGTCGGCAGGCCAGGTGTAGATGTCGAGCTTGCGATCCTCGATCTGGGCAATCAGGTGCCGGTGAACGCTGCTCTTCAGCGTCTGGTACTGATCCGACAGCCGGAACCGCTCGATCTGATCCATCGACATCGCCGGCTACCGGAGCAGACGATCAAGAAAGCCCTGTGGCGCTGCCACGGCCTTCATGTCGCCGGACAGCAGCAGCCCCGCCAGTTCCTGCATGCCGGCGCAGTAGGGATCCTTCTTGGCCAGCGTGTACAGCGGCTCGCCGGAATTCATCGACAGCAGGCGGTTGAAGCTTTCGGTCTGCAAGGAACTGAGCAGCGGCAACTCGAACAGCTCGGCGAGATTGCGCGGCTCCAGCCCCAGGCGCCGACGATAGTTGTCGACCACCAGCGCGGTGCGATCCAGTGAGCAGTCCTGGGCGCGCAAGGCACGCAGCAGATACTTGTTGTGGCGCGATTTCAGGATCGACTGATCAGACAGCAGCAGGCTGCGATCAGCCATGCTGACCAGACCAGACAGCGCCGTGATCGGTGCATGGCCATCGACGGCCACCACCATGTAGGTGAACAAGCCACGCAGCACCTGCATCAGCTTCAGCAACTGATCGGCATCGAAGCTGGCCCGGCCGAGCAGATCCTCGGGCAGGCTGAGCACATAGAGGCCGCTGGCATGCTTGGGAAACGCAGTATCGATCAGCGTCTGATCGCAGCGATGCGCATCATTGACCGCATCGAGCACGTTGTAAGTCGGATTCAGGTTCAGGAAGATCGCCGCCGCACCGGACGGTGTGGCGAGATCGACCAGCAGCACTTTTTCGCCCGGGTTGATGCGCTCGATCAGTGCCAGCGCCAGATGCTCGGCGAAGAAGGCGATCGACTCATGCGGGTGGCCGGACAAGGTCAGGAAAATCTGCCCGGCCTTGGTCGGCACGGCGGCCGATGCCGTGGCCGTACGCTTCAGCAGGCGGCCGATCTGAGGCCCGAGCTTGGCGTCGTCCCGGCCGCGCACGAAGTAGTCGCGGGCGCCCGCACGCATCGCAGCGAGCATGCACTCGGCATCCTCGCTGGCACCGAGACCGACCACCGGAATCTGCCAGTGACGCTCGAGAAACTGTTCGACGAAGCTCGCACGCATCATCGCGTTGGCCGGCGTGAATTCGCAGAACACCAGGCCATAGCGCCCCTGCGCTTCGACACTGGCCAGCAATTCCGTCGGCACCAGGCCGCGGATCACGACAACGTCGAGATTGGTGTCCTCGGCGTCCTGCAACCAGGATGCGAATTCCGGATCGTCGGCGACGACCAGCACTTTCGTCTTCATGCGCAGCACATCTTCACGGTCGTTCGGATCTTCTTCGAGAGTCGGCGGAATTACTTGCTGTAACCGGTATCGGCGTTCTGGCCGAAATCACCCGATTCCAGGAACATCGTTTCGGCGAAGTTCGGACGATAGCGGTCGGTCGAGGCGCCCGGCATCGGTGGCAACTGAGCGCCCTTGGCGATCGGACGCACGAGATGCGGCGTGATCACCATGATCAGCTCCTTCTCGTTGCGGGTGATATTGGTGGTGCGGAAGAACGCGCCCAGCACCGGGATGTCGCCCAGCCACGGCACCTTGTCGACATTGGTCGACAGATTGTTGCTGACCAGGCCACTGAGCACGAAGGTTTCGCCATCGCCCAGTTCCACCGTGGTATCGGTGCGGCGAATGACGATGCCCGGAATCGTGGTGCCGCCGATGGTCACCGCGTTGGTGAAATCGAGATCGCCGACTTCAGGCGCCACCTTGATCGCGATGCGGCTGTTCGACAGCACGGTAGGCGTCAGATTGAGACGCACGCCGAACTCGCGAAACTGCACAGTGATCGCGCCCGCGCCGTTGGAACCGCCACCCTGCGGCACCGGATACGGGAATTCGCCACCGGCAAGGAAGCTGGCTGTCTGGCCGCTTAGCGCCGTCAGACTCGGCTCGGCCAGGGTGCGGGCGAGGCCCTTGCGCTCCAGCACGCTGAGAATGCCGGTGTAACCGTTGTTGCCAAACACGATGTTGAAGGCGTCGCCGATCGGCAGGAAACCGGTGGCGCCGGCGAAGGCACCGACGAGACCTGAGCCTGCGCCAGACAACGGCGCCTGCGTCACGGAGCTGGGAACGCCGATGCCGCCCGCGCTATTGGCGCCGAGCTTGAACAGATTGATGCCGTACTGCTGCAGCGACCGGCGGTTGACCTCGACGATGCGGACCTGACTCATCACCTGGGTCTCGCCGCCGACCAAGCTGCGATCAACCGGCGGGGGGGCATCCTTGTCACGCGGCGCCGAGCTTTGACTGGCCTTGCGATGCGCCAACAGATTTGGAACGGAGCCGTCCAGCGCACCGTTCGGTTGCACGGTCAGCTTCGACAGCGCCGGATCGGTGCTTGCCGGCGCGGCCACGGAGATGCGGTATTCGGTCGGTTCGGAAGCCCCTTTGGCGCTGCGGGTCCAGACCAGCAGGCTGGTGGTGCCGCCGGCCTTGCCATTGATCAACAACTCGCGGCCGTTGACGACATTGACATCGGCAACCTTTGGATCACCGATCGCGACCCGTGTGACCGATCCCTTGGCGCGCACCAGCTTGTGCGTGCCCGGCTCGACCAGCAGGGTTTCGGGCTTGGCCGCAGCCTGGGCATGCACCGGCAATGGCATCTGCGCAGTGACTACCACCACGAGTGCGGCGACGGCGAAACTCCGGGACAGCTGCCGAGTGATCGAGAAGCGCATGCCAGTTCCTGTGCGAGCTGCGAGCGGCGACCGGGAAGCGGCCGAGTCAGAAGTGTGGAGTTCGGCAATCAGCTGCAAGGGGCGGCTCACGGCGACACCGTCTTGAGGTCTGAACCGCGATAGATCTCGATGCGCGGCGGTCCCTCACTGCGCACGGCCTTCTTCTTGCCCTTGGCAATCAGCTGAGTCAATTCCGTCGCGGTGATGATCTGCGCCGCGGCGAGTTCGGCTTCGGCATCCGCCTTGGCCTTCGCTTCCGGGCTCAGCGGCTGGCTGCTGACCGCGCTGATCGCAGGAGCGCTGGCATCGGTCGTGGCCGCAGTGGTCGCCGGCGTGCCATGCAGGGCCAGACGAAGTTCGCCATAGCTCGAACCGAGCAGCACCTTGGTGACCTGAGCTTCCGGAATCGCCAGTACGGCGGTGCGCTCGCGGCGTCCCTGATTCTGGGATTGCTTGTCCTTTTCCTCGGGCAGGCCTTTCGGCGGCTCGACCAGATGATCTTCATACGACAGCACACGGATATCGCGGATCAGCACGCGCGCCTGGGTCGGAATGTCTTCGGTCTTGTCCGGGCCGGACTTTTCGCCGGTCGGGGTACTGGTCACCGACTTGATGTAGACCAGCACATCGACGGTATCGCCAGGGCGGACGAAACCGCCGACGCCGACCACATCATCAACTTTCAGCGATAGCGCGCGGAAACCATCCGGCACCCCGCGGGCAATCATGTTGGCGTCCTTGAAGAAGCGCGGCACCACCGGCGCACCGGCGTCGATATCGATCAGCGGCGTGCGGCCGATGGCGTCGTCGACATTGGCGAAGTACTCGGTCGGCGCGATCGTGACCGGCGCCAGCACGATCGCGTCACGATCGATCGGCATGTTTGCAGCCAGTGGCCGGGTAGCAATCACCACCATGATCTGCGGCACTGCCGGGGCAGCGGATACCGGCTGCTGCTCCTGCGCCTTCGAGGCACTTTCGGCAAAGCTGCGGCTCATACGCCAGCCGACAATTGCCAGGATGATGGCCAGCAAACCGAGCACGATCGCGACGATCCGAATCGCGTTGCTGTTGTTCATGCGTGTGCCGCTCCCTATTGATTATCAGCCGCTTTTTGCTGGCAGCTTAAACGATGCTTTGGTGTTCTTTCCGTCCGTTTCCGGAGCTCGTTGGGTGTATCAGGACAAACGACCTGCAGCCGTTGCCTGCAGCGCTGCCGGCAACGGCGGAATCGAGCCAAACCCGGGCAGTGTCACGGTCGGGAAAAGGGTCGGTGCCGTCAGGCTGTAGGTCACCAGAATGCTCAAGGTATTGTTTGCAGCGTTGACGGGCTGAACGACAAAGCTCAACGCAGGCGGCACTGGAGCGCCTCCCAATGTGAAATTGCTGGCAACTGCATCAGCAACTGCGGCGTTGATCGCGGCCAGGTAGGCAGCATTACTGGGGAGTGGCGCCACTGCGATGGCCGCTCGCAACGCTTCCTGAGCAATGAAATTGATCCGCTGCTGCAGGAAATAAACGTAGCCGTAAGTCAGCGTGCCGTAGACGATCGCGAACAGCAGCGGGAACACCAACGCAAACTCGACCGCCGATGCACCAGTGATGCGGCGTGGCAGCCGATTCAGCGAACGATGACGGGCCATGATCGGATGTTCCAGAACAACAGCGGGCAACGGGACGAGGTAGCTGACCGCGAGTGCGCCGGCTCAGCAGGTGACGCTACAACGATATCTCAATAATCCTGGCTCTTCCGCTTCTAAGCTCAGCGGTAGCCAAAAACTTTCACATCGAGTCTTCAGCAGGAAAATTCGTCGGTAATGTCTGTACGTCGGCTGTAGGCTGATACATCGCCTATGGCAGTTCCCGGCATACTCCTTTCGGCATTCACCGAAAAATCAGCAAAACCGGGCGCTTCCACGTGAAGCCTCATAAAGCGCTAGGCATCCGACATCACCGGAAGACTTATCCAGCGAATACGGATGTATAGCCTGCCGACCCCAGCAAATGAACCTGAATTCAGCGTCGGGAAAATCAGGAAAGCTTTAGCGGGCTGCGGTATTCAAACTGCCTGCAGCCGAATCGAAAAGGTTGACCAAGCCGGTTTTGACGCTCGTTAGAGAGACAACCAGCAACACAGCAATCAAACCAACAATCAGACCGTACTCGACAGCGCTGGCGCCTTCGTCATCACGCAGGAAATTCTGGATTTTCTTGATCACGGGTATCACTCCATCGGTCACGTTTCGGGGGCGGTTCGGGTGCTTGAAACCCGTAGGCAGACGATAGGCCAGGCATTGGGGAGCGTCAAAGCTGCTGGCTCCCGCAACTGCTACCGCTCATCGGTTATGGTGATCGGCACTTCCTGCAAAAACTGAAGCCGCCGTGGCGATTTACGCAGTTGGGGACCTTCAAGGCTGCTGCGACGCGCTGAAGCGCTTGCTCGACCATGTGCGCTTCGATCCAGCCAGCGATCAGCTCTGGTTCGCGGGGGACCTGGTCAATCGCGGGCCGCAATCGGCGGAAACCCTGCGCACAGTGATCGCGCTCGGCGACAGCGCCGTCAGCGTGCTTGGCAATCATGACCTGCATCTGCTTGCCGTTGCCGCCGGCGGCAAGCGCGGCCGGCGCGACACATTGGACGACATCCTCGACGCGCCCGACCGCGACGAACTGCTGCACTGGCTGCGCCACTGCCCGCTGATGCATGCCGATTCGCGCGCGCCCTGGCAGTTGCTGCATGCCGGCCTGCCGCCACAGTGGACGATCAGTGAGGCCGCCCAGCACGCGCGCGCCGTTGAAGCGGTGCTGCGCGGCCCCGATCATCAGGCGCTGCTGAGCCACATGTATGGCGATCAGCCGGACCTCTGGCAGACCGGACTGAAAGGATGGCCGTACCTGCGTTTCGTCATCAACTGCTTCACCCGCCTGCGTTACTGCACGCCGCAAGGTCAGATCGCCGCCGAACCGAAAGGCACGCCCGGCAGCCAGCCCGCCGGCCTGCTACCGTGGTTCGCGGTACCCGGCCGTAAGAGCGCAGGCACGCCGATCCTGTTCGGCCACTGGTCGACTTTGGGCCAAGTGCATTGGCCGGAATACCAGGTCTGGGGACTCGACACCGGCTGCCTCTGGGGCGGACAGCTCAGCGCGCTTCGTCTCGACGATGCGGCCTTGTTCAGCATTCCCTGCGACGAACATCGACGTCCAGGCGCCGAGCAGGACTGATCAAGAAGCTGCACCGTCGATCCAGATCAGGGCCGCCATCCGCCCGCAGACACCATCGCGCCGGAACGAATAGAAGCGCCCCGGATCGGCATGCGTGCTGATGCCACCGCCGTAGACCGACGTGACACCGGCCCGCGCCAGTCGCTGCCGCGCCAGCGCGAACAAATCACCGTAGTACTTGTCCGGCTGCACGCCGGGCTGGAAGCAGGATGTCGCCGCCGGATCGACGGCAACGAATGCCGCACGCACCTCAGCGCCTACCTCGAAGGCTTCCGGACCGATCGCCGGGCCGATCCAGGCCATGAGCCGCTCAGGCGCGACCGGTAGCGCAGCGACGGTGCTCTCCAGGACGCCAGCGCAGAGGCCGCGCCAACCGGCATGCGCCGCGGCGACCACGCTGGCATCTTCGTCGCAGAACAGCACGGCGAGACAGTCGGCGGATTGCACTGCACAGACGACATTTGCCTGCGTGGTGAAGACACCATCCGCTTCCGGCTCCAGCTGCTGATTCGGCAGCTCCAGCACCCGCGTTCCATGCACCTGACGCAACCATTCCGGGGCGGCAGGCAGGCTCAAATGCTCGGCGAGCAGGCGGCGATTTTCGGCGACAGCCGCTGGATCATCGCCGCAGTTGCGGCCCAGATTCAGACCGGCATGAGGCCCGCTGCTGACGCCGCCCTCGCGGGTCGTGAAGGCGGCGCGGATCGCCGCCGGTGCCGGCCAGTCGGGGATGATCGGCACCATCGCTCAAGGAGCAGCGCGCAGACGATCGAGCAGACGCAGCATGTCCGGCGGCGCTTCGGCCGAGAACTCCATCTCTTCGCCGCTGACCGGATGCTCCAGCTGCAGGTTGCGCGCATGCAGCGCCTGACGCGGGAAGCCGTTCAGCGCCAGCCGCAAGGTCTCCTCGATGTTGCGGCCGCGGGTGATGCGGCCGCCGTAGACCGCATCACCGACGATCGGATGAAGGATCTGCGCCATGTGCACGCGAATCTGGTGGGTGCGACCGGTTTCCAGCCGCACGCGCAGCAAGGTGTGATTGGCGAAGCGCTCCTGCACCCGATAGTGAGTGACCGCCGGGCGCCCGTCCTCGACCACCGCCATCTTCAGGCGATTGCGCGGATCGCGGCCGATCGGCTGATCCACCGTGCCGCCGGCGGTGACCGCACCGTTGACCAGCGCGTCGTACTCGCGGCGAATGTCGCGCGCCGCCATGTCCGCCACCAGCCGCGTGTAGGCAACCAGGGTCAAGCCGACTATCAGCAGACCGCTGGTGTCCTTGTCGAGCCGATGCACGAGCCCGGCGCGCGGCAGCAGTTCGGTTTTCGGGAAGCGATGAAGCAGCGCGTTCTGCATCGTCGAATCGGACTGGCCGGCGCCCGGGTGCACGGTCAGGCCCGGCGGCTTGTTGATCACCGCGATGTCGTTGTCTTCGTAAACCACTTCGAGCGGTATCGCCTGCGGCCGGTCATTGCCGGCCAGCGGCTGTTCGTCGACAGTCAGATCGAGCACATCGCCGGTGGCCACTGGCTGCCTCGCCTTCTCGGCCGGCGCACCATTGATGATCAGCGCCCCGCTCTCGATCCAGCTTTTGAGTCGGCCCCGGGACCAGGCCGGGAACAACTGCGCGGCCACGGCGTCCAAGCGCTGGCCGTGCAGGAAATCGGGTACCTGCGCCTGCTCCACCTGGCTCATGATCTCGCCGCCCGGCACCAGAGTTGGTGCTGCGACGAGGGCTGACAGCCATCGGCTATACTCATTTTTTGACTCAACGTGCTGATGCTCCGCGTAATGATCGATCGTTCTTCCCGCGGCCCGTCCGCAACGCGCGCACTGCGCGTTATCTGCCTCGCCTCGCTGGCGGCCCTCGCGACTGGCTGCGCCTCGAAAGGCGAAAAAGCCGATCGTCCGGACAATCCGTTCCGGCCCGGCTCGGAAGTCGGCCCGTCCGGTGCCACGCCGCAGACCGAAGAGGCGCTGAAAGCCGAATCAGCGCTGTTCTATCGGCGCGCGCATGAAGCGATGGTGGCGTCCGACTACGAGACCGCAACTACCCGCTACACGCAGCTGATTGCTCGCTACCCGTTCACCGAATATTCGACTCAGGCCGAGCTCGAGAAGATCTTCGTCCAGTATCGCAGCTTCGCGCCGGATGAAGCGCTGCTGGCTGCGGACCGCTTCATTCGCGAACATCCGCGTCACGTCCACGCCGACTACGTTCAGTACCTGAAAGGGCTGATCAATTCGAGTCGCACGCAGGCGATCAGCGATTACCTGCCGATCGACTCCAGCAAGAAGGACGTCACCGGCGAACGCCGCGCCTATGACGATTTCGCCGTGCTGCTGCAGCGCTATCCCAACAGCCCTTATGCCGGTGATGCGCGCAAGCGGATGGTCTATCTGCGCAACCGTGTGGCCTCGCATGAACTGTCGATCGTTCGCTACTACGTCAAGCGCCAGGCTTGGGTGGCCGTATCGAAGCGCGCCGAGAACCTGATCGCCGAATATCCCGGCGCCCCGGCGACGGTCGAAGCGTTGAAGCTGCTGAAGCTGAGCTATGAAAAGCTGGGCCTGACGCCGCAACTGGCTGATCTCGACTTGTTGATCGCCAACAATGCCGAGTCGATCGCCCAGGCCAGCGCGCCGCCACCGAAGCCGGGTCCGCGTACCGTCATCGTCCTGCCCACCGATCAGCCGTCGGCAGCACCAGCCTCCGCGCCTGCACCGGCTGCCGCGGCGACTCCAGCGGCGCCGGCAAATCTGAGCAGCGAAGCTCCGAAAGGTTTTTTCGAAAAGATCGGCGGTTACTTCGAATCACTGAACAAGACCTACACGATCGGCAGCGACGAGGCGAAACCGGCCGATGCAGCCGCCGCAGCTGCGGGAACTGCCGCAGCGCCTGAAGTCGGCACTCGGACCGAGCCCGCCAATCCATCGTCGGCCAATCAGCCGGCTGCCGCCTCGCTGACCACCGGCCCTTACGTGGGCGAACCGGCGGTCATCAATCTGCCGCCGTTGTTCAGCGATGGAGACGCCGCCAAGCCGGCTGCCCAAGCGCCCCCCGAGACGGCGTCGAAGACCGCTGCGACAGCTGCACCAGCGCCCGAAGCGAAGAAGGAGAAAGGCGGCCTGTTCGACTTCCTGAACAAGACCTACACGATCGGCGGCAGCACGACGAGTGACGCAGCGGCGAAGGATGCATCGGCAACTACCGGTAAAGCGGCGCCCAGCGACAGCAACACCCAGCTGAAGCTGGATTACGAAGCTCCGGACGGCAGCAGCCAGCCGGTCACGGTCAACGGCAACACGATGTCCGAACCACAACCTGCCGCCCCTCCGGCGACGCCGTAAGCCCGGCGACCAGCAGTTGATGGACCATCAAGGCGCAGCGAAAGCTGCGCCTTTTTCATGCCCGCAGTTCAGCGGTCGCCGTAGACGGCGGTGATCGGGTAGCGCCGTTCGCGTCCAAAGGCACAAGGCGTGATCTTCGGTCCCGGCGGCGCCTGGCGACGCTTGTACTCGGAACGCCGCACCAGCCCGGCGACGCGACGCACCGTCGCTTCATCAAAGCCCATCGCGACGATCTCTGGGATCGACAGACTGCGCTCGACATAGGCTTCGAGAATCGGATCGAGCACCTCGTAAGGCGGCAGCGAATCCGAATCCTTCTGATCCGGCCGCAGTTCCGCGCTTGGTGGACGCTCGATGACGCGCTCGGGAATCACCGGTTTGCCCGCCGGCGCCAGCGTGTTGCGATAGCGCGATAGCTCGTAGACCAGACCTTTGTACGCATCCTTGATCGGTGCGAAACCGCCGCACATGTCGCCGTACAAGGTCGAATAGCCCACCGCCATCTCGCTCTTGTTGCCGGTGGTCAGCACCACCGGCCCGAACTTGTTCGACAGCGCCATCAGCAGCACGCCGCGCGAGCGCGACTGCATGTTTTCCTCGGCGAGATCGATCGGCCGGTCGCCAAAGATCGGCGCCAGCGTCTCGGTGAACGCCTCGAACGGCCGTTCGATCGGCAGCACCGAATAGCGGATGCCGAGGGCCTCGGCTTCGAGCCGCGCATCGTCGTTGGACATGTCCATCGTGTAACGCGAAGGCAGCGACACCGCCCAGACCCGATCGGCACCCAGGGCATCGGCGGCGATCGTCGCCACCAGCGCCGAGTCGATGCCGCCGGACAAACCCAGCAGCGCGCCGGGAAAGCCGTTGCGGTTGACGTAGTCGCGCGTGGCCTGCACCAGCGCGCGATAGACCTGGGCGACGCTCGATGACGCTGCCCGCCGCTCGCCGCTGAAAGTCAGCGCGCCGTCCTGGCGCGTGATGGTCAGCGGGAAAACGCCTTCGTCGAACAGCGGCGCTTCGAAGCCCAGCGAACCATTGGCATCGATCGCCAGCGAATCGCCGTCGAACACCAGTTCGTCCTGACCGCCCGCGCAGTTGACGTAGACGATCGGCAGATCCTGTTCGGCCAGACGCTGACGCAGCACCACGCGGCGCTCGTCCGGCTTGCCGATGTTGTAGGGCGAGGCATTGATGTTGAGCAGCAGTTCGGCACCGGCGGCCTTGGCACGCGCAGTCGGGCCCGGGCCCCAGATGTCTTCGCAGATGCACAGGCCGATGGTCAGGCCATCGAGCTTGAACACCGTCGCGTTCGGTGCGCCCGGCGTGAAATGGCGGCGTTCGTCGAACACGCCATAGTTTGGCAGCAACTGCTTGCGCGCTCGGGCGACGAGTCGGCCATCGCGATAGACCGAGGCCGCGTTGTAGGTGCGGCGTCCGCCAGCGTCGTCGACGAACTCCGGATGGCCAACGACGATGTGAATACCCTTCGAAGCTGCCGCGACCTGCTCCAGGCCAGCGGCAATCGCCTGCGGCAGCGCGGTGCGCAGCAGCAGGTCATCGGGCGGATAGCCGAGCAGCGAAAGCTCCGGCGTGGCGACCAGCTGGGCGCCGAATTCATCTCGGGCCTTGGTGGCCGCGGCAATGATCTTGGCGACATTGCCGTCGATGTCGCCGACCCAGAGGTTCAGCTGGGCGGCAGCGAGGACCAGCGGCTTGTTCATCAGAGTTTCGTTTCCACGATCAGGACCGACACGATACCGGCACGATAACGAGAAAGGGCGCGACGAATCGCGCCCTTTCCGGTTACTTCAGTTGCTGGACAGCGATCAGAGCAGCGACTTCATCGCCGCACCGAGGTCCGCCGGCGAGCGAACCGTTTTGACGCCGGCCGCTTCGAGCGCCGCGAACTTCTCGTCCGCCGTGCCCTTGCCGCCCGCGATGATCGCGCCGGCATGACCCATGCGCTTGCCGGCCGGTGCGGTGACACCGGCGATGTAGGCCACCACCGGCTTCTTGACGTACTGCTTGATGTAGGCCGCCGCTTCTTCTTCCGAAGAACCGCCGATTTCGCCGACCATGATCATGCCGTCGGTTTCCGGATCGGCTTCGAAGCGCTTCAGCACGTCGATGAAGCCGAGACCGCGAACCGGATCGCCACCGATGCCGACGCAGGTCGATTGGCCGAGGCCGTTCTGGGTGGTCTGATGCACGGTTTCGTAGGTCAGCGTGCCCGAGCGGGAGACGATGCCGATACGGCCCGGCTTGTGGATGTGGCCCGGCATGATGCCGATCTTGCACTGGCCCGGGGTGATCACGCCGGGGCAGTTCGGACCGATCAGCACAGCGTCCGGATAGGCCTTAAGCGCAGCCTTGACCTTGACCATGTCGATCACCGGAATGCCTTCGGTGATGCAGATGATGACCTTGATGCCGGCGTCGGCCGCTTCGAGGATCGCGTCCGCCGCGCCGGGGGCCGGCACGTAGATCATCGTTGCGTCGGCGCCGGTGGCGCGCACGGCGTCATGGGCGGTGTTGAACACCGGCAGCGACAGATGGCTGCTGCCGCCCTTGCCCGGCGATACGCCGCCGACCATCTTGGTGCCGTAGGCGATCGCCTGTTCGGAGTGGAAGGTGCCCTGCTTGCCGGTGAAGCCCTGGCAGATGACCTTGGTGTCTTTGTTGATCAGGATGCTCATTGCAGTCTCATTAATCCTTGGCTTTAGGCCTTGCTGGCAGCGACGACGGCCTTGGCCGCCTCGGTGAGATCGGAAATCGGCGTGATGGCGAGACCGGATTCGCGCAGCAGCGCCTGGCCCTTTTCCATGTTGGTGCCCTGCAGGCGCGCAATCACCGGAATCTTCAGGCCGACCTGCTTGACCGCGGCGATGATGCCTTCGGCGATCAGATCGCAGCGGACGATGCCGCCGAAGATGTTGATGAAGATCGCCTTCACTTCCGGGCTGGCGGTGATCAGCTTGAACGCTTCCGTCACCTTCTCCGCCGTGGTGCCACCGCCGACGTCGAGGAAGTTCGCCGGCTGGCCGCCGTGCAGTTTCACGATATCCATGGTCGCCATCGCCAGACCGGCGCCGTTGACCATGCAGCCGATGTCGCCTTCCAGGGTCACGTAGTTCAGATCGAACTTCGCAGCGGCACGCTCGCGCTCGTCTTCCTGCGAGCCATCGCGCATCTCGGCGATGCTCTTCTGGCGGAACAGCGCGTTGTCGTCGAAATTCAGCTTGGCATCGAGCGCGAAGACGTTGCCTTCGGCGGTGACGATCAGCGGGTTGATCTCGACCATGCTGGCATCGCATTCGGTGACGATCTTGTAGACGCCGGCCATGATCTTGGTGAACTGGTCGACCTGGTCCTTGGTCAGGTCCATGAAGAAGCCGAGCTCACGCGCCTGATAGGCCTGGAAGCCGGCCGCCGGATTGACGGTGACGGTCTTGATCTTTTCTGGGGTGTGCTCGGCCACTTCCTCGATGTCCATGCCGCCGGCGGCGGAGGCCATCAGGATCACGCATTCGCTGGTGCGGTCGACGAGCGCCGACACATACAGCTCGCGAACGATGTTCGACGGCTTTTCGACCCAGACCGAATTCACCGGCAGACCCTTGGCATCGGTCTGCTTGGTGACCAGCATCTTGCCGAGCATGCCCTTCGCTGCTTCTTCAGCGGCATCGGCACCACTGACCAGCTTCACGCCGCCGACCTTGCCGCGGCCGCCTGCGTGCACCTGCGCCTTGACCACGACCTTTTCCGTGCCGAGTTGCTTGGCGACGGCGCGGGCCTGTTCCGGACTGGTGGCCAAGCCACCCTGTGGTACCGGGATGCCGTAGCGCGCAAACACTTCCTTCGCCTGATACTCGTGCAGGTTCATGCTTCCCCCAAAAGGATTGCAATGGCCCCGGTCACAATCTGCGCCGGGCGCCTGTGCGGAATTGATACAGCCGGACGGCTGCGGCAAGCATTCTCCCTGAATCATTCGATGCAGGCAAAGCATTTGCACCGCTACACTTGTGCTCTTGTCAGCTCATCCTTAAGGCGCGTTCATGTCCCTACTCATCCGGGTGTTGCTGCTGGTCGCCGTGGGCGCTCTGCTCTACCGCAGTTATATCCGCTGGCAGTTGCAGAACCGTCAGCGCAATGCGCCGCCGCCGGAGCGCTTCGAGCCGATGGCGCGCTGCACCGGCTGCGGCACCTATCTGCCATCGAACACGCTGTCGCCCAGCCTGCGTTGCGGAGCCTGCGAGCAGCGGCCGTGATCGTCACGCAACACTGAGGCTGCGACCGGGACCATGGCCAGCCTGGTTCGCGATCCTTTTGTCGATCTCGAGGACTGGCGCATCCTCAGAACGCTGGCCGTCTACCGGCTGGCCCTGATCGCGCTGCTGCTGGCCGTTCATTTCCTCGAACTCAGCGCCTGGTTCTTCGATCACTCGGAGCCAGGCAATTTCTTCCGCATCGTCTCGGCCTACGCGCTGCCGGCGTTGCTGCTGCTGATCGCCACCTATCAGCGCTTTCCATCGAGTGGCGTGCAGGCGCATCTGGCGTTCTTCGTCGATGCGCTGGCGATCCTGCTGCTGATGTATGCCGCGCATGGCGCTTCATCCGGCCTGGGCGTGTTGTTGATCACGCCGGCCGTCGGCTGCAGCCTGGTGCTGCCGCTGCGCCTCGGACTGTTGCACGCAGCACTCGCCACCTTCGCGGTGTTCGGCGCGGAGTTCCTGCGCCAGTCGCTGAACCGCATCGAAGGTGCGGATCTGACCAACGCCGGGCTGATCGGCCTGATGCTGTTCGTCACCTCGCTCGGTGCCGGCGCGGTGGCCGCCCGCGCACGCAAGAGCGAAGCGCTGGCGGCGCGTTTCGGCAGTGATCTGGCCAGCCTGTCGCGGATCAACGAGCGGATCGTCGAAAGCATGGACACCGCCGTACTGGTGATCGACGAGGAACGTCGCCTGCGCCTGCAGAACGCTGCCAGCCGGCGTTTGCTGGCCCGGACCGACGGCGATTCCGATGGCAGCCCGAGCATCGACGGCCAGTCACTGATCACTGCCGTGCCGATCCTCGCCCAGGCGCTGTACCGCTGGCAGGAAGCGCCCAACCTCGATCCCGAGCCGATTGCCCTGAGCCCCGGCGGTGCCGATCTGCTGCCGCGTTTCACGCGCCTGGGCCAGAACGCCTGGGCACCGGTACTGGTGTTGCTCGAAGATGCGGCGCGGGTGCGCGAACAGGCGCAGCAACTGAAGCTGGCCGCGCTCGGGCGCCTGTCCGCCGGCATCGCTCACGAGATCAGGAATCCACTGTCGGCGATCCGCCATGCCGGCCAGTTGCTGGCCGAATCGCCGGCGCTGCCCGAGCAGGACCGGCGCCTGCTCGACATGATCCAGCGCCACACGGTGCGGATCGACAAGATTGTCGAAGACGTGCTGCGCCTGTCGCGCCGCGACGCCGCCGTGCCGCAGAACCTGCTGCTGCGCAGCTTCCTCGAGCGCTGCATCGCGACTTGGGCCGAAGGCTGCCCGGAAGGCGCACGGGCGATCCGCATCGATGCGATTCCGGAACAGCTCAGCGTGCGCTTCGATCCGGACCAGCTGCAGCAGGTGCTGCACAACCTGTGGCAGAACAGCTTCGAGCACGGCGCGCCGGAACCGGATGACGACGCCGAAGCGGTACTGATCAACGTGTGGCTCCGCGCCGGCCGCCTCAGTCCGGGCCAGCGACCGTATCTGGACATCATCGACGACGGCCGCGGCATCCCGGTCGAGGTGCGCGAGCAACTGTTCGAACCGTTCTTTACCACCGCCCGTCGCGGCACCGGCCTGGGGCTGTATTTGTCTCGGGAAATATGTGAATACAATCAAGCACGTCTATCGCATGTGCCGCGCACCCAGGGAACTCGAGGAACCCAGTTCCGGCTGGTGTTCGCAGCCAGCGAAGCACCGCTTACTTCCGTCCCGACTCGTTCATGAGCAAAGCCCCCGCACAAGCCTTGATCGTCGACGATGAAGCCGACATCCGCGAACTGCTCGAAATCACCTTGCTGCGCATGGGCCTCGGCATCCGCGCCGCCGGCACCGTGCGCGAAGCGCGGGCGCTGCTGGCCGAGCACCACTTCGAACTGTGCCTAACCGACATGCGCCTGCCGGACGGCAATGGCATCGAACTGGTCAGCCACATCCAGAAGAAGCATCCGGGCCTGCCGGTCGCGGTGATCACCGCCTACGGCAGTGCCCAGGCCGCCGTCGAAAGCCTGAAGGCTGGCGCCTTCGATTTTGTCTCAAAGCCCATTGATCTGACCCAGCTGCGCAAGCTGGTCGATACCGCGCTGAAGCTGAAGCGCGAAAGCGCCGCTGGCGACGGCGGCCTGCTCGGCAACACGCCGGTGATCGAAGCGCTGCGCGCGCTGATCGATCGCCTCGCCCGCAGCCAGGCACCGGTGCACATCACCGGCGAATCCGGCACCGGCAAGGAACTGGTCGCCCGGCTCATCCACACCCGCAGCCCGCGTGCCGACGCGCCGTTCGTGCCGGTGAACTGCGGCGCGATTCCGGCCGAGCTGATGGAAAGCGAATTCTTCGGCCATCTGAAAGGCAGCTTCACCGGCGCCACGCGCGACAAGGCCGGCCTGTTCCAGGCGGCCGAAGGCGGCACGCTGTTCCTCGATGAAGTCGGCGATCTGCCGCTGCACATGCAGGTGAAGCTGCTGCGCGCACTGCAGGAGCGCGCGGTACGGCCGGTCGGTGGCGAGACCGAGGTGGCGGTCAATGTCCGGGTGATCTCGGCGACCCACAAGGACTTGAGCCAGCTGCTGGCGCTCGGCACCTTCCGCCAGGATCTCTATTACCGGCTCAACGTCATCGAAGTGCGCACGCCGTCCTTGCGAGAACGCCGCGACGACATCCCGCTGCTGACCCAGGCAATCCTGGTCCGGCTGGCCCGCAGCAATGGCCTGCCGGTGACGCCGACGCTCGATGCCGCCGCCCTCGCCCGTCTCTGCGAGCATCCATTCCCGGGCAACGTCCGCGAGCTGGAAAACGTCCTCGAGCGTGCCGTCACGCTCAGTGATGGCGGTTCGATCCTGGCCTGCGATCTGCAGCTGCGCGGCGATTGCGTGGCCCGCTCGGTCGCGGCGCCTGCTGCCGCTCCAGCGGCGATCGGCAACGATCTCGAAGGCCAGATGGAAGACATCGAACGCCGCGCGATCGTCGAAGCGCTGGCCACGGCGCGCTACAACAAGACCCGGGCCGCGGCCCTGCTCGGCATGAGCTTCCGGTCGCTGCGCTATCGCATCAAGAAGCTGAACATCGAGTGAGCCGCTGGCACCATTTCTTGCTTCATTGACCCATCACATTCATTGGGGAATTCGTTGAAAGCCTTTTACTGCTCATCGATCGCCGCGCTGGTCCTGCTGTCAGGCTGCGCCGGCAAGTCCGCGAAGCCGGGCTCGCAGTCCGTGCCGCCGGGCGTGCTGGCCCTGACACCGCCAGCCAAGGGCGATCCAGCGCAGCGGCTGACGACGCTGCTGGCGAGCGAATGGCAGCGCTGGCTGGTCGATCATCCCGAGGAAGCCTCGCTGACCGGCGACCATCGCTACGACGATCGCTGGACCGACATGAGCCTGGATGCGATCGAAGCGCGCCATGTCGCCGATGCGGCCGCGCTGCTGAAGCTGCTGGAGATCGACCGCGAACGCCTGACGCCGGCCGGCCAGCTGAACTTCGATCTCTATCGTCAGCAGCTCGAGCGCGACATCGAGGCCTATCGCTATCGCGGCCATCTGCAGCCGATCAACCATCTTGGCGGCGTGCAGACGTCCGACCAGCTCGCCGAAGCGCTGCAGTTCGAGACGGTGCTCGACTACGAGAACTGGATCCGCCGCATCCGCGGCATCGATGCGGCCGTCGACCAGAGCATCGTCCTGCTGCGCATGGGCCTCGCCGAAGGCCGCACGGTGCCGAAGGTGATCATGAAGCGGGTGCCGCCGCAGATCGACCGGCAGCTGGTCAAGAAGCCCGAAGCCAGCCCGCTGTACACCCCGTTCCTGAAGTTCGCGCCCGGCGTGCCGGAAGACCAGCGCGCCCGGCTGGCCGATGCCGCGAAAGCTGCGATCCGCGACAGCGCTCTGCCCGCCTGGCAGCGGCTGAAGGACGTCGTGGCGAAGGAATATCTGCCGAAGTGCCGCGATTCGGTCGGCGCCTCGGAATTGCCTGAAGGCCGCGATGCCTACGCCTTCGCGGCGCGCACCAGCACCACCACCAATCTGACGCCGGACGAGATCCACGACATCGGCCAGCGCGAAGTCACGCGCATCCGCGGCGAGATGGAAGCGATCCGCAAGCAGGTCGGCTATCAGGGCAACCTGAAAGCCTTCTTTACCTATCTGCGCACCGATCCGAAGTTCTTCTACCGCGACGGCGCGACCTTGTTGAGCGCTTATCGCGATATCGCCAAGCGCATCGATCCGGAACTGCCGAAACTGTTCGGCAAGCTGCCGCGCCTGCCCTACGGCGTGCGTGCCGTGCCCGAGGCCAGCGCCCCGGACACCCACACCGCGTACTACCAGCCGGGCGCTGCCGATGGCACCCGCGCCGGCAATTTCTACGCAAACCTCTACAAGCCCGGCTCGCGGCCGAAGTGGGAGCAGGAAGCGCTGACCGCGCATGAAGCGGTGCCCGGCCATCACTTGCAGATTGCGCTGCAGCAGGAGCTGGTCAGCGATGCCGGCGGCACGTTGCCAGCGTTCCGCAGCCAGATCTCGTTCACCGCCTTCGTCGAAGGCTGGGGCCTTTACGCGGAGAGCCTCGGCCCGGAGATCGGCCTCTATCAGGACCCTTATTCGAAGTTCGGCCAGCTCACCTACGAGATGTGGCGCGCCGTGCGCTTGGTCGTCGATACCGGCATGCACGCCAAGGGATGGAGCCGTCAGCAGGCGATCGACTTCTTCAAGGCCAACACGCCACGCGCCGAACTGGACATCACCAACGAGATCGATCGCTACATCGCCTGGCCCGGCCAGGCGCTGGCGTACAAGATCGGCGAGCTGAAAATCAAGGAACTGCGTGCCCGCGCAACCGCGACCTTGGGCTCGAAGTTCGACATCCGCGGCTTCCACGACGTGGTACTCGGCTCCGGCGCGCTGCCGCTGGACATCCTCGAACGCAATGTCGATACCTGGATCGAGCAGCAGGACGGCGGCGTCATCGTCAAGCTGCGCGGCACGCCGTAGATCAGGCTCAGAAGACGCTGCGCACCAGGCCGCCTTCGGCGCGGATCGCCGCGCCGTTGATGATCGCGGCGCGGGCGCTGCAGACGAAGGCGACGACATCGGCGATCTCGCTGGGATCGATCAGTCGACCGATCAGCGAGGTAGGCCGGTTCTCGGCGATGAAGCGCTTGCTGATCTCGTCCGGGCCCAGACCTGGGAACAGATCAGCCATGAACTTCTCGACACTCTCGGTGCGCGTCGGCCCCGGCAACACCGAGTTGACCGTCACTCGCGTGCCCTTGGTCAGCTCGGCCAAGGCCCGCGAGATGCCGAGCTGCATGGTCTTGGTCGCGCTGTAGTGCGCCATTTCCGGCGCCGGGCTGACGCCCGATTCGCTGGAGATGAACACCACCCGGCCGTCACCGCGCGCCAGCATGCCGCGCAGGTAATGACGCGCGAGACGCACGCCGCTCATCACGTTGACCTCGAACAGGCGCTGCCAGTCGGCGTCGCTTTCCTCGAAGAAGCCGACCGCCTCGTAGATGCCGAGGTTGTTGACCAGGATGTCGACCTCGGGCAGCTGCTTGATCGTCGCTACACAGCCTTCGGCAGTGCCGTTGTCGGCCGCCAGCGCGATCAGCTTCGCTTCCGGATGTGTGGCGCGAATGCTGGCGATCGCCTGGGCGACGGTTTTGTCGCTGCGGCCATTGACCACCACGGTCGCGCCTTCGGCTGCCAGCGTGCGGGCGATCTCCAGGCCGATGCCGCCACTGGATGCGGTGACCAGCGCGGTGCTGCGTTCGAGTCCGAGTTTCATGAATTTCCAGCCAAGACAAAGAAAAAGGCGCGGCACCGGTATGGACCGGGGCCGCGCCGAAGGGTAGCGCGGCAAGCGTGCCGCGCGAGGAGGACTGCTTGACCGTTTACGCAGCGCGGGCGTAGTTGCGCGCCTCGGCGGCCTTCGCCGGCACCGCGCTGGCGGTAACCGGGAACAGACCGAACACGGTGCGAACGTTGTCGACGGTGATCGCCGCTTCGCCGATCGCCGCCTCGCTGTAGCCCTCGCGAGCCAGACGAGCCTGCTCGGCACTGGTGTCACGTTCGGCCACCACCGCGTCGACGTAATCGGCCAGCGCCTTCAGGCGAGTGCCGAGGATCGACGGCGCGCTTGGCGCAGCCAGGTTCGGCACTGTCGCCAGGCGGCTCTGGACCACGGCCTGCTCGACCACGGTCAGCGCGGAATCACGGCCGAACAGGCCGGCGCGGCGGAACATGGCCGCCAACAGCGGACGCGGCAGGCCGGTAACGGCCACGATATTGGTACGGGGATTGTTCTGGGTACTGACGTTCTGGGTGTTGGTGTTCATCGTTCTGCTCCTGTTTCAACGCCGGCTTGCTGGCGTTTCATGGAGCGCACTTTGCTCCTTGCTTGCGCGCATAAGAAGTCGTCATTTGCGAATTCTATTTTTGCAATTTTGCAAGATACGGCTCAGGCTGCCGCCATGAACTGGGACGATCTGCGCTATGTGCTGGCCATTTCCCGCGCCGGCGGCCTGAATGGCGCGGCGCGGCTGCTGGCCGTCAATCCATCGAGCGTCTACCGCCGCCTCGAAACCCTGGAACTGGCGCTGGAAGTGCGGCTGTTCGAGCGTCTGCGCGCCGGGTACCGGCTGACGCCGGCCGGCGAGGCGCTGGCCGAAGCGGCAGAAAAGATGGAGCGCGAGGCACAAGCCGTCGAAGGCCGGATCAAGGGCACCGACGTGCGCCTGGAAGGCCACATCCGGCTCAGCACCAGCGAAGCCGTGGCCCTGCATCTGCTGCCGCGCTGGCTGGCCGAGTTCCGCGATACCTATCCGGGCCTGACTCTGGACATCGCCTCGACCAACCAGATCGCCGACCTGTCCAAGCGCGAGGCCGACGTGGTGATCCGTGGCACCGCGCATCCGCCCGAGCATCTGGTCGGCCGGCGTGCCGGCCGGATCGTGTTCGCGTCCTATGCCTCGAAAACTTATCTCGACCGCATCGGCCGTGGCCGGCCGCTCGCCGACTACGACTGGCTCGGCTTCGATGGTCCGCTAATACGCGTGCAGCAAGCCAAGTGGCTGACCGCCAACGTGCCGGACTCCAGAATCCGCCTGCGCTACGACAGCTTCGCGCCACTGCGGCTGGCAGTTGCCTCCCACCTTGGCTGTGCCGCCCTGCCGTGGTTCGCCTGCTTCGATGATCCCGAACTCGAGCGCCTGCCCGATACCGAAAACGACTCCGGCTTCGATTTCTGGGTGCTGACCCATCCGGATCTTCGCAAGAGCGCCCGGGTCCGCGCCTTCCTGCAGTTCTTCGGCACGCGCCTGGCGGCGCTCGATGAAACGGTGATGGGCAGCGTCGCGGCGATCTGAACCCGTTTCGGCGCGCTCAGGCCACCGACACCTTCACGTCGACGCTCATGCCCAGATAATCATTCGACGCGCCGGTGAAACTGCCGGTCAAGGGCACCGCCTGCGAAGCATCACGCGCCACCGCGACGCGGATCAGATTGCGGCCACCGAACAATGCATTGGTCGGATCGAACTCGACCCAGCCGGCCCCCGGCAGATAGACCTGCATCCAGGCGTGCGTGGCGCCACCGCCAACCACTTCCATACCTTGATCGACCTCAGCCCCGACCAGGCTCGCGTCATACAGATAGCCGGACACGAAACGCGCCGCGAGCCCCAGGCTGCGCACCGCTTCCATCATGAACACCGCGAAATCGCGACAACTGCCACTGCCCTTGTCGAGCGTCTCCTCGGGCGTCTGCACGCCCATCTCCTCGCGCCGCGCATAGGCAAACTGCTCCTTGATCGCGGCATTCATCGCCATCAGCACATCGAGCGTTTCCGGGTTGCCTTCCTCACGCAGCACGAACGACTTGGCCCAGAGATCGACCCGATGCAGCGGGTCCGGATAGTGCCGTTCCGAAGTGCGGCCAAGATCGGCGATCTCCTGCACCGAATAATTGAACGGCAGATAGCGCGCGAACTCCTCGACCTCCAGCTTCTGCGGCTCGTTCGGGAAATGCTCGGCATGGAACATCGACACGAACGACAGATCAGTCGCCTCTTCCTCGAAACTGGCGATGGCGATCGAGTTGCCGAAGACGTCGTGCAACCAGCGCACCGACGCCGCCGGGGTGATGGTCAAACCGGTTTCGATCAGACGCAGGTCGTGGCTGTCGCGCGGGCGGCACATCAGGCGGTGCTCGTGCAGGGCAACGGGCCTGGCGTAGCGGTAAACGGTGGTGTGTTCGACCGTGAGCATCGTCATGACGGCAAAGGGTCCTGAAGCGGGTATTGGTTGGCAGTTTGCATTAAAGCCATCGTGGCTCTGTGCGATGAGTAGCTTTGGCGGCTTTTAGTGAGCACGGTTTATTCCTGCTGCGGCCTTGGGGGCAGGGTTATGCGGAATGCGCCCTTCCTGGTTGAGTTCTGGCCTTGGCGTAGCGCTGACTTTTTCGATGACCTTCATCGAACTATTCCGCGCTTACGCGCGGGTTACTTTCCTTGAACGCCCAAGGAAAGTAACCAAAGGAATGCGCCCCGCGGCATGCCGCCGACTCGCGAGAAACAGAAGCGCGAGTCGGTGCCCTGCGCTTCTCGCGCTCTCCGGGGCACCGCGCCGACAGGCCATCCATGGCCTGGCAGCGCTCGACCGGCATCCATGCCGGTCGTCCCTCTCCGAGCACTGCGATGCTCGGCGGCATGCAAGGGGGACCAACGTCCACAACCAAGTCAAAAGCCAAGGCAACAGCGCCGCGCTCCCGCGCGGCGCTGTGCTTTTGATTCTGCCGTTGCTGTGGCTTTTGCTTTTGGTCCCCCTTAAGCGCGCCGAGCATCGCAGGCCATGGCGGACAGGCTCCGAAGGAGGCGAGGCAGGATGCCGATGCCTTTTCGCCGCGCCAAGGATGGCGCGTCGAAAAGCCCCGTCATGGCCGAGAAGCACAGGGCATCGGATCGCGCTTCTGTTTCATGCGATCCGACGCAGCGCCGGGGCGCCCTTCCTTTGGTTACTTTCCTTGGGCGTCAAGGAAAGTGACCCGCGCGACAGCGCGGAATGGTTCGGTGAAGTCCAAAGAGTCAGGGAAGCAGACGACACCGAATCCGTCGGGATGCGCGATGAAGCCGCTTTCCCGATCTACTCGGGCTCTCAGCGAAGCCGGCTACCATCTGGATTGATTGCTTCTTCATCTGCACGCGTGGGGTAATAAATTTTCTTCTCTTCTAGTTCGTAGAAGAGAAGCCCATGAATGCCTTGAGCTTCGCGCTTCAGTACACGCCGAGTCCAGATTAGAGCAAACGCAGCGTCCAAAATCGCTGCATCTCCACGCTCGTAGACCTCATCAATAAAGGCAACGTCATGGCCGGAGGGAAAGATGAGATCGAACTCATCGTCTGTGACAGAAAAGATGTCGTATACAGCGTTCTGCGCGCCGTCGAAGACTTGGATGTTCTTCATTCGCGGTAACGCCAGTTAGACCCGCGGCAAATCCGCCAACCGAATCGGCGCCCCAGTCTTGGCATAAGCCTCCACCGGCACACTCTTATCAATCAACAACTCCCGCAACAACTGAATCGCCGGAAAGATCTCCTGATTCCAGTCCTCGCCCTGCGCATCGAACGCCGCCTGCTCCGCTTCTACGATATGCGTGTCCTGGCCGAAGATGCCGTTGGTGAAGGCAACGATGAACGGCCAGATCACGTGGATCATTCCCGGGATCGGAGGCTTGCGGATCATCATCAGGCCGTAGGTCTGGTTCTTCCGCTGCGCTGAGTCGGTGGGCCAGTAGCAGTTCCAGAGATCAAGTGCCGGCTCATCAACCGGGCTGCCGGCGGTCCAGAACTGCAGGGTCTGGTACGGGTACTGGGTGCGGATGGTCATCTTGTCGATGGAGCCATCGCTGACCTTGGCAGCGCCCCTGCGGTTGATCATGAAACGCTCGCCGAGCGGCTGTTTGCCGGCGGCGCGGGAGAAGGTGTAGTCGCATTCCACCCAGCCATCGCCGCTGCGCAGGTCGATCATCGTGGCGCGGATCGAGCCCATCAGGCTGCGATGCAGGAACTGATGGTTCATGTCCATCAGGTTCTCGTGCATGAAGCTCCAGTGGCAGCCGATGGTCCGGTCCAGCGTGCGGGTCTTGTACTCGGACTTGGCGAACGTGGAGACATCCGGGAACGCGCCATAACCGGCGGCCGAGAGATCGCCCGGATAGACGAACACGAAGCCGTAGGCCTCGCGCACCGGGTAGCTCCTGACGCCGTTCGGCAACTGCTTGCCTTCATCGAGATACGGCACGTTGACGCAGGCACCGCTGCGGTCGTAAGTCCAGCAGTGGTAGTGGCACTGCAGACGTTCGCCACGGACGACGCCGAGGCTCAGCGGCACCTGGCGATGCGCGCAGCGATCTTCCAGCGCGAACAGATCACCCTTCTCCGGCCGCACCAGCGCGATCGGTTCGCCGGCGAAACTGACGGCCAGTGATTTGCCGGCCTTCAGCTGTTTTGAGCGTGCCAGCGGATACCAGAAGTTCGGATCGAGGCCGGACTTGCGCAGGTCGGCGGCTTCGCGCTTCGGTGCGGGGGCGTGGCGGCGGAGGGCGGTGATCGAGGACATGAGTAAAGCTCCGGAAAGATTCAAATTTTCGGAAAAGAGCCTAGCACGAGGCCTTTGGCGGCTACTTCCTCCCCCGCTTGCGGGGGAGGATTGAGGTGGGGGCGGTTGGGTTCTACGCTGAAGTCAAACGCCCCCATCCCGGCCTTCCCCGCAAGCGGGGGAAGGGGAACTGCGGTCATCCCTTCAGCAAAGGCTTCAGGAAGCGCCCGGTATGAGAGCGCTTGTTCTTGGCGATGTCTTCCGGCGTGCCGGCCGCGACGATCTCGCCGCCGCCGCTGCCGCCTTCCGGGCCCATGTCGATCAGCCAGTCGGCGCGCTTGATCACATCGAGGTTGTGCTCGATGACGACCACGGTGTTGCCGGCATCGCGCAGGCGATCGAGCACCTTCAGCAGCTGGGCGACATCGTGGAAATGCAGGCCGGTGGTCGGTTCGTCGAGGATGTACAAGGTCCGCCCGGTGTCGCGCTTCGACAGTTCCTTGGCCAGCTTGACGCGCTGCGCTTCACCACCAGACAGAGTCGTCGCGTTCTGGCCGAGCTTCACGTAGGAAAGGCCCACGTCGAGCAGGGTTTCCAGCTTGCGGGCCAGTGCCGGCACGGGCTTGAACAGTGCCAGCGCGTCTTCGATGGTGAGATCGAGCACGTCGTTGATGCTCTTGCCCTTGTAGCGAATCTCCAGGGTTTCACGATTGTAGCGCTTGCCCTTGCAGGTATCGCAGGTGACGTAGACATCGGGCAGGAAGTGCATTTCCACCTTGATGACGCCATCACCCTCGCAGGTCTCGCAGCGGCCGCCCTTGACGTTGAAGCTGAAGCGTCCGGCTTCGTAGCCGCGTTCGCGGGACTGCGGCACCTGCGAGAACAGCTCGCGGATCGGCGTGAACAAGCCGGTGTAGGTCGCCGGGTTCGAGCGCGGCGTGCGGCCGATCGGCGATTGATCGATGTCGATGACCTTGTCGAGATGCTCCAGGCCTTCGATGCTGTCGCAGGCCGCGTGACGAGTGCCGGCATTGTTCAGCGCCCGCGCCGCGTAACCGAGCAGGGTGTCGTTGATCAGGGTCGACTTGCCGGAGCCGGAGACGCCGGTGACGCAGGTCATCAGGCCGATCGGAATCTCGGCGGTGACGCCCTTCAGATTGTTGCCGCGGGCGTTGCGCAGCACGATCTGCTTCTTCGGGTCGCGCTTGCCGCGAACCTTCGGCACCGGAATGCCCTCCGTGCCGGACAGGTAACGGCCAGTCAGCGATTTCGGATTGGCGATCACCTGCGCGGGCGTGCCCTGGGCGACGATATGACCGCCGTGGACGCCGGCACCGGGGCCGATGTCGACGACGTAATCGGCCTGGCGGATCGCTTCCTCGTCGTGCTCGACGACGATCACCGTGTTGCCGATGTCGCGCAGATGGACGAGCGTCTTCAGCAGGCGTTCGTTGTCGCGCTGATGCAGGCCGATGCTCGGTTCATCAAGCACGTAGAGCACGCCGACCAGGCCAGCGCCGATCTGCGAGGCCAGACGGATGCGCTGCGCTTCGCCGCCGGACAGCGTCTCCGCCGAGCGCGACAAGGTCAGATAGTCGAGGCCGACATTGTTCAGGAAGCCGAGGCGCGCGCTGATCTCCTTGAGGATCTTGTCGGCGATCTCGCCCTTGTGGCCGGGCAGGCTCAACTTTTGGAAATGCGCCTCGGCATCGCGCACCGATTTCGAGACCACGGTCGGCAGGCTGGTGCCATCGACGAAGACATGGCGCGCCGAGCGATTCAGGCGCTCGCCCATGCATTCCGGGCACGGCTTGTCAGACAGATACTTGGCCAACTCCTCGCGCACCGCCGCCGATTCGGTTTCCTTGTAGCGGCGCTCCAGATTCGGCAGCACGCCCTCGAACTTGTGGATGCGGGTGACCACCTTGCCGCGTTCGTCCGGGTACTCGAAGGCGATCTTGTCGTCGCCGGAGCCGTACAGAACGGCATTGCGCGCCTTCTCCGGCAGCTTCTGGAATGGCTTGTCGGTATCGAATTTGTAGTGTTTGGCCAGTGACGAAACCAGCGCCCAGTAATAGGGATTGCGGCGATCCCAGCCGCGGATCGCGCCGTCGGCGAGCGAGGCGTCCGGATGGGTGACGACCCTGTCCGGATCGAATACCTGCAGCACGCCCAGGCCATCGCAGCTGGCGCAGGCGCCGCTCGGCGAATTGAACGAGAACAGGCGCGGTTCGAGGTCTTCCAGCGAGTAGCCGCAGTGCGGGCAGGCCATGCGGGCGCTGAAGGTGATGTCCGGCGTCGCGGCGGCAGTCGTGTGCGGGGCAACCAGCGCCAGACCATCGGACAAGCGCAGCGCGGTCTCGAAGGATTCAGTGATCCGCTGCTTGATGTCGGGTCTGACTTTGAAGCGATCGACGACGATCTCGATGTCGTGCTTCAGCTTGCGGTTCAGGGTCGGCGCTTCGTCCAGTTCGTAAACCTTGCCGTCGATGCGCGCGCGGACGAAACCCTGGGCGCGCATCTGATCGAACCACTCGGCGTGCTCGCCCTTGCGACCGCGAACCACCGGTGCCAGCAGCATCCAGGCCGATTCGGCCGGCAGCGCCAGCACATGGTCGACCATCTGCGAAACGCTCTGCGCTTCCAGCGCCACCGCAGGATGATCCGGGCAGTAGGCAGTGCCGACTCTGGCATAGAGCAGGCGCAGGTAATCGTAGATTTCGGTGACCGTGCCGACCGTCGAACGCGGGTTATGCGAGGTCGATTTCTGCTCGATCGAGATCGCCGGGCTCAGGCCTTCGATCGAATCGACATCCGGCTTCTGCATCATCGACAGGAACTGCCGCGCATACGCCGACAGGCTCTCGACATAGCGGCGCTGGCCTTCGGCATACAAGGTGTCGAACGCCAGCGAGGACTTGCCGGAACCGGACAGCCCGGTGATGACGATCAGCTTGTCTCGCGGCAGCTCCAGCGAGATGTTCTTCAGGTTGTGCGTGCGCGCACCGCGGATGCGGATCGAATCCATGACGGGAAAGATTAGTGAACGCTGGGGGCAATCGAGCACTATACGGAACTTGCCGCCCTACCCGCCCATGCTCGAGTGACCGTGACTGATTTTCCGTCCCGCGAAGCGCGCGCGCGCCAGCCGCTGGTCTGGCTGATGATCGGCAGCAATGCCGGCGAGACCGGCCAGCTCCGTGTGCTGGGCAGGGCCCTGGGTTGGCCATGCATCGAGAAATCGATAGCCGCGCCTGGTCTGGCTCCGGCGATCGGCCAAGCCTGGCCGGATCTGGTGATCTCGTTCGGCAAGAGTCTGCGTGCCGCAACAAAAGTGGTCGCGCGCAGCGATCGGCGCACCCGGCTGGTGCACCTCGGGCGACCGCGTTGGGTCCGGACCGACGCGATCGATCTGATCATCCCGATGCCGCAGGATCGGCTGCCGGCTGCCGCCAACGTCCTGCCGATCCGCATGTCCTTCAACGACCGGATCGGCCTGCCCGATGCCGTTCCAGTCGACTCATCGGCCGGCGGCTGGCAGGACCTGCCGCGGCCTTGGACGGTAGTGCTGGTCGGCGGCGCCACCCGGCATTTCCGCTTCGACGAAGACGACGCCTGCAAGCTCGGCACGCTGGCCAGCCAGCACGCTCAGGCAGGCGGCGGCAGCCTGCTGGTCACCACCAGCCCGCGCACCGGTGCCGGCACCGCGCAGGCCTTGCGGTCGGCGTTGCAGGCCCCGCATTTCCTCTACGAGTACCGCCGCGGCGACGACGCCAATCCGCTGCCGGCCTGGCTGCAGCAGGCCGACGATCTGATCGTCACCGGCGACAGCGCCTCGATGCTCGCCGAAGCCTGGCGCACCGGCCGGCCGGTGCAGGTGCTGCCGCTCGCCGGCCACAGCACACCGACGCGTCGCTGGTTGTCCCGCCTGCAGCAGCGTTGTCCGCCAGCGCTCTATGCGTTCCTGCTGAAGCGCGGCATCGTCGCCGCGCCGGTTGATCTCGCCAGTTGGATTGCCGAGCGCATTGCCGAGGGCGATTTCGCTGTTCTCGGCCAGAGCGACGGCAATCGCCAGCGATCGCTACGCGCCGATGACGATCTGGCACGAGCCGTGGCCAGAATCAAGAGCCTGCTGCTCGACCGTCTCTAGCTCAGCCGGCGCGGCGCGCCAGCTCGACGCATGCCAACGCATCAGGTCGCAGATGGCGTTGCGCGATCTCGTCCTTCAGGAATTGCTGCGAGAAAACGCCGAGATCGAGGCACTCACCGACCAGTCGGAAAAAGTGCTGCTGCTGGGCCGGATCGGGATGCGTCTTGTAGCGGCCGTTCGGCGCATCGCCGGCCACCAGCTGATTGCCGACCCGGCGCAGGCGCTGCTTGATCCGCTGCAGACGGCTGCGGCCATTGGTCACGAACTCCGCCGGCAGGCCGCTCTTCCAGGGCTGGGTCTTGCGGTTGGTGTTGTGCAGCATGCGGGTGTCCGGTGCCAGCCGATCGAAATCGTTCCAGACCGTTTCCAGCGCGCCGACCGAACCGGCGGGCTCGTCGAGCAGCCACATCCAGTCCCGATAGTCGCGGTTGCCCTCGAACAATTCGCCGAACTGCCGCTCCGCCTGCCAGTGCGAAAGCTTCGCGCAATCGAGCACCATGACGCTCGATGCGAAATGCTCCGGTTCGCCGGCCTTGGCCGGAATCGCGCGCGCCAGCACCGCATGCGACTGCAGGTCCCGCTCCAGCAGTTCGTTGATATCGCCGATCGCGAAGATATCCGGATCGATGACCACCGCCCGCCCCTGATAGCCCATCTCGGCCGGCACCGCGAAACGCAGCGGCGTGAACGACTGCAGGTCATTGGCATCCCAGACCACGGGCAAGCCTTCGCGCCGATAACTCTGGCCGTGGCGCTGCTGGATGAAGGCGTGGTGCTCGGCCTCGATCAGGCGCACGTCGAAACGCTCGGGATGGGCGCTGTTGCGCTTCAGCGCGTGGCGGGCCACCTGCGCGCCCACGATCTGGCGGGCGTTGGTGTGGATGAAGACGGTAGGACGCATGCTGGCCAGTGGGTTCAGATCGAAGACGCACAGATCATCGTGGATTTTATTGCATCATGCGGTGCAGAAAATGTCCGTTCCGCCCGAGATCGTCCCCATCCGCACGTTCGCCGCAGTCACCACCTGCCATGCCGCCGGCTATGCCGAGCATGGGCGGCGCATGGTCGAAACCTTCCGCGAGCACTGGCCAGCCGAAGTTCCCCTGCTGCTGTATGCCGAAGGCTTCGTGCCGGACCCGGCCCCGGGTCTGCAGGTGCATGACCTGCTGGCCGACTGTCCGGCGCTGGTCGCTTTCAAGGCCCGTCACGCCAACAACCCGCTGGCGCACGGCAAGACTCGCCGTTTCCGCCCGAAGCTGGCACTGAAGGCGAAGCCGCCTTGGATCAAGATCAAGGGCCGCAACTGGGGCGCGGGCTATCGCTGGAACGCGGTGCGCTTTGCCCACAAGGTCTACGCGATCCTCCACGCCGCCCGCCAGGTCGACGCCGACGTGCTGATCTGGATCGATGCCGATACCGCCTTCTTCGCCGATGTCGATCTCGCCCGGCTGGAGCGCTACATGCCACCGGATCGGATGGTCGGTTTCCTGGAACGGCCGCGCAACACGCATACGGAATGCGGCTTCGTCAGCTACAACCTGCGGCATCCCGGAATCCAGCGCTTCCTGGACGAGTTCGAGGCGATGTACACGAACGACGAGTTGTTCGACGAGTACGAGTTCCACGACTCCTTCCTGTTCGATGTCGTGCGCCGCCGGGCCGAGGCGCGCGGCGACCTGGGCCATGACATCGCCGAGGGCATCGGCCATCGTGCCAGCCACGTGCTGATCAATTCCTCGCTTGGCGAATTCATGGATCACATGAAGGGTAATCGCAAGGAAGCCGGCACCAGCCGCGCCGACGATCTGGTGGTCAAGCGCGATGAAGCCTACTGGCAGCGCATGAAGAAACCGGATCAACCCTGAAGCGATCGCTGCAGCCGCACCGTCATTCACGCCTCCCACGATTCAAGCGATTCATGTCGACCCGTTCTCCCGTCTCCGAACATTCAGGCTCGCGCTCCCTGCTGAGGATCGCCGCGGCCATTCCCCTGCGCCGCAACATCGTGGTGATGCTGTGCCTGTCGTTCGCGAGCATCGCCGAAGGCATCGGTATCGCCACCCTGCTGCCGCTGATCGCGGTGCTCGGTGATGACGGCTCGAAAACCAATGCGCTGAGCAAGGGCGTGCTGGGCGTCCTCGATCGCCTCCACCTGCCGCACGATCCGGCAATCCTGCTCGGCATCATCGCCGCCGGCATGCTGCTCAAGGCCGGCCTGATGCTGCTCGCGCTGCGCCAGGTCGGTCATGCGGTGGCCGATGTCGCGGCCGGCATGCGGCTGGGCCTGATCGAAGCGCTGCTGCATGCCCGCTGGAGCTATTACGTGCGCCAGCCGGTCGGCCGTTTCTCCGGCGCTCTCGGCGGCGAGGCGACGCGGGCCGGCGAGGCTTACAACGCGATGAGCCTGATGTTTTCCCTGTCGGTGCAGGCGCTGGTCTATCTGCTGGTCGCCGCCCTCGCCTCGTGGAAGCTGGCGCTGCTGGCGATCCTGGTCAGCCTGATCATGATCGGCTCGCTGAACCGCCTGCTGGCCGTCGCCAAGCAGAACGCCCGGGTGCAGAGCGGACGCCTGCAGTCCCTGCTGGTGCGGCTGACCGATGTGCTGGTCGGCATCAAACCGATGAAGGCGATGGCGCGACACGCGCGCTTCAACACCCTGTTCCAGCAGGATCTGAAAGCCATCCGCAAGGCTTCACGCCGGCAGGTATTCTCGAAGAACGCCAACAAGGCGCTGCAGGAACCGATCCTCGCGCTGTGCCTGAGCATCGGCATCTTCGGCGCGCTGCGGGTGATGCAACTGCCGATCGGCGAAGTGCTGATCATGAGCCTGCTGCTGGCCAAGATCGTCTCGATCGTCGGCAAGGCGCAGCAGGAATTGCAGAACGTCTACGCCGCCGAGAGCGGCTTCTTCCTGGTCCGGCAAGCGATCGAGGACACCCGGCAGGCGCGCGAAAACGCCCACGGCGGACTAGCCCCGACCTTCACCGAGGAACTGCGCTTCCGCGACGTCTCGTTCGCTTTCGATGGTCACCGGATCCTGCGCAACGGCAGCTTCATGCTGAAGGCCGGCGAAGTGGCGGCGCTGACCGGCCCGTCGGGCGCCGGCAAGACCACCCTGGTCGATCTGCTGCTCGGCCTGCATCAGCCGGATGCCGGCGAGATCCTGATCGACGGCGTGCCGCTCGACCAGCTCGACCTGATGCGCTGGCGCTCACTGACCGGCTACGTGCCGCAGGAACTGATGCTGTTCAACGACAGCATCGCCACCAATGTCACGCTCGGCGCACCTGAATTCAGCCGCGACGATGTCGAGCGCGCGCTACGCCAAGCCGGAGCCTGGGATTTCGTCGCCCGCTTGCCGGAAGGCATCGACACCAGCGTCGGCGAGCGCGGCAGCATGCTGTCCGGCGGTCAGCGCCAGCGCATCGCCATCGCCCGGGCGCTGGTCCATCAGCCGCGCCTGCTGATCCTCGACGAAGCCACCAGCGCGCTCGATCCGGGCACCGAAGCCGGCATCGTCGACAACGTCTGCACGCTGGCCCGCAGCACCGGGCTGTCGGTGCTGTCGATCTCGCATCACGCTGCCTGGGTGGACGCGGCCGAACGGGTGATTCGTCTCGAAGGCGGAGTTCTGACCGAGATCCAGGTTGGCGTCTGAGGACGGCGACAGGCCTCATCTGCTGTTCGCGCCGTACTACAAGTGGGGCGGCAGCAGCGAGTTCGTTCGGGCTGTGACCCTGGCCCAGGCTGCGCAGCGACGCTGGCCGGCGGCGACCATCGAATTCCTGTTGCCCGGCGGCGCCGAAACCCGGCACGACTGCCCGTTCCCCGTCACTTTCAACGAGGCGCATCTCGACAAGCCGTCGAGGATCCGCTTCCTGAACCGGGAAATCAGCGAACGCCGCCCGCATCTGGTGATCTTCGACTGCTACAGCCATCCGGCGGTGCTCGATCAGTGCCGCGCCGTCGGTGCACGCACCGCCTATGTCGCCGACCAGCCGGGAACCTGCAAGCGCGCCTTCGAATGGCCCTGGCTGTGGCGGCTCGATGCGCACTGGCAGCAGCGCCCTTATCTGACCTTGCAGGCATTCACGCCCGGACAGCAGCTGCTGACGGCGATCAGCAGCACGCGGCGCGCGATCTTCGATAGCTACTTCGACGATCTGCTGTCCGACCTCGGCGAACTGCCGCCGGAAATCCTGGCACGCATCGATCAGCCGTTTGCCTTGCTGGTGCCGGGCGGCGGCGGTTATCGGGTCGATGGCCGCTATGTCGGCGACATCTTCCATGCCGCCGCGGAACGGCTGCATGCGGCCACCGGCCTCGATGCGATTACCGTCCTCGGGCCACTGCACCAGGGGCCGATTCCGGCGGGACGGACGCTGGCGATCAAGGCGCTGCCCCTGCCCCAGTTGCTGGCGCTGATGCGCCGAGCCCGGATCATCGTCACCAACGGCGCCACCGGTGCGCTGCATCAGGCGCTGGCCTGCGGCGCCGCCTGCGTCGCTTCGCCCCTCGGCGGTTCCGATCAGCCGGAACGAATCAGGCGTTATGTCGGGGCCGGTCTGCTGCACGCGGCGGCACCGGAGGCCGCAGCGCTGGCGAAGGCCGCCGAAAGATTGCTGACGGCCGACGGAGACGCGATCCGCAAACGCGTCTCCGCCCTGAAGCCGGTCAACGGCATTCCGCTGATGATTCGCCTGATCGAAGAGCAGCTCGCTTTGCGCGCTGATCGCAACGGATCGAAGGCGAGCGGCGCAGGGTAAACGGCTACCATAGCGGCCAACTCCGGCACCCCGATTGGCCCGCCGAGCACTGCTTCACGCCGCCCCCGCGGCGTCTTCCCGCGCCTCCGAATGAAAGTCGTCTTTCCGTACATCGCGCAGACCCACCAGATTCCGCACAGCTTCCCGATCGCTGCCGAACTGGCGACGCAGCGGCCGGACTGGGCGGTGCATATCGCCTGCTCCACCGACGAGCAGGAGCGTCTGGTCCGGCGGCTGATGGGCTTGTACCCGAACGCCCGGCTGCGCATCGATCGTCTGCGGATCAGCTGGCTGCAGCGCCTTTATCAGCGCCTGCGCGGCGAAGGCATTCCGCCGAAGACCCTGGTGCTGATCGGCAATCGTCGCTATTTCCGCCGCTTCGATGCCCTGGTGGTGCCCGAGCGCACCTCGCTGCTGCTGAAGAAGCTGCATCTGCCGAAGCTCCGGATGATCTGGACCAACCACGGCGCGCCGGGCCGCGCCGTGACTTACGCCGACGACCTGATCGAGTTCGATTACGTGCTGCTGGCCGGCGAGCAGCAGGCAGCGCGGATGCGCGAACAGGGCACCCTGCGTGAAGGCCGCTATCACGCCGGCTGCTACGCGAAGTTCGATCTCGTCGACCGCCTCGATGCCCAGCGCCGCCGGCTGTTCGACAACGATCGCCCGACGGTGCTCTACAACCCGCATTTCGAAGCCGGCCTGTCGTCTTGGCCGAAGCATGGTTTCGCGGTGCTCGAGCACTTCGCGCAGTCGAAGGGCTGGAACCTGATCTTCGCGCCACACATCCGCCTGTTCGATCGCCGCGATCCTGCCACCCAGGCGCAGCTCGATCGCTACCGGACCTTGCCGCATGTGCTGATCGATACCGGCAGCGATGCCTCGATCGACATGACCTACACCCAGGCCGCCGATGTCTACCTCGGCGACGTGTCGAGCCAGATCGCCGAATTCATGGTTCGGCCCAGACCTTGCTTGTTCATCAACAGCCACGACGCTGCGTGGCAGAACTCGCCGGACTATCTGTTCTGGCAGCTCGGAACCGTGATCGCCAACGTCGACGATCTGGACGTGGCCCTCAGCGATGCAGTCGCCAACCACGGCCACTGGATCGAACGCCAACGCCAATACTTTCGCGACACCTTCGACGCCGACCCGGAAACCATAGGCCGTTCGGCCGCCGCGGGCGCCGCTGCCATTGCGAGCTTCCTGGAAACCAGCCGATGAATCGCGACGAAATACGCGCTACCGCAGGCCTCAGCGTCATTTATTCGCTGCGCATGCTCGGCATGTTCATGATCTTGCCGGTGTTCGCGCTGTACGCGCGCGACTTGCCGGTACCGGCCACCGCCTTGCAGATCGGCCTGGCGATCGGCCTCTACGGCCTGATCCAGGCGGCGCTGCAGATTCCGTTCGGCTGGCTGTCGGATCGCATCGGCCGCAAGCCGGTGATGGTCGGTGGGCTGGCGCTGTTCGCGCTCGGCAGCGCGCTGGCCGGCGCCACCCACGACATCCACTGGATCATGGCCGGCCGCGCGCTGCAGGGCGCCGGTGCGATCTCCGGTGCGGCATCCGCCTGGCTGGCTGACGTCACCCGGCCGCAGGTGCGCAGCACGGCGATGGCGATCCTCGGCGCCGGGCTCGGCGTCTCGTTCATCCTGGCGCTGGTGCTCGGGCCGATCGTCGCCGGTTTCATCGGCGTGTCCGGCATCTTCGATCTGACCGCCGTGCTCGCCACCGCGGCGATTCCGCTGGTGATCTGGGGTATTCCGGCAGCACCGAAGCTGCCGCCGGCCGGCCCACCGGCCTCGATCCGCGCCGCCCTCGCCGATCCGCAATTGCTGCGGCTCGACGCCGGCATCTTCCTGCTCCACGCGACGATGACCGCCGTGTTCGTGGCCTCGCCGCTGGCGCTGGAGAAAACCCTCGGCCTCGCCGGCGACGAGCACTGGAAGGTCTGGCTGCCGCTGCTGCTGGTGTCGATCGTGCCGGTGTTTCCGCTGTTCCGGATCGTCGAAAAGCGCCAGATCGCCAAGCCGATGTTCATCGGCGCGGTCACCGCCCTGACGGTGGCGATGCTGCTGGCAGCCGGCGCCTGGCAATCGAAGCCCGGCCTGGTCGCCGCCCTGTTCCTGTTCTTCCTCGGTTTCAACTACCTGGAAGGTGCCCTGCCGTCACTGATTTCCCGGAGAGTGCCGCCGGAACGCAAGGGCGCGGCGCTCGGCGTCTACTCCAGCGCCCAGTTCCTCGGCGGCTTCGCCGGCGGCTCGCTCGGAGGCATCACGCTGGGGCACTTCGGCGTATCCGGTGTCTACGCGACTGCCGGCGCGCTCGCCGCGATCTGGCTGATAATAGTTGCGACGGGGGCATCCGGCCTGGCGGTTGCCGACCGCGCAATCCCGGCCCCGGAACACACGACAAATTGAGTAGCAAGGAGGCGATATGGCATCACGCGGCGTAAACAAGGTCATCCTGATCGGCAACCTCGGCAAGGACCCTGAAGTGAAGTACTTCCCGAACGGCGATGCGTTCTGCAACCTGACCCTCGCCACCTCGGAGTCGTGGAACGACAAGGCCTCCGGCGAAAAGAAGGAAAAGACCGAGTGGCACAACGTGGTGTTCACGCGAAAGCTCGCGGAGATCGCCGGCCAGTACCTGAAGAAGGGCGCCAAGGTCTACGTCGAAGGCTCGCTGCGCACCCGCAAGTGGCAGGACAAGGAAGGCCAGGATCGCTACACCACCGAAATCCTGGTCAACGACATGCAGATGCTCGACGGCCGCAGCGGTGGAGGCGGTGGCGGCGGCATGAGCGACGACGACTACAGCCAGTCGCCGCCGACCCGTACCTCGCCACCGGCCCGCAGCAGCGCGCCGTCGCGCGCACCGCAGCCGCAGGCAGCACCGGCGGCCGAGCACTTCGAGGATGACGACATCCCGTTCTGATCCGGCCTGCGTTGGCGTTATCAATAACCCCCTGGCGACAGGGGGTTGTTTTTTGTCCGCCCGATGGCTCAGTAACCGCCACCCAGCGCCTTGAACAAGCCGATCGCCGCGGTCTGCTGTGCGAGGGAGGCCTGCACCAGGCTGTCTTCGGAACTGAGCCGGGTGCGCTGAGCGTCGAGCAGGGTCAGCAGGTCGTCGGCGCCGGCGTCGTAGCGGGTGCGGGCCAGCTGGTAGGCCAGCCGCGCCTGTTCGGTGGATTGCTGCAGCAGTGCGGCGCGCTGTTCGTTGGTGCCGACGGCGACCAGATTGTCTTCGACGTCCTTGAGCGCCAGCAGCACGGTCTGGGCGTAGTTCTCGACCAATTCCCGCTGCTGCGCTTCGGCGATCCGGACCTGGCTCTGCAAACGGCCGCCGTTGAAGATGGTCTGCGACAGCGATGCGGCGAGCGACAGCAAGGTGCTGCTGCCGCTGGTGATCAGGCCGTTGAAGCCGGCGGAGGCCGACAGCGACACGCTGGGCAGCAGTGCCGCACGCGCCACGCCGATATCGGCATTGGCGGCGATCAGCGAGCTTTCCGAAGCGCGGATATCCGGCCGCTGCAGCAGCAGGCTGGCCGGCGTGTCGACGGCGATCTCCGGCACGTTCAGCCCGGCGAGCGTGGTCGCGGCTACCGTGAAGCCGCCCGGTGCGCGGCCGAGCAGCACGGCCAGCGCGTGGTGGGTCTGCTCCAGGCTCAGGCGCAGCGACGGCAGGCTGGCTTCGATGTTGAGCAAGGTGGTTCTCTGCTGGGCCAGCTCCAACGCATTGGCACCGCCGTTGTCGTAACGCAGCTGGACCAGACGCAGCAGTTCGGCGGCGGCGGCGCGGTTTTCCTCGGTCAGCGCCAGGCGATCCTTCAGCGACAGGATCAGGAAGTAGTTGCTGGCCACATCGCCCTGCAGCACCAGCGCCACGGCATTGCCGTTGTAGCCGCTGGCATCGAGCCGCGCCCGCGCCGCCGCGGCGGTCGCCCGGTTGGCGCCCCAGAGATCGAGTTCGTAGGACGCGCTGAGCGTCGCCTGGCTGTTCTCGCTGGTGTCGTTGCCACCGCTACGGCTGGTGGAGGCCGAAGCCGATCCCGTGACCAGAGGCACCAGGTTGGCGCGGGCGGCGCGGGCACTGGCGCGGGACTGTTCGATGCGCGCCAGTGCCGCGGCCAGATCGTGATTGGCGGCCAGCGCCTCAGTCATCAGCTGATCGAGTTCGGCGCTGCCGAATCGCTGCCACCACTGGGGAGCGACCGGCACTGCTTCGGCACTGGCTTCGTCGGCCCTATCACTGGCTTGCGCGTAGCGCTCAGGCAGCGGCAGCTCGGGCTGGGTCAGAGTCGGCGTCAAGCTGCAGCCGGCGAGCAACAGCGCGGCGGCAGCGAATGTCAGACAGGTGAAGTTTTTCATGGCTGGTTCTTCGGGCTATTCGGAAGCCAGAGCGACGACGGGATCGAGGTTCGCCGCCTTGCGCGCCGGCAGGTAGCCGAACAGCAGGCCGGTGATGAACGCCGAGCCGAACGCGAACAAGGCGGGCGCGACGGTGAACACCACCTTCGAGCCCAGGGCTTCGGCCGCCAGTGCCGCGCCGATGCCGAGCAGCACGCCGATCACGCCGCCGATGCCGCAGATCACCAGCGCCTCGGTATTGAACTGCAGCAGGATGTTGCTGGTGCGCGCGCCGGTGGCCATGCGCACGCCGATCTCGCGGGTCCGCTCGGTGACGTTGACCAGCATGATGTTCATCACGCCGATGCCGCCGACCAGCAGCGAGATGAACGCCACCGAGCCAAGCAGCAGGGTCAGCGTGTTCTGCGTGGTGGTCGCCATCTCCATCAGCGAGGTGGTGCTGCGCACTTGGAAATCGATGGTGCCGTGGCGCCCGCTCAGCAGTTCGGTGATCGCGGCTTCGGTGTCGTCGGCGACATCGGCGCTGGCCAGCTTGACGTTGATGGTGCCGAGAAAGCGCTTGCCGAACACCCGCGCGAAGCCGGTGGACAGCGGGATCACGGCGACGTCGTCCATGTCCGAACCGAAGGCATTGGCGCCCTTGCTGGCGAGCACGCCGACGACCTGGAACGGCACCTTGCCGACCAGCACATAGAGGCCGATCGGCGACGCCAAATCCGGAAACAGGTTCCGCGCCACCGTGGTGCCGAGCACGATCACCGGCGCGTAGGTCTTCACATCGTCATCGCTGACGAACACGCCTTCGGAAAGCTTCCAGTCCTGCATCTGGGTCCAGGTCGGCCAGACGCCGGTGACGTTGCTCTTGTAGTCGATGTTGCCGTAGCGCAGCGTCTGCCGCGATTGCCGCTGCGGCGATACCGCCTGCACGCCGGCCAGCGCTTCGATGGCTTCGGCGTCGGTTTCCTTGAGCATCGCCATCTCGCCGCTGGGCCTGGTGCCGGGCGCGCCCGGCTGCACCAGCAGCAGGTTGCTGCCCATCGATTCGATGCTCTTCATCACCTGCGCCTTGCTGCCGTTGCCGATCGCCAGCATGGTCACCACGGCGGCGACGCCGATGACCACACCGAGCAAGGTCAGCGCCGAGCGGAACAGGTTGCCGCGCAGCGAGTGCAGCGCCATCTTCACCGCTTCGCCGAGATCCGGCAGCCAGTGCGGATGACGGCGATCGGTGTGCAATGCCCTCAGGGCGGCGGAGCGGCCGCGGCTGCCGCTGTCCTCGGTGATGCGGCCGTCGCTGATCTGGATGATCCGCTCGGCATGCGCCGCCACCTTGGCGTCGTGGGTGATCAGGATGATCGTGTGGCCGTCGCCATGCAGCCGGCCGAGCAGCGCCAGCACTTCTTCGCCGCTCTTGCTGTCGAGCGCGCCGGTGGGTTCATCGGCCAGGATCACATCGGCGCCATTCATCAAGGCCCGGGCGATCGACACGCGCTGCTGCTGGCCGCCGGACAGCTGATTCGGCTTGTGGCCCAGGCGTTCGCCGAGACCGAGCTGACCGAGCAGTGCCGCCGCCCGCTGCACTCGCTGCGCCTTGGCGGCACCGGCGTAGATCGCCGGCAGCTCGACGTTCTCGGCCGCGGTGATCGTGGTCATCAGGTTGTAGCGCTGGAACACGAAGCCGAAGCAGTCGCGGCGCAGTGATGCGAGTTCGTCCTTGCCGAGGGTCGCGACATCGATGCCGCGCACCTGGTAACGGCCGCGGGTCGGCGTGTCGAGACAGCCGAGCACGTTCATCAGCGTCGATTTGCCGGAACCGGACTGGCCCATGATCGCGACGAACTCGCCGGCGGCGATCGACAAGGTGATGCCGTCAAGCGCTCGCACTTCCGCGCCATCGCCACCCGCGTAGATCTTGGCGACCTGCTCCAGTTGCAGCAGCGGCACTTCTGCAGCAGACGTGCTCACAGGCGCGGACCGGCGCCGCCCGGCATGCGCGGCGCGGCGCGGGCGCTGCCGGCTGTTGGCAATGCGCCCTTCTCGCCGACGACGATCTCTTCGCCGACTTCCAGGCCGGACAGCACTTCGGCATCGGTACGCGTCGCGAGGCCGACACGCACCTGACGCCATTCGACACCGTTGGCGGTTTTCACCTGCACGCGATAGGGCTTGCCGCGCCGCGCCGGACGATCGCCGGATCGTGCCGGCTCGCCCGGTTCGACCGCAGCGGTTTCGGGCGCAGCTTCGGCGAGCGCTGGCGGCGTGCCCTCGGTCTTGCCTTCGGCAGGCGCTGCCGCCGGACCGGCGTTCGGAGCTTCACCCGGCTTGGCGCCGCTGCGATCACGCTTCCTGCGCTCGCCGCCGGCGCCCTTGCCGGGCGCGCCATCAGGTCCGCCCCGGAAGCCGCGCGCATCCGGATCCGGCTTGAGCGCACCGAGCGGCACCACCACGGCATCGTGCGCCGCGGCGAGCACGAAGAAGGCCTGCACGGTCATCGCCGGCAGCAGCGCGCGTTCGTGATTGTCGACGTCGACCAGCACGTTGTAGAGCACTACGTCGTTGGTGGTGGTCGGCGTCGGGTGCACCTGGCGCACCTTGCCTTCCCAGCGCCGCTCGGGCGCGCCCAGCGTCGTGAAGTAGGCCGGCATGTCCGGGCGGATGTTGGTGACATCGGCTTCGGCGACCTGCGCCCAGACCGTCATCACGTCGAGATTGGCCACCTGCGCGATCACTGCGACCGACTGCACCGAGTTCACGGTCTGTCCCTTGCGGGTGTCCTGGACGACCACGGTGCCATCCATCGGCGCGTAGATCTTGGTGAAATTGAGATTGGCGAGATCGCCTTCCAGCGTGGCTTCCGCTGCCTTGATCTGTGCCTTCACCGAATTCACCGCAGCGGCGGCCACGCGGGCAGAGGCTTCGGCCTGCTGGACCACGTCCTGGCTCACCGCGTTGCCCTCGGCGAGGCGACCATTGCGGGCAGCCTGCTGATCGGCCAACGCCAGCTCGGCTTCGCGCTGCGCGAGCTGCGCCTTGAGGTTGTCGAGGTTCGCGCGGTCCTTTGCGACCGTCGAGGCATAGACGGTGGGATCGATCTCGGCGATCAGTTCGCCCTTGGCGACCTTGTCGCCGATCTCGACGTGGATGTTCAGCACGCGGCCCGATACCTGAGTGCCGACATCGACGTAATCCTTGGCTTTCAGCGAACCGACTGCGGTCACGGTCTTTTCCAGATCGCCCTTCTCGACCGTGGCGAAGCGCAGGTTCGCCATCGGATCAGCCGCCTTGCCACGCTGCCAGACCACGCCGGCGACGGCGATGACCAGTAGCAGCACGAGCGCGGCAAGCCCCCATTTGCGACGACGGCGACGCGGCGGGACGGTGGTGGATGCGGTCATGATCAGGCCAGCCTTGGGATCGAACGTCGGGAAAGAATGGGGCGCACGGCTTTTACCGGGCTTGGGCTGCACTGTGCGGGGCGAATGTGCAGCGACTATGTAGACACAGTGGATTCACCACGGCTTTGCGCCGGAAAAACTGCGCAATGGCGTCTCAATCATGGAGTTCTTGTGGAGTTCCGGCCTGATCGTGGTGCTGGCTCTTGTGATTTGCCGGGTCAGAGGCGGAAATAGGCGCCGTTCTCTACCACCAGCCTTGATCCCGCCATCGCCATGCTCAAGCCGGGCATCACCGCCAAGCTGTTCCTCGCCATTCTCACCAGCAGCGTGCTGGTGGCGATGGCGATGGGCATGGCTTCGCGGCTGACCTTCAATCGCGGCTTTCTCGGCTACCTCAACGATCAGGGCATCGAGCGCATGGAAGCGCTGCTGCCGGCGCTGGGCAGCACCTGGCAGGCGCAGGGCGGCTGGCATTGCTTCCGCGACAATCCGCGCCAGTGGTTTCGCCTGCTGCGTCCGGGCGGCCTCAGCCGCAATCAGACGGCGACCGACGGCGGCTGCGGTTCCGATGACGGCGATCGTGATCGAGATCGTCCGTCCTCGAACCCATCCTCGAATCCGCCGCCTGCCCTGACGCCGCGCCTGCCCGGCCCGCCGCCCCCGCAGTCCGATCTGACTGGCGTCAACCTGCGTCTTGCGCTGCTCGACGAGCAGCGCCGGTTCATCGCTGGCAATCCCCAAGTCGGCGCCGATGCGCTGCTGCGGCCGGTGCAGGTCGATGGCCGCACCATCGGCTGGGTGGCGCTGGTGCCGTTCGAGAACGTCAGCACCCTGGCCGCGCAACGCTTCGCGCAGCAGCAGTTGTGGGCCAGCTGGGTGATCGGCGCGCTGGCGATCCTGCTGGCGGCGCTGGTTGCCGTGCTGCTGGCGCGGGTGTTCCTGGCACCGCTGAAGCGCATCGCTCGGGGCACGCATGCGCTGGCCGCCGGGCATTACGACGAGCGAGTCGAAGCCGGCTCCGGCGACGAGCTGGGCCAGCTCGCCGAGGACTTCAACCGCCTTGCCCACGCGCTGAAGCAGAACGAAAAGATGCGCCGCGCGTTCATGGCCGATGTCTCGCACGAGCTGCGCACGCCGCTGTCGGTGCTGCGGGGCGAGCTGGAAGCGCTGGAAGACGGCGTGCGCGCACTGACGCCGGAATCGATCCGTTCGCTGCAGGCGGAAACGACGATCCTCGGCAAGCTGGTCAACGATCTCTACGAACTGTCGCTCGCCGATGTCGGCGCGCTCAGCTATCGGATGAGCGACAGCGATGTCATCGAGGTGCTGCGCGACGCCGTGCATCCCTACCGCGAGCGCCTCGCGCAACACGACATCGCCCTGGAACTGCACCTGCCCGAGCAAGCGGTGATGGTGCTGGCGGACGAAGGACGGCTCGGCCAGTTGCTCGGCAATCTGCTGGAGAACAGTCTTCGCTACACCGACTCGGGCGGCCGCCTGAAGCTCGAAGCCCGCATCGATGGCAGGGAGTTGCTGCTGCAGTTCGATGACTCCGCGCCCGGTGTGGCTGAGGACGCGCTGCCGAAACTGTTCGATCGCTTCTACCGGGTCGAAAGCTCGCGCAATCGCGCCACCGGCGGCGCCGGCCTGGGTCTGGCGATCAGCGCCAAGATCGCCGAAGCGCATGGCGGCAGCTTGAGCGCTACCGCTTCGCCGCTCGGCGGTCTGCGGTTGAGCCTGCGCCTGCCGCTGGCCGTACCGGGCATCTGAACATGAGCCCTGTGGAAACCGTGGCGCCGCTGGTGCTGATCGTCGAGGACGAGCCGAAGCTCGCCGCGCTGCTAGCGGACTATCTGAAAGCCGCCGGCTATCGCAGCGACATCTGCGCCGATGGCCGCGAGGTCGCGGCGCGCGCCCGCCAGCTCGATCCGGCGTTGGTGCTGCTCGACCTGATGCTGCCCGGCAAGGATGGTCTCGAGGTCTGCCGCGAGTTGCGCAGCTTCAGCGATGTGCCGATCGTCATGGTCACCGCGCGGGTCGAGGAGATCGATCGCCTGCTCGGCCTGGAACTCGGCGCCGACGACTACATCTGCAAACCGTTCAGCCCGCGCGAAGTCGTGGCCCGCGTGCGGGCGATCCTGCGTCGCAGCCGGCTCGACGCGAGTCCGGATACAAAGGCGATCGACGATCTGGCAACCGTGCTGCGGATCGACGAAGCCCGCTACACCGCCGAATTCCGCGGCCAGTCCTTGCAGCTGACGCCGGTCGAGTTCCGCCTGCTGAAAACCCTGGCCGATGCGCCGGGCCGCGTGTTTTCGCGCGATCAGCTGCTCGACAAGCTCTACACCGACCACCGGATCGTCACCGATCGCACCGTCGACAGCCACATCAAGAACCTGCGCCGCAAGCTCGATGCGGCGAGCCCCGAGCAGGAACTGATCCGCTCGATCTACGGCGTCGGCTACAAGCTGGACTGGTAGTAGTCGTGCTTTCGGCGAGCAGCCAGCACCGCCAGGCAGCGCGAATGTCGTACGATTCGCCCGCTCGCTTCATCGCTGACATGACGCAAAAACGAACGACCCACCTCTGGCTGCTGGCGCTGACCTTCCTGGTCGGGCAGTGGCTGACGGTCGTTCATGGCACCAATCACGCGCTGAAGGCGGTCGACGAACAGGCCGCTTGCGAGATCTGCGTTGCCAGTCACGCGTCGGCACCGCCGCCGGCGGCGGAAATGCCGATCGCGCTGCTGCCGCTGCGCATCGAAGCGCCGTTGCTGGCGACGCTGGCACTGCCCGCCCTGCAACCGCTGTACCGCCCGCCGCCACGCGGACCACCGCTGCACCTCGCCTGACGAACTGCTGACCCCGCGCGGGCCTCGTGGCCCGTGCCCGTTCCGTTTGCTGCGAGGATTCCCATGAACATTTCGTACCTGCATGGCCGCCAGGGCCGTGCTGCTGTTGCTGCTATTTCCCTGCCCCGCCTGCTGCCGCTGATCGCCGCCGTCATCGCCTTCCCTTACGCGGCACAGGCGGACGATGACCCGAACGCGGCCGTCGAACTTGGCACCATCACCGTCCGCGCCAATCCGCTCGGCAAGACCGCCGACGAACTGGTGCAGCCGACCACCGTGCTGTCCGGCGCCGAGCTGGACCGCAAGCGCGCCAACACCATCGGCGAAACGCTGGAGAACGAACCCGGCATCTCGACCACCGATTTCGGCCCCGGCGCCGGGCGGCCGGTGATCCGTGGCCAGGCCGGGCCGCGAGTCGACATTCTCGAGAACGGCATCGGTTCGCTCGATGTTTCCGATGTCAGCCCCGATCACGCGGTCGGTATCGATACCGCCCACGCCCGCCAGATCGAAGTGCTGAAAGGCCCGGCGACCCTGCTTTACGGCAGCCGCGCTTCGGGCGGCATCGTCAACGTCATCAACGATCGTCTGCCGGTCGACGTCACCGACGGCCTGCACGGCAGCCTTGATGCCGAATACGGCAGCAATGGCGATTCGCGCAACGGCACCACCGAGATCGGTTACGGCATCGGCCATAGCCAGTTTCATCTCGATGCCGGCGCGCGCAAATCCGAGGAATACGATATCCCCGGCAGCGCCAACGTCGATGGCAGCGGCAGCCAGGGCACTCTCGCCAACAGCCGTTCGCAGGCGCAGTCCGGTGCACTGTCCTACGGCTACATCGACGGCGGCAATTCGGTGGCGTTCGCGGTCAGCACCTTCAACACCGTCTACGGCCTGCCGGCCGAAGAAACCGCGTTCATCGATCTCGACCAGACCCGCTACGACGCCCAGGGCATCCTCAACAAGCCGCTGCCGGGCATCGATTCGATCAAGATCCGCGGCGCCTACAACAGCTATACGCACATCGAGTTCGAAGGCCCGGGCGAGCCCGGCACGCAGTTCTTCAACAAGCAAAACGACGAGCGCATCGAAGTGGTTCACGCGCCGATCCTCGGCTGGCGCGGCGTGTTCGGCGTGCAGCACGATTTCCGCCGCTTCGCCGGTGTCGGCGAGGAAGGCTTCGTGCCGCCGACCCATACGCTGCAACTCGGTGCGTTCCTGATCGAGGAACGTCCCTGGGCCTACGGCAAGCTCGAAGCCGGTGTGAGAGTCGAGCGCGATACCAACAAGCCGGAGGAAGGCGCTGCGCTGCCGAATCGCAACTTCACGCCGATCAGCGCTTCGCTCGGCTCGATCTTCAACATCGCCAGGGACTACCACCTGAAGCTGTACTACAGCCACGCCCAGCGCTCGCCGGTGCCGGAAGAGCTGTACTCGTTCGGCCCGCACGGCGCCACGGCGACCTTCGAGCGCGGCCTGAACGACGCCAAGATCGAAACCGCCAACAACTTCGAGATCGGCCTCGATCACCACGATCAGCGGCTGAGCTGGGAAGGCAACGTCTACTACAACAGCATCAACAACTACCTCTATCTGGCCGAGAACGATCGGGGCCTGAATGCCGATGGCAGCGGCACGCCGAACTCGGATGGCGTCGCCGACCGGGTCGACGAACAGGGCAATTTCGATCCGGACAGCGAGATCCGCCTGGTCAACTACCTGCAGGCCAACACCCGCTTCTATGGCATCGAAGGACAGACCAGCTATCTGCTGATCCAGTCGCCTTACACGCTGAGCCTGCGCGGCTTCGGCGACAAGGTGATTGGCGAGCTGAACAACGGCAGCAAGCTGCCGCGAGTCACGCCGGCCCGCTTCGGCGTCGGCCTCGACGGCAAATACCGCCATTACAGCCTCAATGTCGACTACACCCGCGTGTTCAAGCAGGACGACATCGCGTCGCTGGAAACCGAGACCGGCGGTTACAACATGCTCGGCTTCACCGCCGCCTACGGCTTCCGCCTGAGCGAAAAGGCGCTGTCGGACAGCGAGGTCTACATCCGCGGTCGCAACCTGCTCGACGACGACGCCCGCCGGGCAACCTCGTTCATCAAGGATGTGGCACCACTGCCGGGCGCTTCGGTGTTCCTGGGTTTCCGACTGGCGATCTGAGCCCGACACAACATCCGGCAGCGGCCCGAGGCTGCGGCCGGATGCTAATCTTCCGCCCCGATGAATCGTCCAAACGATATTTCCGCCGTTGCCGCCGAGCCGCCCGTTCGCGGGCTCGATGCACTGGCGATGCTGCTGTCAGGGCTGTGCCTGATTCACTGTCTGGCGCTGCCGCTGCTGGTGGCTGCTTTGCCGCTGGCGGCGTCGAGCCTGGTCGCCGATGAACGCTTCCACCAGTGGCTGCTGCTCGGCGCGGTGCCGACCAGCGTCATCGCGCTCGGCTGGGGCTGGCGCCGGCATCGCGATGGCGTCGTCGCCTGGCTCGGCGTCATCGGCCTGATCCTGATGGTGTTCGCCGCGTTCGGCATCCAGACCGGTTTGATCGATGCCGATGGCGAGCGCGTACTGACGGTGATCGGCGCGGTGATGCTGGCCGTCGCCCATCTGCGCAATTACCAGCTGCGTCATCACGGCCACGATCACTCGCAGCCGCACGCTCCGCACTGACTGATCGCTTAGCCGCGGTCGGTTCGCCTCGTTCACGAAATCGACACCACGTCCCATGAAAGCGATTGTCTGCAAGCAGCTCGGCGGCCCGGAAACCCTGTCTCTCGAAGACGTGACCCTCGCGCCACCCGGCCCGAACGAAGTAAGAGTCCGCATCGCCTCGGCCGGCATCAACTTCCCGGACATCCTGCAGATCGCCGGCAAGTACCAGTTCAAGGCCACGCCGCCATTCACGCCGGGCGCTGAAGTGGCCGGCACGGTGACGGCGATCGGCGCAAAGGTCAGCAACGTGATCATTGGTGATCGAGTCGCGGCGATCGTGCCGATCGGCGGCTATGCCGAGGAAGTCAACGCCAATGCCGACGGCCTGCTGAAACTGCCAGCCGATTTCGATCTGTCGATCGCTGGCGGCTTCGCGCTGGCCTATGGCACCACCATCCACGCACTGAAGCAGCGCGGCTCGCTCAAGCCGGGCGAAACCCTGCTGGTGCTCGGCGCGGCCGGCGGTGTCGGCCTGGCCGCGGTGCAGATCGGCAAGCTGATGGGCGCGCGGGTGATCGCGGCGGCATCAAGCGCCGAAAAGCTCGCGCTGTGCCGCGAACAGGGCGCCGACGAAGTCATCGACTACTCGAAGGAAAGCCTCAAGGAAGCGGTCAAGAAACTGACCAAGGGCCAGGGCGCGGACGTGATCTACGATCCGGTCGGCGGCGATCTGGCGCAGGACTGCTTTTCAGCAATCAACTGGTGCGGCCGCTATCTGGTAGTCGGCTTCGCAGCCGGTACCATTCCGGAAATCGCCATGAATCGCCTGCTGCTGAAAGGCGCCGCCGCGCTCGGCGTGTTCTGGGGCGGCTTCATCGTCCGCGAGCCGAAGGTGAATGCCGAGAACTTCGCCGAGCTGTTCGCCTGGATCGCCGAAGGCAAGCTCAAGCCTTACATCTCGAAGGCCTATCCGCTGGCCGATGCCGCCGATGCGATGCGCGACATGCAGGCCCGCAAGGTGACCGGCAAGATCGTTCTGATTCCTTAAGGCCCTAGCGCCAGGCCAGGCGTTCGCGCAGTTTCACCACTTCGCCGACGATCACCAGACTGGCGCCCTTGACCTCGGCAGCGGTGACCTCGCCGGGCAGCTTGCCCAGAGTCGAGGCGATCACCCGCTGGTTGGCCGAAGTGCCTTCCTCGATCAGCGCCGCCGGCCAGTCCGCAGGCAGGCCGTGCTCGACGAGCTTGGCGCAGAGCATCGCCAACGAACCCAGGCCCATGTAGATCGCGATGGTCTGGCCGGGCCGCGCCAGCGCATCCCAGGGCAAGGTCAGCTGGCCATCGGCCCGCGGATGGCCGGTGACGAAGATGCAGGCCTGGGCGTAGTCACGATGAGTCAGCGGGATGCCGGCGTAGGTCGAACAGCCGCTGGCTGCGGTAATGCCGGGAACGACCTGGAACGGAATGCCGGCCGCGGCCAGTCGCTCGATTTCCTCGCCACCACGGCCGAACACGAAGGGATCGCCGCCTTTCAGGCGCAGCACCCGCTTGCCCTGTTTGGCGAGGCGCACCAGTTCCTCGTTGATCTCGTCCTGCGGCACGGTGTGCTGGTTGCGGCGTTTGCCGACGAAGATCCGCTCGGCATCGCGACGCACCAGTTCGAGAATGCCGGCGCCGATCAGGCGGTCGTAGAGCACGACATCGGCCTGCTGCATCAGGCGCAGCGCGCGGAAGGTCAGCAGATCCGGATCGCCTGGCCCGGCGCCGACCAGATAGACCTCGCCGAGCGGGCGCTGGTCGGCCAGCAGGGTTTCGAGCACGGTATCGGCGGCGGGTTCATCACCGCGCAGCACCGCTTCGGCACCGGGGCTGTCGAGAAAGCGCTCCCACAGCACACGCCGCGCCGGGCCTTCCAGCGTAGCCTTGACCCGATCTCGACGGCTCTGCGTGAACTCCGCGAGAGCGCCGTAGTTCTGCGGCAGCGCGGCCTCGATGCGTTCGCGCAGACGACGCGCAACGACTGGCGCGGCACCGCCGGTGGCGATGGCGATGGTCAGCGGCGGGCGCTCGATGATCGCCGGCGTGATGAAGGTCGAAGGCTCGGGATCGTCGACGGCATTGACCAGAATGCCGCGCGCCGTGGCCTCGGCAGCAACGAGGCGGTTGAGCGCCTTGTCATCGGTGGCGGCAATCACCAGCCGCGCGCCGGCCAGCTGCGCCACATCGAACTCGATCGCCAGATGAATGATCGTACCGATGGCACAAAGCGCCGCAAGCTCGGGATTCAATTCGCGAGCGACGACCTCGGCGCGCGGCCCGGCCTTCAGCAGCAGGCGCAGCTTGCGCGCCGCGATCTCGCCGCCGCCGACCACCAGCACGCGGGCATCGTCGAGGCGTAGCGTGATCGGAAAGTATTTCGGTGGAGAACCGGCAGCGTCAGGCTTTTGGGACATGGGTTTCGGCGAGCAGGAACGGCGCAATTGTGACGCCCGATCCGCAGCCGCGCACTGGCCGGGGCGACGCTCAGTGAGTCCCGGTTGATGAGGGGCTGGCCGCGATCACCGGTGCCGGCACGTGCAGCGTCTTCCACAAGGTCATCGAGCCGACCACGATCAGGATGCCGGCGATCGCCCGCTTCAAGCTGCGCGGATTCATGCGGAAGCCGAGGCGGCTGCCGATCCAGATGCCGGGCAAGGCACCGAGCAGCAGCCAGCCCAGCAATTCGTAGTTGACCGAACCCATGCGCGCGTGGCCGGCGCCGGCGATCGCGGTGATCAGCACGGCGTGGGCGAGATCGCTGCCGACGATGCGGATGGGCGCGTGCTTCGGATACAGCAGCAGCAGGATCATCATGCCGATGGCGCCGGCGCCGACCGAGGAAATGGTCACCACCGCGCCGATCAGCACGCCAGCCGCCACGGTCAAGGCACGCTGGGTGGTCGGACGCAGTTCCGCGCGAACCTGATCCATGCGCAGCCGTGAGGCCAACACTTCCTGGCACAGGGTGAACAGCGCGGTGACGATCACGGCGCCGGACAGGGTCAGCTTGATCAGCCGGTCCAGCCCGGCACTGCTGCCGATCTGATCGAGCATCACCAGTGTCAGCAAGGTTGCCGGCACGCTGCCCGCCGACAGCCAGCCGACGATCGCCCAATCCAGCGAGCCGTTGCGGCCATGCAGCAGCACGCCGAAGGATTTGCTGATCGAGGCGTAGAGCAGATCGGTGCCGACCGCGAGCGCCGGCGAGATGCCGTAGAACAGGATCAGGATCGGTGTCATCAGCGAGCCGCCACCGACGCCGGTTGCGCCAACTGCGGTGCCGACAACGAGCCCTGCGATCGAAAAACCGAGTCCGTTGCCTGACAAGTCCATAGATGATCCGGGAATGAGGACGGCACGGTATCGACTAAGACCGCGCACGACCAAAGAAGCAATTGGTATTCTTTCAGAACGCATCGGAATAAAGAGGCTGCGTCATGAAGCTGCGACAGCTGCACTACATCCAGGAAGTCGCCAAGCGCGGACTCAATGTCACGGCCGCGGCGGATGCCCTGTTCACTTCGCAGCCCGGCGTGTCGAAGCAGGTGCGCCTGCTCGAGGACGAGCTCGGCGTCGACATCTTCGTACGCAACGGCAAGCATCTGGTCGAGATCACGCCGGCCGGGCAGCGCATCCTCGAATACACGGCGCGGCTGCTGCTGGAAGCGGACAACATCCGCAACATCGCCGAGGAATTTCGCCAGACCGACAAGGGCGAGCTGAGCATCGCCACCACGCATACCCAGGCGCGTTATGCGCTGCCGCCGGTGATCCAGCGGTTTCGCGAGCGCTATCCGCACGTCACCCTGCATCTGCATCAAGGCAGCCCACCGCAGATCGCCAAGATGGCGGTCGACGGCTCGGCCGATTTCGCGATCGCCACCGAAGCGCTGGAACTGTTCGATGAACTGGTGATGCTGCCCTGCTACCACTGGAACCGCAGCGTGCTGGTGGCACCGGCGCATCCGCTCGCGCTGCGCTATCGCGACAAGCCGCTGGAAATGACGCTGGAAGCGATCGCCGAGCATCCGGTGATCACCTACACCTTCGGTTTCACCGGCCGCTCGAAGCTCGACCAAGCGTTCAGCGCCCGTGGCCTGAAGCCGGACGTGGTGCTGACGGCAGTCGATGCCGACGTCATCAAAACCTACGTTCGCCTGGGGCTCGGTGTCGGCATCGTCGCGTCGATGGCCTATGACCCGATCATCGATCACGACCTCGTCCACCTGCCGGCCGATCACCTGTTCGAACGCAGCACTACCCACATCGGCTTCCGTCAGGGCATGTTCCTGCGTGGCTACATGGCCGATTTCATCACCGAGTTCGCGCCGCAACTGAGCCGCGAAATGGTCGACGAAGTCGCTTCGATCACCGAACCGGAGACCCGTCAGCGGCGGGTGCTGGAACTGGTCGCCAAGCTGCCGCTGCTCTAACAGCCCGCGCCAAACAGGAAAGTTATTAGGATATTCCCTGACGCGCCACGTAAAGTGCGCACCCGCCGAAGCGTGCGGGTCTGCCAGCGGTAAGGCCAATGTATCAATACGACGAATACGACCAGAAACTGGTCGATGAACGAGTCGCCCAGTTTCGCGACCAGACCCGGCGCTTCCTCGCCGGCGAACTCCCCGACGACGAATACCGCATGTTGCGCCTGCGCAACGGCCTGTATGTGCAGCGCTTCGCGCCGATGCTGCGGATCGCCATTCCATATGGCCTGCTGGCCGCCAAGCAGCTGCGCATGCTCGGCCATATCGCCCGCACTTACGACAAGGGCTATGGCCATCTGACGACGCGTCAGAACATCCAGTTCAACTGGCCGACCCTGGAATCGGTGCCGGACATCCTGGCTGATCTCGCCACCGTGCAGATGCACGCGATCCAGACCAGCGGCAACTGCATCCGCAACTTCACTTCGGATCATCTGGCCGGTGTCGCGGCCGATGAGCTGGTCGATCCGCGACCGTACTGTGAGATCGCCCGCCAATGGGCCACCCTGCATCCCGAATTCAACTGGCTGCCGCGCAAGTTCAAGATCGCGATGAGCAGTTCGACGACCGACCGCGCCGCGACCCGCGTGCACGACATCGGCGTGCACATCATCAAGAACGAAGCGGGCGAACTCGGCTACACGATCTATGTCGGCGGTGGCCTGGGCCGCACGCCGATCATCGGCGTGAAGATTCGCGACTTCCTGCCCGAAGCCGATCTGCTCAGCTATTGCGAAGCGGTGCTGCGCGTCTACAACCGCCTCGGCCGCCGCGACAACATCTACAAGGCGCGGATCAAGATCCTGGTCAAGGAAACCGGCCCGGCGAAGTTCGCCGAGATGGTCGAAGCCGAATGGGCGCAGATCAAGGATTCGTATCTGAAGCTGACCCAGGCCGATCTCGACCGGGTCAAGAAGCACTTCAGCTCACCCACCTATGCCGCTGACGCCGCGAGCGACAGCAGCTACGCGCAGCAACTGGCGTCGAACGGCAGCTTTGCCGCCTGGACCCGTCGCAACCTGAAGGCGCATCGCGTGCCCGGCTACTCGGCCGTGTTCGCATCGCTGAAGGCCAAGGGCGTGGCGCCCGGCGATATCGACGCCGCGCAGCTCGATGCCGTTGCCGATCTCGCCGATCGCTACTCGTTCGGCGAAGTGCGAGTGACGCACACGCAGAATCTGGTGTTTGCCGACGTGCAGCAGAAGGATCTCTATCCGCTGTGGCAGGCGCTGACCGGCATCGGTCTGGCAACGCCGAACATCGGCTTGCTGACCGACGTGATCTGCTGCCCGGGCCTCGATTTCTGCTCCTTGAGCAACGCCAGTTCGATCGCCGTCGCCGAGGAAATCTTCGAGCGCTTCGAGAACCTCGACGATCAGCACGACATCGGCGAGATGAAGCTGAACATGTCCGGCTGCATGAACGGCTGCGGCCATCACAGCGTCGGCCACATCGGCATTCTCGGCGTCGACAAGAAGGGCGAGGAGTGGTACCAGATCACCCTCGGCGGCTCTTCATCCAACGACGCCAGCCTCGGCGATCGTACCGGCCCCAGCGTGTCGCGTGCCGACATCGCCAACGCCGTGCAGAACCTGATCGAAACCTATCTCGAAGCCCGCAGCGGCGAGGATGAATCCTTCCTCGACTGCTATCGCCGGGTCGGCATGGCGCCGTTCAAGACGCGTCTGTATGCCAAGGTCGAGGCAGAAGCATGAGCACCTTGATTCGCAATCTGCGCATCGAGGCCGATGATTACGTCCTGCTTGCTGACGATGTAGCGCTGCCGGTGTCGGGCAAGGTCATCGTCAGCCATGCGCGCTGGCTGGCCGAGCGCGACGCGCTGCTGGCGTCCGGCCTGACCATCGGCATCAAGCTGCCGAACACCGTCGACATCGCCACGGTGCTGCCGGAGATTGCCGAACGGCCGCTGATCGAACTGGATTTCCCGAGCTTCCCGGACGGCCGCGCTTATTCGCAGGCCCGTCTGCTCGCCGAACGCTTCCGGTACAAGGGCGAACTGCGCGCCACCGGCAAGGCCGTGGTCCGCGACCAGTTCCAGTTCCTGCTCCGCTGCGGCTTCACCAGTTTCGAACTGCGTGACGGTCAGGACCCGGCCGCCTGCCTCGCCGCCGTCCATGAATTCAGCGTGCCTTACCAGCAGGCTGCCGATCATGCCGAGCCGGTATTCCTGCGTCGCCGCGGCGACGCTGCCTAACCGGCTGAAAACAGCATAAAACCGCAGCGCCATGTGGCGAGATTCAAGCCGTACAATGGCGCATGACGCAGCTCTCCCGCCCGACCGCTACGGCCCCGCTGCCGATCCAGGATCGGTTCGGCCGCATCAAACGCAAGCTGCGGATTTCGCTGACTGACCGCTGCAATTTCCGCTGCCCGTATTGCATGCCGGAACGCCCCGAGTTCATGGACCGGGCCGATCGCCTCAGCCGCGTCGAACTGTCCCGCATCCTGATGCTGTTCGTCGGCGAACTCGGCGTGAACCGGCTGCGCCTGACCGGTGGCGAACCGCTGCTGCGCCGCGACCTCGAAGGCATCATCGAAGACGCGCAGGCGCTGCGACCGTTCGGCCTGGAAAGAGTCAGCCTGACCACCAATGCGGCACTGCTGGAAAAGCGCGCGCCGGCACTGAAAGCCGCCGGTGTCGATGACCTGAACATCAGTCTCGATGCGATGGACCCGACGATCTTCGCCAAGCTCTCCGGCGGCCGTTCGATCAAGCCGGTGCTGGCCGGCATCGTCGCCGCCCGCGACGCCGGCATCCCGGTGAAGCTCAACGCAGTGATCATCCGCGGCATCAATGAAGGCGAGATCCTGCCGCTGGCTCGCTACGCCGCGCGGGAAAATCTGCCGCTGCGCTACATCGAATTCATGCCGCTCGATGGCCGCGGCGAATGGACGCGCGATCGCGTGGTGCCGCAGGCCGACATCCTCGAGCATCTGCGTGCCGAGTTCGCGGTCAACGCGCTGCCGCGTTCGAACGATCCGGCGGCTTACTACGAGCTTGATGACGGCAACGAGATCGGGATCATTGCAACGGTCTCGAATCCGTTCTGCGCCAGCTGCGATCGCCTGCGGATCACGGCCGACGGCTCGCTCTATCCATGCCTGTTCTCGAAGAACGGCATCAGCCTGCGCGACCCGATGCGCAATGGCGCCGACGATGCCGCGCTGTCCAAACTCATCCGCTCGACGGTCTGGAACAAGGATGCCGGCTATGCCGCCAATCCTGGGTATTCGGATCGACCGATTGCGATGAATTCTTTAGGCGGGTGAGGTCATGCGCTTAGCGAATACATTCGCTGCATGGCCGAACGCCCGGCCACGGATGGCCGGGCCCGAGCTTCCCGAGGGCGCTCGATCGCGCCACGGACGGCAGGCGAGCCGCTAGCCGATGAAAATTGTCATCGAGTGCTACGGCGCGAGTGCGCGCTGGTGTGGGTCTGACGCGGTAACGCTTGAACTGCCAGCCGGCGCGACCGGCAGCGACGCACTTGATGCCCTCGCCGACCGCTATCCCGATTTCGCCGCACGCCGCGACAACATCGCGATTGCCAGCGGTGATGCCATCGTATCGCCCGCTGCACCGCTGTTCGACGGCGACGTGATCGCGCTGATTCCGCCGGTTTCCGCTGGCTGAACGATGAGCGCCATCAAGTCCCTGCCCCGCCTCCGCGACGGCGCGCTGAACCTTGCCGATTGGCTCGTCGAGCCTCAGCCCGCGGATGCCGGCGCGCTGGCCGTGTTCGCCGGCACGGTGCGCGACGAGCATCTTGGCAATGCCGTCAGCGGCATGACCTACCACGCGCATCGCGGTCTTGCCGAAGCACGGCTGCGCGAGATCGAAGCGGCGGCGGAAGCGCGCTTCAAGGTTCATGTGCTCGTCGCGCACGCGGTCGGGGTGCTCGCGATCGGCGAGATCAGCGTCATCGTCGTGATCCGCGGCGGTCATCGCGCCGAAGCCTTCGAGGCTTGCCGCTGGACGATCGACACGATCAAGCAGGCGGTGCCGATCTGGAAGGAAGAACACTACGTCGACGGTGCCGTGCGCTTTCTCGAAGGCGTGCCGATCCAGCCGGTCGAATCACTGTAAGAACAGACAACAGAAACGCGAGATGAGAGACGTCAGCCCCAAGGAAGTGACCCTGCGCGTAGCCGTGGCGCAGGCCGTGGTCGATGTGCCTGCCGATGTGCTGATCCGTCTGCGTGAGAAAACGCTGGACAAGGGCGATGCACTGGAAATCTCGCGTGCCGCCGGCATCCTCGCCGCCAAGCGCACCTGGGAACTGCTGCCGCTGTGCCATCCGATTCCGGTCGAGCGACTGGACCTCACCTACGCGTTCACCGAGACCACAGTGACCGTGCTGGTCGAGGTCGCCACCCATGCCCGCACCGGCATCGAGATGGAAGCACTGACTGCGGCGAGCATCGCGTCCTTGTGCCTGTACGACATGCTGAAACCACATGCCGGCACCAATCTGAAGATTCGCGACGTGCTGCTGCTGAAGAAGACCGGCGGCAAGTCCGGTGATTTCCTGCGCGCCTGAGCTTCATCGGGCCGCGCGCCACTTTCGAGAAGAGGAATCCGACGATGTCCGTGGAAAACACCCGCAAGCTACTCGCTGACTACTACGGCGCCTTCAACCGCCGCGACTGGCCGACCTTCCTCGGCCTGCTGACCGACGACATCATTCATGACGTCAACCAGGGCGGTCGCGAAATCGGCAAGGACGCGTTCAATGCGTTCATGGACAAGATGAACCGTTCGTACTCGGAAGAGATCGCCGACATCGTCATCAACGTCAACACCGACGGCAGCCGTGCGGCGGTGGAATTCCTGGTGCTCGGCAAGTACCTGAAGACCGACGAAGGCCTGCCGGAAGCGAACGGCCAGACCTACACGCTGCCGGCCGGCGCGTTCTTCGATATTCGCGATGGCAAGGTCGCGCGCGTGACCAACTACTACAACCTGAATGACTGGTTGAAACAGGTCGGCGCCTAACAAGCTGGCCTCCCCTCTCCCTCGGGTAGAGGGGCTGGGGTGAGAGACGCTGGTCGACCTGAAGCACTTCCGGTCGCGGAACAGTCCCTCACCCAACCCTCTCCCGGAGGGAGAGGGCTTTAGGGAGCTCCCATGTCACAACTCAGAATCGAACAACTCCGCGGCAGCGAGATCGCCACGCAGATCGACGCGCTCGCCGCCGTGCGCATCGCCGTGTTCCGTGCCTTTCCGTACCTGTACGAAGGCTCGCGCGACTACGAGGCGCATTACCTCGATCTGTACGTGAAGTGTCCGCGCAGCCTGGCGATCCTGGTCTGGGATGGCGAACGCTGCATCGGCGCGTCCACCGTGCTGCCGCTCGCCGACGCAGGCGCCGAAGCCCAGGCGCCGTTCATTGCCGGCGGCCACGCGATCGAGACGATCGACTACTTCGGCGAATCGGTGCTGCTGCCCGAGTACCGCGGCTTCGGTCTCGGCGTGAAGTTCTTCGAGCTGCGCGAAGCCCACGCCGCCGAACTGGGCTTGCAGGTCTGCGCGTTTTGCTCGGTGCAGCGGCCGGATGATCACCCCCTGAAGCCGGCCGGCCATGTGCCGAACGACCGCTTCTGGGGCAAGCGCGGCTATGTGAAGGCACCGGAGATCGTCACCACGTTCTCGTGGCCGGACATCGGAGAGACTGAATCGACCGCGAAGCCGATGACCTTCTGGCTGCGCCGTCTGCCATGAGTGCGCGCGCCTTCATCGTCGCCGCCGCGCAATTCCCGGTGTTCTCGCCGAACACCTGGAACGAAGTCGATGCGCGGGTCGCGCAGTGGGTGGCCAATGCCGTTGCGCGGGGAGCAAAGCTGCTGGTGTTTCCCGAATACGGGTCGATGTCGATCGCTCATCTCGATGCCGCGACGCGCTCCGATCTGCATGGCCAGATCGCCGCGATGCAGACACATCGCGAAACCTGGCTGACCTTGCACCGGCGGCTGGCGCAAGCGCATCAGGTCTACATCCTCGCCGGCAGCTATCCCTGGACCCTGGCCGATGGCCGCACGGTCAACCGCGCTTGGTTCTGCGCGCCGGATGGCCGCGCCGAATATCAGGACAAGGCAGTGATGACCCGCTTCGAGCGCGAGCAATGGAACATCTGGAGCGAGCCACCGCTAAAGCTGTTCGATACCGCGCTCGGCAAGATCGCCGTCAACATCTGCTACGACTCCGAATTCCCGCTGCTGGCGCGCGCCGCCTGCGAAGCCGGTGCGGAAATCATCCTGGTGCCGAGCTGCACCGATACCCTGGCTGGCTACTACCGGGTCAAGGTCGGCGCCCAGGCGCGAGCGCTGGAAAACCAATGCTACGTCATTCAGTCGCCGATCGTCGGTGAGGCTGCGTGGTCGCCAGCTGTCGACATCAACATCGGCAGCGCCGGCGTCTACGGCCCGCCGGATCGCGGCTTTCCCGATGACGGCGTGATCGCACTCGGACCGCTGAACGAGCCGCAATGGCTGTATGCGGAGATCGATCCCGAGAAGGTTGCCGAGGTGCGCGAGTTTGGTGCCGTGCGGCCGTTCCGGCACTGGCCGGAGTCGGCCGCGGCGCTTGTCGTTCCGCTACCGCTATAAGCCAATAATTTTGATGACCGCGCCGACGCACAAGCAGTTGCTGATCCTGCAGCGCATGGAAATGTCGCTGGTTCGCGCCGTGCTCGCCAAGCCCTCGTTCCTGGTTGCGCGCGAGTACAAGCAGCTGCGCTATCTGCTGAGCTTCGCGCGGCTGCATGTGTTCGCACCCGGCGGGGTCGATGGCAGCACGCGCCGCGAAGATGTGGAACTGGCGCAAGACCTGATTGCGCCGCTGCGCGAGCGCGTGCTGCTGGAGCTGAACAAGCCGCTGAGCCATGAACGCGATCCGGAGCGGCGTCTGGCCGGTGCGAATGCAGCGCTGCGCGCATTGCATCCGAGCCTCGTCTCGGCGCGGCGGCAGCTGCTGCGTCGTCACGAAGGCAGCTTCAACGAGGCCGAACTCGATGCCGAAGTCGGCCGCAAGGCGCTGGTCACGATCATGGGCGGCGGCGGCGGTGCCGGCTATGTCTACATCGGCGCGGCCGCGCGCCTGAGAGCCGAACAGACCTCGTCCGATTACATCGTCGGCGCCTCGATCGGTGCGCTGATTGGCGCCTTCCTGAGCCGCGCCCGGCAGCTCGACATCGAAGCGCTGATGGCCTGGGCCAAGGGCCTGCAGACGCGGCACATCTTCGCCCGCCCCCATATCGGCGCCACCCACACCCTGCCCGGCCTGATGCGCCTGCATCTCGGCGGCATGGAAACGGCGATGCGTCATCCGGATGGCTCGCCGCTACGGCTCAAGGATCTTGAGATTCCCTACGAAGCGGTGATCGCCGGCATGCGCACCAGCGTCTACGACCACATGCCGGCAACGATGCGCGAGCTGCTGACCGCGCAGGTGCGCAACAAGTCGCTGTCGCGATTGGTCACCGAGCGAATGCTGCTGATCGGCACCTTCTTCAACCCGCGCGTGGTCAAGCCGATCGTGCTCGGCCGTGATCCTTCGACACGCGGGCTGCGGGTGATCGATGCCGTTGGTCTTTCGGCCACGATTCCCGCCGTGCTGCAGTACGAGCCGAGACGCCGTGACGCGATCAGCGATGCCGTGCTGACGCGGCTGCGCGAGGAACATGCGGTCGCCCTGTTCGCCGATGGTGGAGTCGCCGCAAACGTGCCGGCACGCATCGCCTGGGAAGGCGTGCACAGCGGCCGTATCGGCACCCGCAACGCGTTCTATCTGGCGCTCGACTGCTTCCATCCGCAGTTCGATCCACGCCATCTGTGGCTGTGGCCGGTGACCCAGGCGATTCAGCTGCAACTGCCGTCGCAACGGCCGTATTTCGATTGGCTGATGCGCTTCGAGCCCACCCTGAGCCCGCTCAATCTGCTGCCCTCGGCCAGCGATTTCGACAAGGCTTTCCAGTGGGGATGGAACCAGGCCGACGTGATGATGCCGTTCCTGCTGAAGGCGCTGGAGCCGATCGAATGGGTGCCGTGAACAGCGTTACGGCGCGCGCTTCCTGAACAGCAGCAGCGAGAACGCAGCCGTAGTCTCGAGCTGTTCGCATCGTTCAAGCACCGCGCGACGCTCGGGCCGCGCTTTCCAGACGTAGGGCGTCATCGCCAGCACCTGGCGAAGCTGAGCATTGCCGAGCGACAGCGGTGCGCGTACGTCGTCGCGTGCCGCCAGTTCGAAACGATCGGCGAAGCCGGCCAGAAACTTGTCCGGCTCGTGGGCCACCACGTCCTCGAACAGCCCGGCGCGCAGCGACCACAGATGATCGGCCGCCGGCGTCACCACCAGCACGTGACCGCCGGGTTTCAGCGCGCGGTGCATTTCGTCGATGTGCAGCTGGGTGAACAGGCAGCTGATGACATCGAGCGAGGCATCATCGACCGGCAGGACCGCACCGCTGCCGACGATCCAGGTGATGCCGGGATAGCGCTTCGCCGCGAGACGGATCGCCGGCTTGGCGATGTCGAGGCCAATGACCTCGGCAGCGATTGCCGGGAAGGCGCTGGTGTACCAGCCTTCGCCGCAGCCCAGATCGAGCAGCGTATCTGGCGCAAGCGGCGCAAGCGGCGCAAGCATCGCGACCACCGCATCGCGCAGCGGGCCGTAATGGCCGGCTTCGAGAAAGGCGCGCCGCGCAGTGAGCGACTCGGCGCTGTCACCCGGTTCCGGGCTGTGCTTCTGCTGCACCAGCAGCAGGTTCACATAGCCTTCGCGAGCAACGTCGTAGCAGTGGTTGTTCGCACAGCGCCAGGTCGGCGGCTGACGAAGCAGCGCGCCGCGACACAGCGGACAGACCAGCACGGGGCGCGGCTCGCTCAGCCGATCTTCTCGAGGCCGCCGAGATAGCTGCGCAGCGCGGCCGGCACGGTGATCGTGCCATCGGCGTTCTGGTAGTTCTCGATGATCGCGACCAGGGTGCGGCCCACCGCGAGACCGGAGCCGTTCAAGGTATGCAGCAGCTCGGTCTTCTTGGTCTCGGGATGGCGATAGCGAGCCAACATGCGCCGCGCCTGGAAGTCCTCGAAATTCGAGCAGGAGCTGATCTCGCGATACTTGTTCTGGCTCGGCAGCCAGACCTCGATGTCGTAGGTCTTGGCTGCATTGGCACCCATGTCGCCGGTGCACAGCACGACGGTGCGGAACGGCAGATCGAGCTTCTTCAGGATGTTTTCGGCGTGCGCGGTCAGCTCCTCGTGTGCGGCATACGAAGCCTCCGGCGTGGTGGCCATCACCAACTCGACCTTCTCGAACTGATGCTGGCGGATCATGCCGCGGGTATCGCGGCCGGCCGAGCCGGCTTCGGCGCGGAAGCAGGGCGTGTGAGCGACCCACTTTTTCGGAAGGTTCGCAGCGTCGAGAATCTCGTCGCGCAGCAGATTGGTGACCGGCACTTCGGCAGTCGGGATCAGACCCCACTGCGCGCCCTCGCCCGGCACATTGCTCAGCCAGAACAGATCGTCGCCGAACTTCGGCAACTGGCCGGTGCCACGAAACGACGCGGCGTTGACGATGAACGGCACGTACAGCTCTTCGTAGCCGTGCTCGCTGACATGGACATCCAGCATGAACTGGCCCAGCGCCCGATGCAGGCGCGCGAGTTGGCCGCGCAATACGGTGAAGCGAGCGCCGGTCAGCTTGGCGGCGGCGGCGAAATCCATCAGGCCGAGCGCTTCGCCGAGATCGGCGTGGTCCTTCGCGCCACTGCTTTCGCGCGGTGTGCCCCAGCGGCGGACTTCGACGTTGTCGGCTTCGCTCTTGCCGTCCGGCACCGAGGCATGCGGGACGTTCGGAAGACTGCCGGCAAACTCGTCGAACTCGATCTGTAGCGTGTTCAGTGCCGCTTCGTTGCCCACCAGCTGCGTCTTGATCCGCTCCATGTCGGCAAAGATCGGCGTCGCATCTTCGCCCTTGGCTTTTGCTTGACCAATGCGCTTGGAACCAGCGTTGCGCTCGGCCTGCAGCGCTTCGGTTTCGGTCTGCATCTGCTTGCGCTGCGCTTCCAGCGCATTGAAGCGTTCGAGATCGAACACATAGCCGCGACGCGCCAGCTGCGCGGCAATCGCGGCGGCATCTGCGCGCAAGCGTTTCGGGTCAAGCATCGGTCGGCATCCGGGTAAAAAGTGCCGCGCAGTATAGCGGCGAGGCTGCCCCCGTCAGACTGCCCAATCAGGCAGGATCAGGCCAGTTGCCGGCCCAGCCACAGGCCGATGGCGCAGGCTGCGAGGCTCAGGGCCAGGTTCGCGGCGATGTTCACGAACGCAGCCGTCGAGTTGCCATCCCGCCACAGCAGCATGGTTTCGATCGAGAACGCCGAGAACGTCGTGAAGCCGCCGAGGATGCCGGTGGTAAGACCCAGCCTGAGCGTATCGGACAGTGCACCAGGCTTCGCCAAGGCATAGGCCGTGATCGCACCCATCGCGAAGCCGCCGACGACGTTGACGGCCAGCGTGCCCCAAGGAAAGCCAGGCGCCGCGCCGCGCAACAGGGTCGACAGCAGGTAGCGGGCGACCGAACCCAATGCGCCGCCGACGGCAACCGCGAAGATCACCGGCGCATTCATGCCGCGTGCGCCCGCAACACCTTGAGGCCGAGGCCGTGCTCCATCGCGTCGAAATCGCGGTCACGGTGCAGAAGGGTCAGGCCGTGCTCGATGCAGAACGTGCCGATCAGCAGGTCGATGGTCTTGCGCACCGTGACGCCCTGCGCACGCAGCCGCCGATAGTTCTGCGCACTGAGCAGCGCGATGTCGAAGCCGGCCATCTCGTGGCTCGGCAGCGCGGCCATCAGGCTGGACACGCGACGGAACTCGCGATCGTCGCGGATGCCTTGCAGCACTTCGGTGAGGATCAGATCACCGGTCACCACGGTGTCGCGATCGAGCAGCTGGTCGAGCAGCTCGACCTGCGGGCCGTCGACGCCATTCAGGAAATCGATCCAGACCGAGCTGTCGGCAACGATCACGGCGCGGGTTCGTGAACGGAAAGCCGGCTCGCCTCGAGATTGCCGTCCCAGGCCACCTTGCCGCGCAAACTGCGCAATTCCTGCTGGCGCTGCATGCGCACGAGCAAGCGCAAGCCGTCCTCGACCGCCTGCTTCTTGGTGCGCGCGCCGGTCGCAGCCATGGCGTCGGCCATCAAGCGGTCGTCGATGTCGATATTGGTCCGCATCGGACGTCTCCGTGTGTATTCAATAAAGAAATGATACACACAATGAAGAGGGAGGTCAGCGGGCCGGCTTTTGTCGCGACACGGCCCGCAACTGCGCCAGCCGCTCGCCGATCTTGATTTCCAGGCCGCGCGGCACCGGGCTGTAGAACTCGGTGCCGATCAGCGCATCAGGCAGGAACTGCTGGCCGGCGGCGACGCCATCGGCTTCATCGTGGTCGTAGCGATAGCCATCGCCATAGCCGAGACCTTTCATCAGCTTGGTCGGCGCGTTGCGGATGTGCATCGGCACTTCCAGCGAGCCGTGTTTCTCGACGGCCGCGCGAACGTTCTTGTACGCGCGGTAGACCGCGTTGCTCTTGGGTGCAACGGCCAGATAGACGACGGCCTGCGCCAGTGCCAGTTCGCCTTCCGGGCTGCCGAGCCGCTCGTAGGTGTCCCAGGCGGAAATGCACATCGCTTGCGCGCGCGGATCGGCGAGGCCGATGTCCTCTACGCTCATGCGCAGCACGCGGCGCGCCAGATAGCCGGGATCGACGCCACCATCGAGCATCCGCGCGAACCAGTACAGCGCCGCATCGGGATCGCTACCGCGTACCGATTTATGCAGCGCGCTGATCTGGTCGTAGAAGTTCTCGCCCTGCTTGTCGAAGCGGCGCAGACCGCGGCCGATCAATTGATCGAGCAGCGCATCGTCCTTCTTGCCCGCGGCGCGGCTCAGTTCGACGGCGGTTTCGAGCAGGATCAGCGCGCGGCGCGCATCACCATCGGCGGAATCGGCAATGCGCTCGATCCAGGCCTCGGGCAACGCATCAGCGGCCTCGCCCATGCCGCGCTCGGGATCGGTCAGCGCGCGTTTCAGCAGCGCGCTGATCGCATCGGCATCGAGCGAACGCAGCACGAACACGCGCAGCCGGCTGAGCAGCGCGCCGTTGAGTTCGAAGCTCGGATTTTCGGTGGTCGCACCGATCAGGGTGACCGTACCGTCTTCGACATAGGGCAGCAGCGCGTCCTGCTGGCTCTTGTTGAAGCGATGGATCTCGTCGATGAACAGCACCGTGCGCCGCGGTGGCTTGGCGTTGCGCTCCATCTGCGCATTGATCATCGCTTCGCGGATGTCCTTGACCCCCGCCATCACCGCCGACAAGGTCAGAAACTGCGCATCCGAGTGATTGGCGATCAATCGCGCCAAGGTGGTTTTGCCGACACCGGGCGGGCCCCAGAACACGATCGACGGAATGCGGCCGGATTCCATCGCCACCCGCAGCGGCGAGCCCGGCCCGAGCACATGCGCCTGGCCGACGACTTCATCGAGCGTGCGCGGCCGCATTCGCTCGGCCAACGGCGCATGCGCGTTCAGGACTGCGTCCGCTCGCTCACGCATCACGAAGCGTCGCGTGTCGATCCATCAGGGTGTTGCAGCACCGGCCTTCGGCGGGCTGTCGCCATCGACCACTTCCGTGCCCTTCGGCGGCACGAACTTGAACTGCGCGTCGTCGATTTTCTGATTGGTCTTGATCGCGCTGAACTTCACTTCCGACGAGCCCCCGATCGGATCTTCGAAGCGCATCCGCTGCGGCGCGCCGGCCTTGTCGAGCGTCAGTTCGATCAGCTTGAAATCGCCATCCTTGGCCTTGGGCAGCAGGCGCACGATACGCCAATCACCATTACTGGCGCCTTCGCTGCCGCCGTCCTGCACGACGAAAGCCTCGCTGAGGCCGCCGCGCTGGGACAGCAGCGCCGCTGGCGTACCGGCCAGCGCATCGCGGGCATTGCGCACGGTCACCTGATTCAAGTCAGGGTCGAACGCCCAGAGCTTCACGCCGTCGCAGATCGACAACTGCTCGTACGGTTTTTCGTAGGCCCAGCGGAAGCGACCGACGCCAGTCTTCGCCGATGCAGGCGGACGTGCAAGCAGAAACAGGCCACTGCTGCGAGCCGTGACCTTGTGGCGGTCGTCCGTCTGGGTTTGCTCGAAGTGCGCCTCGAAGGTCTGCACGCCGTCGACGAAGCGCTTCAGCGCGTCCTGCGCGGAATCAGCGCCAGCGGCAGACACAGCCGTCGACGACAGAAGCAGGACAGCCAGCAGCGATGACAGCGATCTGATCATGGGAGGCCACGCGGTACCAAGAGTGAGACGACGAAATTATCGCCTGTCGGCTGAAGCCCCGCTGAGCGACCACATCGAGCCCCATCGATTCAGCCTGCAGAAACGGGAAAAGGCCCCGAAGGGCCTTTTCCTTATCGCTACGAAGTGTGTCGCTTACTTCGTTTCGAGAACCTTCTTCAGGTTGTCGAGACCGCCGGTGTAGACGCCCTCGATGGTCGTCGTCGCGGTCGCGTCGTCGGCGCCCTTAGCCTTGAACTTGCTCGACCAGGTCACGGTGCTGCCAGCGCCGTCGGCGGCGACAGTGAGGGTCGACGAGTAGTCGCTGACCGGCAGCGGGCCTTCGACGATTTCATACGAGAAGGACTTGGCGGCGTCGTCCAGCGCGGTCAGCTTTTCCTTGATCGTGGTCGGGGTTTCGCCGGCCAGCGTCAGCTGACGCACGGCGCCAACGGTGTTGTTGGTGCCTTCGACGATTTCCGACTTGGCGATCGCCGGGTGCCAGGTGTTCATGCCATTGAAGTCCTTGACCTTGGCCCAGACGGCGTCGGCCGGGGCAGCGATCGAAACCGACTTGCTGACCGACAGTTCGGCACCAGCGGCGGCCGGCGCAGCTTCAGCAGCAGCCGGGGCGGCTTCGGCCGGAGCGGCTTCCGGAGCCGGGGCCGGCTTGCAGCCAGCGGCGAGAACGGAGACCAGCGTGACGGCAGCAGCGGCGTAAATCGACTTCATGGATTGAATCCTCTCGGGAATTTAAATGTGTACAGATCGGGATGTGCCCCTTTGCGCCCGGCATCGATCTGGGTCGATGCTCACGCAAGGCCGCGTAATTTGACACAGCAGCCCTGTTCGGGAAAGCGGGACAACTCTCGAACGAGCTGCCGAGGTGCTCAGTCCCGGCCGCCAGGCCCGAGGATTTCGCGGTTGCCGCCAGGGCCGGAGGGCCCGACGATGCCCGCCGCTTCCATCTGCTCGACCATGCGCGCGGCGCGGTTGTAGCCGATCGACAGACGCCGCTGCACCCAGCTGACGCTGGCCTTGCGGGTCTCGAGCACGATCGCCACAGCCTTGTCGTAGAGCGGATCGGATTCGGCATCGGCCGCGCCCGGCTCTGGCGCAGCGCGTTCTTCCGGCTCGCCGTTGAGGATGTCGACGATGTAGTTCGGCTCGCCGACCTGCTTGAGATAAGCGACGACCTTGTGCACCTCGTGATCGTCGACGAAGGCGCCGTGCAGACGCTGGATGCGGCTGGCGCCGATCGGCCGATAGAGCATGTCGCCGTGGCCGAGCAGCGTCTCCGCACCCATCTCGTCGAGGATGGTCCGCGAGTCGATGCGGCTGGCGACCTGGAACGCGACGCGGCTCGGGATGTTGGCCTTGATCAGGCCAGTGATCACGTCGACGCTGGGGCGCTGGGTGGCGACGATCAGATGAATGCCGGCGGCGCGCGCCTTCTGGGCGATACGGGCGATCAACTCTTCGACCTTCTTGCCGACCACCATCATCATGTCGGCGAGCTCGTCGATGACGATGACGATGTGCGGCATCGGCTCCAGGCTCGGACCGAGCACCGGGCCGGACAGCTCGGCATCGGCGAACAGATCCGGAATCGTCGACAGCGGATCGGAAATCGGCTCACCAGACTCGATCGCGTCGAGCACCTTCTTGTTCAGGCCGGCGAGATTGCGCACGCCGAGTGCCGACATCAGCCGGTAGCGGCGCTCCATCTCGGCCACACACCAGCGCAGCGCGTTGGCGGCGTCCTTCATGTCGGTGACGACAGGCGTCAGCAGATGCGGAATGCCCTCGTAGACGGACAGTTCCAGCATCTTCGGATCGATCAGGATCAGGCGCAGTTGCTCGGCCGTGGCCTTGAACAGCATCGACAGGATCATCGCGTTGATCGCCACCGATTTGCCGGAACCGGTGGTACCGGCGACCAGCAGATGCGGCATCTTCGCCATGTCCACGGCGACCGGATTGCCGGCGATGTCCTTGCCCATGCCCATGGTCAGCGGCGATGTGGCGCTGGTGTACGCGTTCGACGCCAGAACCTCGGACAGGCTGACCATCTCGCGCTTCTGGTTCGGAATCTCCAGGCCGATGACGCTCTTGCCTTCGATGACCTCGACCACGCGGACGCTGGCCACCGACATCACGCGAGCGAGATCGCGCGACAGATTGGTGATCTGCGAGCCCTTCACACCGGAAGCCGGCTGCAGCTCGAAGCGGGTGATCACCGGGCCGGGCATCGCGTCGACGACCGTGCCCTTGACGCCGAAGCTGGCCAGATGGCGTTCCAGTTCACGTGACAGGCGATCGATTTCCTCGGCCGTATAGCGGCGACCGCCCGGCTTCGGCGGATCGAGCAGGTACAGCGGCGGCAGCGGCTCGCCGTTGAAGGCTGGCACCTGAATCGCATCCGGCTTCACCGCTTTCTTCGGCTTCGGCGCGGCCATCACCAGCTTGGATCCGGCCGGGATTTCCACTTCGGTTTCGACCTCGGTCGCCCATGGCGGAGCTGGATCGGGCGGCAGCGCAAACGAAGGCGTGACCACGGCAACGAGTGGTGGCACCGGCTCTTCGCGGTCGTCAGCCCGGTCGACGATCGGCAAGGGCTCGATGGCGGCCAGATCGAGTTCCGGGTTGGACAGCGAAGGCTCGAAGCGCGGCTTGCGGCGGCGCGGCTCGCGGACCGCCGGTTCATCGAGCGCGACGTCCACTTCACTGCCGATCACGTCGGCAATCTGATCATTGCTGCGCTGGGCACGGCGCAATTGACGCCGCTCCCACCAGGCCATCGCCCGGTTGCCGATGGCATCGAGCACGGCCAGCCACGAAAACACCATCGCCAGCGGCAACGCGGCGACGAACAAGGTCAGCAACAACAACGTCGCGCCGACCGGATTCAGCACGCTGCGCAGGCTGTTGCCGAGCAGGCTGCCGGCAATGCCGCCACCGCCCTGAGGCAACCAGCGGCTAGCGTCGCCGCCGTACATCGCGGCTAGTCCCGCCAGGCTCAGAGCCGAAACGAACCAGGCAGTGGCCCGCAAGCCCAGGGGCAGGTGCATCGGCGAATCGAAACCGCGGAAGGCGCGCAAGCCCAGCCACAACACAGCCCAGGGCGACAGGAATGCGACATAGCCGACACAACTCAGCAGGCCGTTGGCGAGCCAGGCACCGGCGGCACCGGCAAGGTTGCGGGTTTGATGACCGACCCCGGACGAGGACCAGCCCGGATCATCCGGATGGAAACTCAGCAGCGCGGCCAGCAGGAACACCGCGACGCCGACGCAGATCAGCAGCACCGCCTCGTTGGGCAGGCGTTCGATCCAGGTGGCATCGGCGGCGGGCACCGTCGAGCCAGCCTTCCGCGTCAAGGGTTGCGCGGCTTGTTTCTTGCTACCAAAGCGAAAGAAGCGGGCGATAGAAGGCACGGTGAAAGGACGTCGGGAATGGTCGGAGTATATCAGCCGACTTCCGGTACTCCGGCGACCACACAGGCCTTGAAATCGCGCCGGTCAGCGTCATGTTTCTGTCAGACAAGAACTGCCATTAACTGCCAAAAATCTGGAACTCGGAGGGTTTGCGATGACTATGGAAGTGCGTCATTTCGTGCTGGCCCCGGACGGTGCAATCCGTGAATTTTCCCCGGCCGAAGCCGCGTTGATCGCGGCCGGCTCCAACAAGCTGCCTGAGTTTGCCGAGCGTCGCGTGCGTTATCTGCAGGTGTCCTGGGATGATGAAGCCGCTGCCGAGATGAAGATCCAGACGGCGGGCGCTGCCATCAAGTTCGACTCCGATGGCCGTCTCGCCGAAGCGGCTCCGCCGTCGGACGAAGAAAAGATTTCCCGCTTCGAGCACGACACCTGCGTGCAATGGGCGCTGCGTGGGGCCGAGGTCGCAGCACTAACGTTTCACTGAGGCCAGCCTCCCTCAGCAACCGGACGTTCCGGAACCCGCAGCGACGCAATGCGCGTCAGACATCTCGACCGCGTCGCGTCGCTGCCCGCCGAGCAGTGGAACGCGCTGTTCCCGGCTGCCTATCCGTTCACGCGGCATGCCTTCCTGAGTGCTCTGGAAGAACACGGTTGCGTGAGCCCGGAACTGGGTTGGTCGCCGTGTCATGTCGTGCTCAGCGATGAGCTGGGTATTGCCGCCATCGCGCCGCTGTATGCGAAGGGCCATTCCTACGGCGAATTCGTGTTCGATTTCGCCTGGGCCGACGCCAGCCGGCGCATCGGCCAGTCGTACTACCCGAAGTTGATCAATGCGATTCCGTTCACGCCGTGCAGCGGGCCACGGCTCGGTGCTCGCGACGACATTGCCCGTCACCTGATCGCCGGTCGACTGCCCGATATCGCCCGCTCCGCCGGACTGTCCGGCTGCCATGCGCTGTTCGTCGACGACGCCGACTTTGCGGCGTATCAGAGTGCCGGACTGGTCGAACGCAACGATGTGCAATTCCACTGGTTCAACCAAGGGCCAAACGGCGCCTATCGCGATTTCACCGATTTTGTTTCGACCTTCACCAGCGACAAGCGCAAGAAGATTCTGCGCGAGCGCCGCCGGGTCGCCGAGGCCGGCATCCGCTTCGAGATCCGTGCCGGTCACGAGTTGAGCGAAGCCGATTGGACGCGGGTATATGCGCTGTATGCGAGCACCTACGCCGAGCGCGGCCAGGCGCCGTATCTGACCCCGGAATTCTTTCTCGACTACGGACGACAGACCGACACGCCGGTTAGACTCGTGCTGGCATACGAGGACTCGGCAATGGTGGCAGTGGCGATCACGCTGCGCGGTGGCGATACGCTCTACGGGCGTCACTGGGGTGCGGCCGATCGCTATCACAGCCTGCATTTCGAGACCTGCTACTACCAAGGCATCGATTACTGCATCCGCGAAGGCCTGCAGCATTTCGATGCCGGTGCCCAGGGCGAACACAAGCTGGCACGCGGCTTCACGCCGCAGATCACCCGTTCGGCGCACTGGCTGGCCGAGCCGCGATTGTTCGATGCGGTCAGCGATCATCTCGAACGCGAGCGCGCGTATGTCGAACAGCGCGAAGCGCTGCTCGACGAGCACACGCCGTACAAGCGCATCGTGAATCCGGCCGGGGCAGCCCAAGATGAGTAACCGGGATGGATAACCCGGTCCGCCTGCACTGGCTGGACCCGCGTGACCCGAACCAGCCTTTCCCTCCGCCGAATCGCGCGATGCGCGATCCCAACGGGCTGCTGGCGATTGGCGGTGATCTGTCTGTCGACCGACTGCTGCGCGCCTACTCCGGCGGCATCTTTCCCTGGTACAACCCGAACGAGCCGATCCTGTGGTGGTGCCCGGACCCGCGTGCGGTGCTGGAGCCGGATCAGTTTCACATCTCGCATTCGCTGGAAAAGCGCATCCGCAAGCCGGATTACGCGGTGACGCTCGATCGCGCTTTCGGTGAGGTGCTCGACGGCTGCACCGAATCGCGACGTGGCAGCCACGGCACCTGGCTCGGCGCCGACATGAAGCGTGCCTATCTGGAATTGCGGGAAGCCGGCCATGCCCATTCGGCCGAGGTCTGGCGCGACGGCCGGCTGGTCGGCGGGCTGTATGGCGTCGCGCTCGGCCATGTGTTCTTCGGCGAATCGATGTTCAGCACCGAGACCGACTGCTCGAAGCTGGCGCTGTACTGGTTGTGCCAGCAATTGAAGTCCTGGTCTTTCGAGCTGATCGATTGCCAGATCGCGTCCCAGCATCTGCGCACTCTCGGCGCGGTGGAGATTTCCCGCGAGCGCTTCCTGTCGCGGCTGCGCGTTGCGCTGCAATCGCCATCGCGGGTCGGTCTCTGGCGTTACGACATCGAGGTGCCGGACTTGCAGCAGCACTTTTCCGGGCTGCTGGCATGAGCCTCTGGCGCGCACCGTTCTTGCATCGGTTTTCGCCATGACCATGCAAAGCCTCCGCCTGCTGATGGGAAGCGCGCATGCCTGCGGCTACCTGCCGGAGCGACATGCACGCAGCGCCTTCGTCGATCCGGCGTTTCCGCTGGAACCGGCGCTGTACGGCGCGCTGCTCGATCAGGGCTTCCGGCGCAGCGGCGATTACGCCTATCGCCCGATGTGCCTGAACTGCCGCGCCTGCCAGTCAGCGCGCATCGTGGTCGGCGAGTTCGTGCCGGATCGCGCCCAGCGCCGTTGCTGGAAGCGCAACGCCGACTTGGTGCTGTCGATCAAGACGACGCTCAACGACGAGCATTACGCGCTCTATCGCCGCTACCTCGCCGCCCGCCATCGCGATGGCGGCATGGATCCCGACGATGCCAAGGCCTTCGAGGAATTCCTCGCCTGCGGCTGGGGCGCGACCGAGTTCTGGGAGTTCCGCGCCGGCGATCAGCCGGACAGCCCGTTGATGGCAGTGTCGGTGGTCGATCGCGTACCGCGCGGCCTGTCCGCCGTCTACACCTTCTTCGAGCCGGAAGCACCGACCCGTGGCCTTGGCACCTACGCGATCCTCAGTCAGATCGAACAGGCCCAGATCCAGCGGCTGCCCTATGTCTACCTCGGCTACTGGGTGCCCGACAGCGCGAAGATGGACTACAAGAAACGCTTCCATCCGCTGCAAGTGCTGCGCAACGGCAGCTGGCAGGATCTGGTTGACATTTGAGGCAGGAATTGCCAGTCCGGGTTCGTTCCCGGATAATCCCGCCTCCTCAAACTCCGTGGCCCTAATGGCAAAAGAAGATCACATCGAAATGCCCGGCATCGTCGCCGAAACGCTTCCGAACACGACGTTCCGGGTCAAGCTCGAAAATGGCCATATCGTCACCGCCCATATCTCCGGGCGCATGCGCAAGAACTACATCCGCATCCTGACCGGCGACAAGGTCACCGTGCAGCTGACGCCGTACGACCTGACCAAGGGTCGGATCACGTTCCGCGACAAGTAACGTTTCTGCTGCATTGAAACGTCATCCCCGCGCAGGCGGGGATCCAGTTCAAGCGTCTGCTGCCTACCCAGCCAATTTCCCGGCCGGGAGCGACAGCCAAGAAAAAGCCCGCTTTCGCGGGCTTTCTCGATTCAGCGCTGAAGCGTCAAGCCGGTTCGACCGCCACCACCGACTTCTCCTTGGCCTCGATCTCGAAGCCGATCTTGTCGTCGTCGGTGACCTTGACGGTGACGCGACCACCATGGGCGAGCTTGCCGAACAGCAGTTCCTCGGCGAGCGGACGCTTGATGCTTTCCTGGATCGTCCGCGCCATCGGCCGGGCACCCATCTTGACGTCGTAGCCGTGCTCGCACAGCCAGTCGCGCGCTTCCTGCTCGACATCCATCGTCACGTGCTTGGCCGCCAGCTGTTCCTCGAGCTGCATCAGGAACTTGTCGACCACGCGGGCGATCTCGCGCTTGCCCAGCGGCGCGAACGGGATGATCGCGTCGAGACGGTTGCGGAATTCCGGCGAGAAACCGCGACGAATCACTTCCAGCGCATCGGTCGAGTGGTTCGCTTCGGTGAAACCGATCCCGCGCCGTGAAGATTCCTCGGCACCGGCATTGGTCGTCATCACCAGGATCACGTTGCGGAAGTCCGCCGCGCGGCCGTTGTTGTCGGTCAAGGTGCCGTGATCCATGACCTGCAACAGCAGGTTGAACACGTCCGGATGCGCCTTCTCGATTTCATCGAGCAGCACCACCGCATGCGGATGCTTGATCACCGCTTCGGTCAGCAGACCGCCCTGATCGAAACCGACATAGCCCGGAGGCGCGCCGATCAGGCGCGACACCGTATGCCGCTCCATGTACTCGGACATGTCGAAACGGATCAGCTCGATGCCCAACTGGCTGGCCAGCTGGCGCGTGACTTCGGTCTTGCCGACACCGGTAGGACCGGCGAGCAGGAAGTTGCCGATCGGCTTGTCCGGATTGCCGAGGCCTGAGCGCGCGAGCTTGATGCACGAAGACAGTGTTTCGACCGCAGCATCCTGGCCAAAGATCACCAGCTTGAGATCGCGTTCCAGGGTGGCCAGGCGGTCCTTGTCGCTGGACGACACGCTCTTCGGCGGAATCCGCGCGATCTTGGCGACGGTTTCCTCGATGTCACGAACCTGCACGGTCTTGCGACGCTTGGCCTCGGGCAGCAGGCGCAGGCGGGCTGCGGCTTCGTCGATGACGTCGATCGCCTTGTCCGGCAGATGCCGATCGGTGATGTGCTTGGCCGCCAGTTCGACGGCGCTGCGGATCGCACCGCTGGTGAAGTGCACCTGGTGGTGCTCTTCGAAACGGGCGCGCAGGCCTTCGAGAATCTGGATCGTTTCCGGCACGCTCGGTTCCGGCACGTCCACCTTCTGGAAGCGCCGCGACAGTGCGCGATCCTTCTCGAAGATGCCGCGGTATTCCTGGTAGGTGGTCGAGCCGATGCAACGTAACTCGCCGTTGGCCAGCATCGGCTTCAGCAGGTTCGACGCGTCCATCACGCCACCGGAAGCCGCACCGGCGCCGATGATCATGTGAATTTCGTCGATGAACAGGATCGCGCCCGGGGTCCGCGCCAATTCCGAGATCACGCTCTTGAAGCGCTTCTCGAAATCACCGCGGTACTTGGTACCGGCGATCAGGCTGCCTAGATCGAGACTGAAGACGATGCCGTCCTTCAGCAGTTCCGGCACGCGGTTCTCGGTGATCAGCCAGGCCAGGCCTTCGGCGATCGCGGTCTTGCCGACGCCGGCTTCACCGACCAGCAGCGGATTGTTCTTGCGCCGGCGGCAGAGCGTCTGCATCACTCGCTCCATCTCGTGGGCGCGGCCGATCAACGGATCGATCAGTCCCCGCATGGCGCGCTGGTTGAGGTTGACGGCGAACTGCTCGAGCGCGGACTTGCCGCTGCTCTTGCCGGACTCATCCTTGTCCTCGTTGTCGTTCTGCTGCTCCTGCGGCGCGGCCGGTTGGTTGTTCTTGGCGATGCCGTGGCTGATGTAATTGACGACGTCGAGGCGGGTCACGCCCTGCTCGTTGAGCAGATAGACCGCGTGGGTGTCCTTCTCGGCGAACAGCGCCACCAGCACGTTCAGCGTCGACACACGCTTCTTGCCGGAAGCCTGCACGTGATAGATCGCCCGCTGCAGCACGCGCTGGAAGGACAGCGTCGGCTGTACTTCCTGGTTGCCGCCGGCATCCTTGTTCGAGTGGATGTTCTGGGTGATGTATTCACGCAGGCCGGTTTCCAGCTTGTCGAGATCGCCACCGCTGGCGGTCAGCACTTCGCTGACGTTGGAGTCGGACAGCAATGCCAACAGCAGGTGTTCGACGGTCAGCAACTCATGACCGTCACTACGCGCCGCAAGGAATGCGGCATCAAGAGCTTTCTGCAGTTCATCGCTGAGCATGGTCGCTTCCTGAACGGGTGATGTCGGTACGTTGGGGCAGTGATGGAGGCTTTTCCAGCCCCATCATGCAATGTCGTCAACCGAAATAGGAGTACGCAAAAGGCGCACCATTTCGAAACCGTTGAGACAAGGGCGACGATGCCCCGTGATTCTGCCGGCAAGCGGTATCGATTGCGGGCGCAAACGTCGTGAGCCGTTCAGTCGGCATGCCGACAGCGATTTCGAACGATGGCCTGAAGCTGGCTTGAAACGGTGCTCGGGCAGGCAGAGGCGGGAAAACGTCACCGCCCATGTGTCAGAAAGGCGACGAGCGCCCGCAGCGAACGAAGATCCGAATCGGGTCTGGTCTTAGACCTTTTCCATCACCGTCAGCAAGGGATGGTGGTTCTTGCGCGCGAAGCTGTTGACCTGGGCTACCTTGGTCTCGGCAATTTCGGCCGGAAAGATGCCGGCCGTGCCGCGCCCGACCTGATGAACCTGCAGCATGATCTGCACGGCCTGTTCGCGCGTGTGATGAAAGAACGTTTGCAACACTTGCACGACAAACTCCATCGGCGTGAAGTCGTCGTTGATCATCACCACCTTGTACATCGGCGGCTGTTGCAGGCGCGGTTTCGCCTCATCGACGATGAGGCCGGTGCCGGAATCCTGATTGCTTCGAGTGTCGCGGTCTGACATGGCTGAAGTGTACCGAATTGTCCAGCGCTGCCGAAGCCGGAGGCCGCTGGCAGCAATCTTGTAGACGGAGCGAGCGCAGCAACTCCGTTCGATGTCTCGTGGCTGCACCACATTATTCCCGCCGCTGTCAAAGCCCCGTTATCATGCCGCCGATGGCCACTTTTTCCCGTTCACGACTCAATGCCCTGCCCGGCGCAATGCCTGCGCTCGCGGCTCGCTATGGTCGTCGCCTGCCGGATCTGGCGAATCTGCTGCTGGTCCTGGTGATCGCCAAAATCGCGGCGAGTCTGGTCTGGGCCCTGGTTCCGGTACCGGAAAGCGCCCAGTGGCAACCGGCAGCGGCCACGTCACCGCGTACCGCTGCCAAGGCGGGTGTCGATCTTGGCAGGGTTGCCAACGCTCATCTGTTCGGTCAGTACACGGCGCCAGCCGATCCTGCGCTCTCCGATCTCGCCGCCGCGCCGGATACCCAGCTGAACCTGACCCTGCTCGGCATCCTGTCGAACGGTCGCAACGACAAGGACCGCCAGTCGCGGGCACTGATCGCCACCCAGGGTGGCGACGAGAAGCCTTATGCCGTCGGCGACGACATCGCCCGCGGCGTGCAGTTGCAGGCAATCTTCCCGGATCGCGTCATCCTGCTGCGCGGCGGCAAGCTGGAGACGCTGCGGCTCGACAAGGACAACCCGGGCGGCAGCCTGCTGCCCTCGCAGGTCAGCGACGATCTGGTCGAAACTCCAAACTCCGACGGCGAGAGCGACATCCTGACCTCGCTCGGCGAGATCCGCTCGGAAATCCTGGCCGATCCGTCCAAGGCCGCCAATTACATCCGCGTGCAGCCGGTCAACACCGGCGGCGGCCTGTCCGGTTACCGCATCTATCCAGGCCGCGATCGGGCGATGTTCGCGGCGGCTGGCCTGCGACCCGGCGATGTCGTCACCTCGGTGAACGGCGTGGCATTGAACGATCCGTCCCGCTCGCTGCAATTGCTGACCGATCTCAGTCAGAGCGCCCAGATCAATCTCACCGTCGATCGCGGCGGCCAGCCACAGAACTTCAGCATCAATCTCGAATAAGTGACACCGGCGGCTTCATCAGCTCCACCGCCGTAACCGAATGCTCTTCCGATCCTCGCCATGAACGCACGCAATACCCTGAAACAGACTGTGCTGACGCTGTCCGCAGCACTGCTCGTGGCGGCCACCGGCAGCGCGGTGCTGACCCAGGCCCAGGCCCAGGGGCGCAACCGCGGTGCGGAAGTCACGCTGAACCTGAAGGATGCGGAAATCTCGACGCTGATCGCGACGGTCAGCGAAGTGACCGGCAAGAACTTCATCATCGATCCTCGCGTGCGCGGCAAGGTCACCGTGGTATCGGCCAGCCCGATGGATGCCGCGGGCGTCTACCAGACCTTCCTGGCCGTGCTGCAGGTGCAGGGCTTCGCGGCGATCCCGGCCGGTGACGCGATCAAGATCGTGCCGGAAACCAACGCCCGTACCGACGGTGGCGGTCTGATCTCCAATGGTCGCGGCGTACCCTTCGACGAGATCGTCACCCACGTCTACACGGTGCAGAACGTTTCGGCTTCGCAGCTGGTGGCGATCCTGCGGCCGCTGATCAGCCAGTCCGGCCACTTTGCGGCCTATGCCGGCAACAACTCGCTGATCATTTCCGACCGCGCCTCGAACGTCATGCGCATCGAGCGTTTGATCGCGCAGATCGATCAGAGCGGCGATCGCGAGATCGAAGTGGTCAAGCTCGAGAACGCTGCCGCCACCGACGTGGTGCGCATCCTCACGACCTTGTCGCAGGCCAGCAAGCAGGCCGATCCAACCGCCCAGACCGGCGTCGTCATTGCCGACGAGCGCAGCAACAGCGTGTTGATCGGCGGCGAGAAAGGCGAACGCAGCCGGATGGCCGAAATCGTCCGACGCCTGGATCAGCCCGGCCCGAGCGGCGGCGATACCCAGGTCTTCTATCTGAACTACGCGAGTGCGGAAAACCTGGCGCCGATTCTGGAAGGCTACGCCCAGGCAGCCAGCGCCAGTTCGCGTCCCGGTGCCAGCGCCGCGGCAGGCGGCGCGGCACCAGCCGCAGCATCGTCCAGTGGCGGCGGCGCCGATGGCACCCGTGTGATCGCCGACAAGGACACCAATTCGCTGGTCGTCACCGCGGCGCCGAAAGCGATGCTGGCGATCCGCAACGTCATCAGCCAGCTCGATATCCGCCGCCGCCAGGTGCTGGTCGAAGCGATCATCGCCGAAGTCAGCGCGACCAAGGCCAGCGAACTCGGCCTCGATTACGCGGCCTACAGCCCGAGCACCGGCGCGATCACCGGCATCCTCAACCAGAGCACCCAGGGCGCCTTGTCGTCGCTGGCCACGGCAGCCAGCGGCGCCGCCAGTACCGGCGCCGCGGTGGCCACCGGTGGTGCCAGCACCTTGGTCACGGCGGCTGCGTCACTGATCGGTTCCGGCGCCACGGCCGGCATCGGCGGCTTTACTTCCGGCGGTTCGTTCTTCGCCGTGCTCCTGCGCGCACTGGCTTCCGATGGCGACACCAACATTCTCGCCACGCCGCAGCTGACCACGCTCGATAACGAGGAAGCGAAGCTGTCGGTCGGCCAGGAAGTGCCGTTCCTGACCGGCAGCTTCTCGAACACTGGCAGCGGCGGCGCCAACAACGGTTCGGTCAACCCGTTCCAGACCATCGAACGCAAGGAAGTGGGCCTGAAGCTCGGCATCACGCCGACGGTCAACGAGAACAACGGCATCAAGCTGAAGATCGATCTGGAAAGCTCCGGTATCGCCAGTGGCGGCGCCGGCACCGCGAGCCTGATCACCAATAAGCGCACGGTGACCAATTCGGTGTCCGTGGAAGGCGATCAGATCCTGTTCATCGGCGGCTTGATCGACAACCAGCTGACCGATTCGCAGAGCCGCATCCCGCTGCTGTCGAGCATTCCGGTGATCGGCGCGCTGTTCAAGTCGCGCTCGGTTCGCAAGGCCAAGACCAACCTGATGATCTTCATTCATCCGGTGATCCTCGACGACCGCAAGGACGCCGACTACTACACCCGCAAGCGCTATGACGGTGTGCGCAACGCCGAAATCCGCGCCGCGCAGGGCGCCGTGCCGCTGATCGGTGGCGCGCGTCCGGTGCTCGCACCGTTCGAGAACTACGCGGCCGACCAGCAGGCGGCCAAGGACGCGAATACCGTTTCGCCGCCGATGGTCCAGGAGCCGGGGCCTGAACAGGTCCCAACTCCAGCGCCCGGCACGGCCGCACCGCCCGCACCGTCTGGCAACTGAGCCGAAGGCAAGCACTGTCATGGAAGCTGCGAGCCCCGTCCTCCGCCGGCCACCGTTCGCGTTCGCGAAACGGCACGGACTGATCGTCTCGGTCGACCGCGGCGACGCCGTCGAACTGGTCTGCCGTCCTGGCGTCAGCATCGATGCCGTGCAGGAAGCGCGGCGCTTCGTGCGGCGCCCGGTGAAGATGCGCAATGTCAGCCTCGATGAATTCGACGCATTGCTGCAGCGAACCTATGAAGGCCAGACCGGCGCCAGCGCCGCGCTTGCCGACGGCCTCGAAGAAGACAGCGCCGATATCGACAGCCTGAGTGCCGCGCTCGCCGAAGCGCAGGACCTGCTGGAAACCGATGACGACGCGCCGATCATCAAGTTCATCAACGGCCTGCTCGTCGAAGCGATCAAGGAAAACGCTTCGGACATCCACATCGAGACCTTCGAGACCCGGGTGACGGTGCGCTTCCGCATCGACGGCGTGCTGCGCGAAATCCTCAATCCGCCGCGCTCGCTGGCGCCGAAGATCGTCTCGCGCGTGAAGATCATGGCCAAGCTCGACATCGCCGAGAAACGCCTGCCGCAGGACGGCCGCATCAGTCGTGCGTTCGGCGGCCGCAAGGTCGACGTCCGTGTATCGACGATCCCCACCGGCGGCAATGCCGAGCGGGTGGTCATGCGTATTCTCGACAAGCAGGCCGAGCGCCTCGATCTCGAACAGCTCGGCATCGATCCGGTCCAGACCGCGACCTTGAAGCGGATCATCAATCGCCCCTACGGCATCATGCTGGTCACCGGCCCGACCGGCTCGGGTAAAACGACGACCCTGTACTCGGCGCTGTCAACCCTGAACGACCGCAGCCGCAACATCATGACCGTCGAAGACCCGATCGAGTACTACATCGATGGCGTCGGCCAGACCCAGGTCAACCTGCGTGTCGAGATGACTTTCGCCCGCGGCCTGCGCGCGATCCTGCGTCAGGATCCGGACGTGGTGATGGTCGGCGAAATCCGCGATCTCGATACCGCGCAGATCGCCGTGCAAGCTTCACAGACCGGCCATCTGGTGATGTCTACCCTGCATACCAACACTGCCGTCGGCGCCGTCACGCGTCTGCGCGACATGGGTGTAGAGCCTTACCAGCTATCGTCGTCGCTCGTCGGCCTGATGGCGCAGCGTCTGGTGCGCACCCTGTGCAAGCACTGCAAGACGCCGTACGAACCGAAGCTTGCCGAACTCGAACAGCTCGGCGTGCCGCATCGCACCGACTTGCTGCTGTACAGGCCGGTCGGCTGCCCGCTGTGCCGGCACACCGGCTTCGCCGGCCGCAGCGGCATCCACGAGATCATCGAAGTCGATCGCAAGCTCGAAGCGCTGATCCACGACAATGCCTCCGAGCAGATCCTCGAAGCCGCCGCCCGCGAGCGCGGCGCGGGTATCCTGCAGTCCGGACGCAACAAGGTCATCGCCGGCGACACCACCCTGAGTGAAGTGCTGCGCGTGACGATCGAGGAAAGCTAGGCCTCCGGCCGTCCTCATGTCCGCCTACGAATACAGCGCGCTCGACACCCGCGGCCGCCAGGTCAAGGGCCTGATCGAGGGCGATACCCAGCGCCAGGTTCGCCAGCTGCTGCGCGACCGCAGCCTGACGCCGCTGGAAATCAAGGAAGTGGACGACAAGGGCAGCCGCAGCTCGCGGGCCAACCTGCCAATCACTCGTGGCGGCAGCCTGAACTCCACCGAGCTGTCGCTGTTCACGCGCCAGTTGGCGACGCTCACCCGCTCCGGCCTGCCGCTCGATGAAGCGCTCGCGGCGGTGTCGCAGCAGAGCGAATCGAAGCGCGTCCAGCGCGTGACCTTGGGCGTGCGTTCGCGCGTCACCGAGGGCAACAGCCTGGCGCGGGCGATGGGCGAATTTCCCGGCGCCTTTCCGACTCTGTTCCGGGCGACGATCGAAGCCGGCGAATCGGCCGGCAAGCTCGATTCGGTACTCGAACGCCTCGCCGACTATGCCGAGCGCTCGCAGGCGATCCGCAGCAAGGTGATGCTGGCAACCTTCTATCCGGCGATCCTGACTTTCGTCGCGATCGGCGTGATCTCGCTGCTGATGTCCTACGTGGTGCCGAAAGTCGTCGGCGTGTTCGATTCGATCGGCGCCGACCTGCCGCCGCTGACCAAGGGCCTGATCGCGACCAGCGAGTTCCTGCAGCACTTCGGCTTCGGCATCTTCATCGCGCTGCTGCTCGGCGTGTTCGTGTTCCGTCGTGCGCTGAGGAACGACGGCTTCCGTCGCAAGTACCACCTCTGGGTGCTGCGCCTGCCGTTGATCGGCCGTCTGGTGCGCGGTGCCAACACCGGCCGCTTCATGCGCACCCTGGGCATTCTGTTCGGTGCCGGTGTACCGATTCTCGATGCGCTGCGGATCGGCTCGCAGGTGGTGGAAAACCTGCCGATGAAGGAAGCAATCGACGCGGCGGCGAAGCGTGTCCGTGAAGGCGCCTCCTTGAACAAGTCACTCGCCGAAAGCCGCTTGTTTCCGCCGATCACGATGCATCTGATCGCCTCCGGCGAATCCTCCGGCAAGCTCGACGACATGCTCGATCGCGCCGCCGAAAATCAGGAACGCGAACTGGAAACGCTGATCTCGGCGCTGATGAGCCTGTTCGAACCGATCCTGATCCTGACCATGGGCACCGTGGTGCTATTGATCGTGCTGGCGATCCTGCTGCCGATCTTCAACCTGAACCAATTGGTGCAATAACAGGCGTCGAGGCAGCCTGCGGGCTCGTTTCCTGCTGCCCCATGGGTTCGAACTCGCCATCAAGAGCCGCCTGACCATGCCGACCACCCTCCAGCCACGCCGGCAGCCCGAGCGCCGTTTCGCTTCTTCATTGGGCGCCAAGCTGATCGCGATCCTGCTGATCCTCATCCTGCTCGTGGTGCTGCTGTGGGATTGGAACTGGTTCAAGCCGCTGCTGGAATCACGTGCTTCGGCGGCGTTGAACCGCCCGGTGACGATCGCCAATCTCGACGTCAAGCTGCGCTGGCATCCGTGGATCATTGTCGACGACATCGTCGTCGCCAATCCGCCGGAGATGACCCCGGAAATGCCCGACGGCTCGCTGGCCAGCGTCGGCCAGCTCAGCGTGCACATCAATCCCTGGGCGCTGTTCGACGGCAAGGTAGTGCTGCCGGATCTGATCATCGATCGCCTGCGCGGTGACCTGCGGCCGGCGCCGTCGGGTGCTGGCAACTGGGTGCTCGACCTGCCGCCGGGCGATCCGAACCAGCCCGGCCCCACGATCGACATCGGCACGCTCAGCATCATCGACGGCACGGCGCACGTCCTCGATCCGGCCCACAAGGCCGATTTCGTGCTGACCGCGCACACCGAGAATGCGGACGCCGGCGCCGAAGCGAAGATCATCATCACTGCCGATGGCCGTTACAGCGCCCAAGCCATCACCGCCAAACTGATCGGCGGTGCCGTGCTCGGGCTGCGCGATCCGGCCAATCCTTACAAGATCGATTTCACTGCGGCGAACGGCGCGACCAAGATCGCCCTGAACGGCACCCTGCTCGATCCGCTACGTTTTGGCGGCGCCAATGTCAGCCTTGAACTGCAGGGCAATGATCTCGCCGCCCTGTTCCCGCTGACCAACATCCCGCTGCCGGAAACGCCGCCCTACAAGCTCAAGGGGATGCTCGACTACAGCGAGCAGAAGATCCGCTTCACCGACTTTCATGGCGTCGTCGGTTCCAGCGATCTGGGCGGTGATCTCTACTACCTGCCGCGCAAGGATCGCCCGGAGATCACTGCGAATCTCGTTTCCCAGAAAGTCGTGTTTGCCGATCTCGCCGGCTTCATCGGCGCGCCTCCGGGGAAGGATGGTGCCGCCAACGACACGAAGCAGCAGAAGGCCGAGCGTGACAAGCAGGAAGCGAAGGCGACACTGCTGCCGGATCAGCCGATCAACCTGCCAAAGCTGCGCGCTGCTGACATGCATGTCAGCTACAAGGCGGAGCGCATCGAAACCGATGACCTGCCGCTCGACAATATCATTGCCGTGCTCGATATCGTCGACGGCAAGCTGACCATGAAACCGCTGAGCTTCGCCGTCGGCACTGGCGCGATCGCGCTGAACATCGCGCTCGATGGCCAGCAGGATCAGGTGCATGCGGTGGCCGATATCGACTTCCGCAAGGTCGATCTCGGCCACATCCTGAAGAAGAGCACGATCTTCCGCGGCACCGGCGTGATCGCCGGCTCCGGCCGGATCGACACCACCGGCAACTCGCTGAAGACCATGCTCGGCCGCGGTGATGGCCAGCTGAAGCTGTTCATGACCGGCGGCGATCTCAGCGCCATCCTGATCGACCTCGCCGGTCTCGATCTCGGCAACGCCTTGCTGTCGGCGATCGGCATTCCGCGCCGCACCGACCTGCGTTGCATGATCGCGGACTTCGGCCTCAAGGACGGACAGGTCGACACCCGCACCCTGCTGCTCGATACCACCGAGGCCAATGTCATCGGCAGCGGCGCGATCAATCTCACCGACGAGAAGATCGACTACAAGCTGAAGACCGAGCCGAAGCACTTCAACATCGGCTCCCTGCCCGCGCCGATCATCATCAAGGGCCCGCTGAAGTCACCCAGCGTTGCGCCGGAGTACAAATCGCTGGCGCTGCGGGGTGCTGCTGCGGCCATACTGGGCGTCGTCGCCACCCCGCTGGCCGCGCTGATCCCCACGGTCCAGCTCGGTCTTGGTGATGACAACGACTGCGTGGCGCTGCTGAAAACCGTCGGCGCGCCGCCGTCGGCGACCAGGCCCAAGGGTAAAAGCAAAGGCAAGGGCGGCTAGCCGCTCCACGCCGTTCCCAGATGCGCAGAAATTCCGGGGAAAGCTCCGGAGCTTCAGTATGGGCAATGGCTTTTCAAAGCCGATTTCCGGTTCGCGATCGGGAAGTTTTCCGGGGTAATCCGGGAATAAATCCCATATCTGGCAGTCCTTCCAGACCCGTACCGTCCCTGCATCCAGCAACTCCCTATCGCCGCTACTGGCTGATGGGAGCATAAAGCTTGATGTTGATTCAGAGGGACCGGTGATCCGGCTCCTGCCTCCGCATCAAGCGAACAAAAACGGTTCGCGCGGAAGGGAGCTTGATCATGAAGCAGGTCGTCGTGTCGGCAGCGCTTGCCACGCTGTTGCTGTCGTCATTCACGCCTGCTGCACAGGCCCAGGACGCCAGCGGCGTGGTGATCAGCCAGTTCGCATCGCGCGGGCCCGGTGGGCCCAACGATGATTTCATCGAACTGTTCAATGCCGGCACCACGCCGGTCGATCTGAACGGCTGGACCATCCGCAGTTGCTTCGGCAGCACGACGGCCACGTTCCTCGCGCAAGGCACGATCGAAGGCAGCTTCGTGCTGCCCCCGCGCGGGTACTTCCTGCTGGGAGGATCGGGCTACGCCCGCAGCACGCCGGCAGACGCTTTCTTCAATCAGCTTTCCGAATTCCTGACCATGGCCTTCAACGGTCGGTCCGGGATCCAGATCCTCGATGCAACCGGCGCCGTTCGCGACGGCATCGGCTCACCCGTATCCGTTGCCCAGCCGGCCGGCAGCCATTGCCGTGAAGGTGCCGGACGCGCGACGGTCAATACCGGCGTTGCCGATGTCGCCTACTACCGCCGCGTGGTCGGTGGCCAGCCACAGGACAGCGACGACAACGCCGTCGATTTTCCCGGCGATCCGGTCGCCGCCAACCCGCGCAACCTCGCCAGTCCGGCGGCAACGGTGACGCCGCGCCCGAACGTGTCGCTGTCGACCAACGCCACGACGATCAACGAAAACGGCGGCGTTGCCACGATCACCGCGACCCTGTCGGCAGCATTCACCGATCCGGTCACCGTCGGCCTGCGCTTCGCGGAATTCGCCCGGAACGGTGTCGACTACACGCCGTCGGCAAGCACGATCACCATCGCGCCCGGCGCCACCACCGGCAGCATCACGCTGACCGCCAGCGATGACGCGGTATTCGAAGGCGCTGAAACCATCGCCGTGGTGCTCGATACGCTGGACAACGCCGTGCGCGGCACGCCGGACCGGGTCGGCGTGACGATCGCCGACAACGAAGCCGTGCCGACGACGGTCGGAGCACGCGTCTATCAGATCCAGGGCGTGGCGCATCGCTCGCCGCTGGTCGGTCAGACAGTCACCGATGTGCCGGGCATCGTCACTGCAATCGCCGCCGACGGTTTCTATCTGCAGGACCCGGATGGCGATGGCAATCCGGCAACCTCGGATGCGGTATTCGTCCGCACCGCCGGCGCGCCGGCGGTCACGATTGGCAGCAAGGTCGCAGTCAGCGGCCGGGTCAACGAGTTCCGTCCGGGCGGACTGAACGGCCTGAACAATCTGTCGGTCACCGAAATCGTCGCCGGCACGGTCTCGGCCAGCGCCTTCCCGTTCGCTAACGGCACCGTTGCGGCGACCACCATCGGCACCGGCGGCCGAGTGCCGCCGGCCGAGATCATCGACAACGACAGCACCGGCAATCTCGAAACCAGCACCACGACGGTGTTCGATCCAGCGCAGGACGGCCTCGATTTCTTCGAAAGCCTGGAAGGCATGCTGGTGCAGGTCAGCAATGCCCGGGTGATCGGCCCCAGCGACGGCAACGGCAATCTCTGGGTGGTCGGCGACAACGGCGCGAACGCGACCGGCAGCAACGCTCGCGGCGGCCTGACGGTGATCGAGCGCAGCCCCGGCGTCATCGATTACAACCCCGAGCGCATCCGCCTCAGCGGCGGCCTGCCAGGCATCGCTGGCCCGGTCGCCGATGTCGGCGACACCCTGGCCTTGGCGCGCGGTGTGTTGAGCTATGACAACGGCAGCTTCGCGCTGCGCCTGACCGCAGCACCCGCCGTCACTCGCAATGCGCTGCCGGTGGACTCGAGCCGGATCGCTCCCGGTGGCGATCGCCTGAGCGTGGTCACCTACGCGCTCGGCAATCTGGGGCCGGCCGAGACCACCCGCTTTGCCCGCATCGCCAGCCAGATCGTCAGCCGCCTCGGCGCGCCGGACATCATCAATCTGAGCGGCATCCAGGACGACAGCGGTGCGGCAGACGACGGCGTCGTCACGGCCGCCGCCACCATCCAGGGGCTCCTGAACGCGATCAGCTCGGCCGGCGGCCCGGCCTATGTCGCGTTGCAGATCGATCCGAGCAATAACGCCGACGGGGGTCTGCGCGGCGCCAACGGCCGCATCGTGCAGTTGTACAACCCGGCGCGGGTCAGCCCGAACCCGGGGGTCTCCGGTGCCGGCGGGCCCGGCAGCTTCATTGCCCTGCTGTCCGGCCAGACCATCGGCCCGATCACGCCGAACCTGTCGCCGGCCTTGCTGCGTCCGGAAATCCCGGCGTTCGCCAACAGCCGAAAGCCGCTGGTCGCCGGCTATCGTTTCAATGGCCGCAACCTGCTGCTGGTCGGCAGCCATTTCATCGAGACCGACGGTGACGACAGCCTCACCGGTCTCAACCAGTCTGCGCAGGCTGCCAGCGATGGACAGCGGCGACTGCAGGCGACGGCCATCCACACGTTCGTCCGCAACGCGCTGGCCCTGGATGCCCGGCTGCGGGTGATCGTGCTCGGCGATTTCAACGCTGATGACTTCCGGCCGCCGCTGCGCATCCTGCGCAACGGCCCGCTCGGTACCGGCGACAGCGAAGGCACGTTGCCGGCGCTGGTCAATCTCGGCGTGCTGCGGGTGGCCGATGCCGCCGAGCGCTACACGCAGATCGTCTCCGGCAATGCGCGCGCCAGCGATCACATCCTGGTCACCAACGAGCTGAACGATCCGGCGGCTGAAGTGCAGTACGTGCACGTCAACAGCGAGTACGCCGATCGTGCTGCCGACCGCGACGCGGTGCTGGCGTCGCTGCCGCTGTCGCCGAACACAGCGCCCGTCGCCCGTGCGCAGGCCGATCCGACGGTCTCCGGTCCCGGTAACGGCGTCAGCCTGTTCGACGACGGCAGCAGCGACAGCGATGGCGCAGTGAGCAAGTTCAGCTGGAGCCAGGTCAGCGGCCCGGAAGTCAGCATCGACAATGCTTTCTCGGCCAACAACGCAGGCTTCACCACCCCCGAACTTGATGCGACCTCGGTACTGACGTTCCGACTCACGGTCACCGACAACGACGGCGGCACCGGCTTCACCGATGTGCCGGTGACCATCACCGTTCGCGATGGCGACTTCACGGTCGAGCCTTTCTCGTTCAACCCGATCACGGGTGTGGAACCCGGCAGCACGCAGACCAGTAACGAAATCATCATCGCCGGCATCGACACCTCGGCGAACCTGTCGATCGTCAACGGCAGCTACAACATCGATGGCGGCGATTTCGTCACTGATCCAACTCAGGTCTTCGGCGGCGAGCGCATCCGCGTCCGCACCAATGCGTCGGCAAATTTCTCGACCACGGTCACCGCCACCTTGAGCATCAGCGGCGTGTCGGCGGATTTCACCGTCCGCACCCGCGATGGCAACAAGGTACCGCTGCCGTTCAGCTTCCCGGCCCTCAGCAACGCCGAACCGGGCGCAACGGTGGTGTCCGACAGCGCGGTGATCACCGGGCTGCAGTCGCCCTCGCCGATCACCGTCAGCGGTGGTCTGTACTCGATCAATGGCGGGCCGTTCACCGCGGCTGCCGGCAATGTGTCGAACCTCGATACCGTGCGCGTGCAGCAGACGGCGTCGACTGCCTTCGAGACCACTACCGTGGCCACCGTGGTCATCGGCGGCGTCAGCGGCAGCTACAGCGTCACCACCCGCGGCGCCGACACCACGCCGGATGCGGTCGCCTTCACGCCGGTCACCGGCGCCACGCCGGGCGCCACGGTGACTTCAGATTCGATCAGCATTTCCGGCCTGGAGCAGGCCGCCTCGATCACCGTCAGCAACGGCCTGTACTCGATCGACGGCGGGCCATTCACCAACGCGATGATCGGCACCGTCAGCAATGGCAACGTGGTGCGCGTGCAACAGTCGGCCTCGACCGCGTTCTCGACGACCACCGTCACCACGCTGAACATCGGCGGCCTGGCGATTCCGTTCAGCGTCACCACCGTCGACGCACCGGACACCACACCGGCGCCGTTCGCATTCACGCCGGCTACCGGCGCCGAACTGAACAGCCTGGTGATCTCCAACTCGATCACCGTCGCCGGCATCAATTCGCCGACGCCGATCTCGATCAGCGGCGGCCTGTACTCGGTCAATAACGGGGCGTTCGTCGGTGGTGCCACTCTGGTCAATGCCGGCGATACGGTGCGTGTGCAGCGCGCCGCCTCGAATCTGCCGGCGACCACGACGACGGCGACGCTGACCATCGGCGGCGTCAGCGGCGGCTTCAACGTCACCACCCGAACCGCCGACGGCACGCCGGGCGCGTTCAGTTTCGCGCCGGTCAGCAACGCCGAACCCGGCGCCACCGTGACCTCGGCCGCGATCACCGTCTCAGGCCTCGAAGGGCCGGCGGCGATCAGCGTCACCGGCGGTCTGTACTCGATCAACGGCGGCGCGTTCACCGCCACGCCGGGCACGGTCGACAACGGCAACACGGTGCGCCTGCGGCTGACCGCCTCGGCACAGTTCTCGACGCCGGTATCGGCCAGCTTGAGCATCGGCAGCCAGCAGGGCACGTTCACGGTCACCACCCGCGCCGGCGACTTCACCGCCGATGCGCCGAGCTTCGCTTCGGTGACCGGTGTGGAACCCGGTGCGCTGGTGACTTCGGCGACCAGCGTCGTCAGTGGTCTCGAAGTGCCGGTGGCAATCACGGTTTCCGGTGGCCTGTATTCGATCAACAACGGGCCGTTCACCGCCCTCGCCGGCCTGATCAGCAACAACGACAGCCTGCGCCTGCAGCAGACGGCGGCGAGTCTGCCGGCAACCACGACGACGGCGACGGTCAACCTCGGCGGCGTCACCGGCAGCTTCAGCGTCACCACCCGCGGTGCCGACACCGTGCCGAACGGCTTCAGCTTCGCGCCGTTCAACAACGCAGAACCGGGGGCCGTGATCAGCAGCGGCGCGGTAATCGTCAGCGGCATCGAAGCACCGGCGACGATCAGCGTGGTCAATGGCCAGTACTCGATCAACGGCGGCGCGGCGACGGCGGAAACCGGCAGCATCGCCAACGGCGACAACGTGCGCGTGCAGCAAACCGCCAGCAGCGACTTCGCGTCCACCACCACGGCGACCCTGAACATCGGCGGCGTGTCAGCCGGATTCAACGTCACCACGCGAGCGGCGGATGTGATCCCCGATGCCTTCGTGATCGCAGCTATCAGCGGCGCGGTGCCGGGCGACACGGTGATCTCGGCGACCGTGTTCGTCGCCGGCCTCGAAGCACCGGTGCCGATCGCCGTCGCCAACGGCCGCTACTCGGTCAACGGCGCGGCGTTCACCGCGGAGCCGGGGCTGGTCGGTAATGGCGCAGCGATCAGAGTCGAGCACATCGCGGCCGCCGGCTTCACCACCACCAGCCGGGCGACCCTGACCATCGGCGGTGTCGCCGGCGACTTCGTGGTCACCACCCGCGCTGCCGATACCGCGCCGGATGCCTATGCGTTCACGGCCGTCGATGGCACCGCGCTGCTGACCGCGCAGGTCTCGAACGCGATCACGGTCAGCGGCATCGAAGTGCCGACGCCGATCTCGGTCATCAACGGCGAGTACTCGATCAACGGCGGGCCGTTCGTGACGCCGGTCGGCATCATCGCCAACGGTGACAGCCTGCGCGTGCGCCACACCAGTTCCGATCGTCCCGGCACCACGACGGTGACCACCGTGGCCATCGGCAATCTCAGCGCCCAGTACCGGACCACGACGGCAGCGGCCACCGATCCAGGACCCGGGCCCGGCCCCGGTCCTGGTCCGGCGCCGTCATCGGGCGGCGGCGGTGCGATGAATCCGCTGTGGCTGCTGGCGCTGTTGCTGGTACGACGGCGGAGGCGCGCATGAACAAGCGCCTGCGCTGCGTTTCCAGCCTGCTCGCAGCGGCGCTGCTCGCCGGCTGTGGCCGCGACAACGGCCGCATCGCCGATCCGCCGCCGGTGCTGCCGACCTTCTCCGGCATCGTCAGCATTGGCCAGGCGACCTCGCGTATCGAGGTTCAGGTGGCCAGCAATGGCACCTTTCCTCGTGACGGCCGCTTTGGCCAGAACGGCCAATTCATCGTGCCGCTGGCGGCGCTGACCGCGCCCTATCTGGTGATCGGCAGCGCCGATCCGCTCGCCAACCCGGACGCCGTTCCGCTCAAGCTCGCAGCGGTCACGCGGGCGAACAGCGGCACGATCAACGTCACGCCGCTGACCCAACTGGTGGTGCTGGAGCTTGCCCGTCAGGAACCGGTGACCTATTTCAACCGGCTGCTGAGCGCCGGCGGCATTCCGATCGCCGCGCGGATCGCCGACTTCGCGCCGTTCACCGATGCCGCGATCACCAGCGCCCAGGCCACCGTCGTGCGCCTGCTGCGTCAGGAACTCGGCATCGTCGTGCCGGCATCGGTCGCCACTGGCGACTGGGTGACCACGCCGTTCGCCGAAGTGGCAGGCGATCCGATGTACGACACGCTCGCCGCATTGAGCGCGAGCATCGCGCGCAACCAGTTCGTTCCCGGCAGCTATCCGAACAACCGCATCGACGAACTGGCGCGCTGCGCCCGCGAGCAGATCGGCATCACCGTGGGGCCTGAGTTCTACCAATTCTGCCCGGTCAGCCGCGATGCGCTGCCGGACGAGGCCGACGCCTCGGTGCTGGTGTTCCGCCTGTTCGACATCCGCGGCAACACGCTCGCCCTGCGGCTGCGCGACAGCACGGTGATCGGCATCGAGCTGCGTCGCTCCGGCCTGCCGCTGTACAGCTGCATCGAGACGAGCTGCAGCCTGGTGATGGTCGGCGGCGAAGTCAGCGATCGCTCGCGGCCGCTGACTTTCTCGAACACCGTGCTGAGCGCCGACGACGGCAGCACCGCGCAGCTGGTGGGCACCGCGATCGGCGGCGTACCGGGCCGGCCGGCAATCAACTGCGATGGCGTCGAAGGACTGGCGCTGTTCGTCGCCTTTGCCGATGGCACCGCGACGGCGCAGTGCGCCAGCGCCAATGTTCGATTCGAGGCAGTGGCCAGCTCGCGCTATGTCTATCGCTCCGGCGTCGATGTGCTCCCGGTGCCGGAAGTGCGGGTCGACGGCAATCGGCTGCTGAGCATCACGCTGTTCCAGCAAGATGAAAACAATCGGGCGCTGCTGCCCTTGTTCGAGTGCGTCGGCGACGCCTGCAACGGTGCATCGCTGAGCGAGTTCATTGCGCTTGGCAACCTGACCAATGCCGAGCGAACGCTGAGCCTGAGCGGCACGGTGCTGCAAAGCCTGAGCGGCGGCACACCGGTGACGCTCGATGGCGGCATCAATCTCGGCAACCGCATCGATCGAATTCCGCCGGACTGCTCGAAGTTTCCTGCCAGCGAAACGGTGCGCGTACGAGTCGAAGGCGAAACCGACAACTGGGATGTCTGCCCGCCCTATGACATCGACGAGGGCACGGTCAGCGGTTTCGTGATCCGTGACGCCAACATCGGCCAGTTTCCCGGAGCCCAGCTCGGCGACTACGTCTACGGCTTCGCCAACAATCAGGCGCGCAGCGAGTCCTCCCTGGCGATCATCGCCAGTCCTGCCGGCTTGGTCCGAAGGCTCCAGTACGACCGCGCACAAGGAGAAAGCTTCGCCTGCACCGATGCCGGCTGCCTGTCGGCGGTGACCATCGGCCCGGCCAATGCCCAGAGTGCCCATGTAGTGACCATCGCGCCGATCACGGTGCCGGAAGTGCTGCTCGGCGACCGGCCGGGCGATCGCCGAGTCAGCCTGCAAGGTCAGCTGCTGACCGCGCCGGATCGCAGCTTCAATGACTGACCCGGGGCGAACCATGAACCGATTCCGCCAACGCCCCGCTGCCCGCCTTTTTGCGGTCGGCCTGATGATGTTCGTCGCCGATGCCCTTGCCCAGACCGACACGACACCACCGCCGGCGGCCACCGACAGCCCGAAAGGCCCGGCGAAGATCGAGCTGGGCCCAGTCGACGTCAAAGGCGATCGGCCGCCGGTATCGATCGGCCCGCTGCCTAGCCTGAACCTGACCCGCGACCAGATTCCCAGCGCCATCCAGAGCGCCACCGCCGACGAGATTCGCGCCTCGCATTCGATCGGCATCGCCGATTTCTTCAACAACCGCCTGCAGTCGGTCACCGTCAACGATTACCAGGGCAATCCGTTCCAGGTCGACGTGACCTTCCGCGGCTTCACCGCCGGCCCGCAGCTGGGTACGCCGCAGGGTTTGTCGGTGTTCTTCGATGGCGTGCGGGTCAACGAACCGTTCGGCGACATCGTCAACTGGGATCTGCTGCCGACCAATGCGATCGAGCGGCTCGATCTGTTCCCCGGCTCGAATCCGGTGTTCGGCCTGAACACGCTCGGTGGCGCGATCAGCCTGCGCTCGAAGAGCGGCTTCACCGCCAAGGGCGTCGAGGCCGATGCACTGGCCGGCTCGTTCGGACGGCGCCAGGTCCAGGTCGCCGCCGGTGGCAGCCAGGGGCCGCTGGCCGGCTTCGGTGCCGTCCACTACTTCGATGAAGACGGCTGGCGCGACAACTCGCCGAGCCGGCTGGTACAGGGCTTCGGCCGCGGCGATTACCGGCTCGATTTCGGTACCATCACCGCCAGCGCGCTGGTTTCCGAGAACCGCCTGATCGGCAACGGCCTGGTGCCCATCGAGCTGTTCCGCGAGGACCACTCGGCGGTATTCACCTCGCCGGACGAAACCCGCAACCGGGCCTCGCAGATCAATCTGTCCGGCCTGTTCGATCTCACCGACAAGACCAGCCTGACCACCCAGGTCTATCGCCGCGACAGCCGCCGCAAGAGCCTGAACGGCGATGCCTACGACGACTTCGACGAGTTTTTCTTCAGCGGCAACCAGGCCAACCGGGAGATCACCAATCCAAACGACCCGGTCTGCCGATATGCCGATGTCAATGGCGACGGCTTGCGCGACACCGTTACCGGCGGCGGCTTCCAGCCACCGCTAAACGATCCGTTCCTCGAAGGCCTGTGCAGCAACGTCCGCAGGCTCGGCACGGCCCGCAACGGCGCGTACGGATTCAACCCGGTGACCGGCGAGACCGGTACCGCATCCGGTGTCGTCGAAGGCACACCGAACGGCGTCTATACCCGCACCCGGGTTGGCCAGCTCACCTACGGCGGCGCGCTGCAGTGGAACCTGAATCTCGACGATCACAAGCTGCTGCTGGGTGCCTCCTACGACGACAGCAAGGCCGACTACAAGGCCACCCAGCAGCTGGCGCTGATCGATGACAACCGCCGCGTCTATCTCGATCCGGACAACATCGATCCTCTGTATTACGCAGGTGCCAATCCGCTGACCATCAATGCCTTCAACGGCACTTCGCGGACCTGGAGCGCGTACTTCAGCGAAACCTGGAGCGCTCGCGACAATCTGTTCGTGACCCTGTCGGCCCGCTACAACATCAACAAGGTCGACAACCAGGTCACCGCGCGCATCGGCGAAGACATTCACGAGGTGCTGAACCGCGAGCCGACCTTCATCCTCTGCCCGACCAACGATCTGGCCTCCTGCCCGGACACGCTCGGGCCGATCATCCCGAACAACCTGGCGCGTGAAGCCCAGGATGTAACGCGGGAGAAGTTCGGCTTCTACTCGTTCAATCCCTCGTTCGGCCTGAACTGGCTGCCGATCCCGACGGTGAACCTGTACGCCAATGTCAGCCGCGGCGCGCGTGCGCCGTCGGTGATCGAACTGGGCTGCGCCTATGATCCGACCCCGGTCCAGACCGTGCCCGGCTTCATCGATCCGGTCACCGGCGTCTATGTGCCGCCGCAAACCGCGCCGCGCAGCCAGGTCGGCCCGACCTGCGCGCTACCCACCGCCTTGTCCGGCGATCCCTATCTGCCGCAGATCCGTTCGCTGTCGGCGGAAGTCGGTGCTCGCGGACAGGTGTTCGGCGGCTGGGAATGGAATGCCAGCGTGTTCCGCACCGATCTGAAGGACGACATCTATTTCGCCGGTGCCTCACCAACGCGCAGCTTCTTCGACACCATCGACAAGACCCGCCGTGAAGGCTTCGAACTCGGCATCAAGGGCAGCGCCGGCCAGTTCGATCTGCGTGCCAGCTACTCGCTGACCTCGGCGACCTTCGAGTCCGAGTTCTATGTGCTGAGCCCGAACAATTCGAGTGCCGATTTCAACCAGAACTCGACGCCCGGCAACGTGCTGTCACCGACCGCCGATGCCAACAACGGCCGCGGCACCTTCAGAGCGATTCGCATTGATCCCGGCGCATTGCTGCCCGGCGTGCCGCTGCACAACCTCACCGCCGGCGTCGACTGGCGTCTGACCCGGGCGTTCAAGCTGGGCCTGAGCGCCATCGCTCATTCGCGTTCCTTCGTGCGCGGCAACGAGAACAACGCCCACCAGCCCGAAGGCACCGATCAGATCACCGACGGCTTCGGGCCGATCGTCTCGAACGGCAGCCAGTTCACCGGCGGCAGGCCGTTCACCGAGAAGGGCTACGTGCCCGGTTACGCGGTCATCAACTTCGATGCCTCGTACCAGTTGCCGCGCGGCTTCACGGTGTTCGCCCGGATCACCAACCTGCTCGACCAGACCTACTTCAGCGCCGGCCGGCTCGGCGTGACGCCGTACACGCCCAGCGTCAACGGCGCGATCGGCCCCGGCGGCTTCAACTACAACTCGAACGAACACCAGAACACGACCTTCGTCGGTCCCGGTGCGCCGCGCGGGTTCTTCGGCGGGCTTTCGTATCAGTTCGGCAAATCCTGAAACAGCATTTTCAATGGCGGATGTCGTTCATCCAGAACGGCATCGACAGACCTGGGTGTGAAACGAGGAGAAGACGATGAAGAACAAGCAATGGTTGGGCGCCAAGCTGGCGCTGACGAGCATCGGCCTGGCTGCCGCGGCAATGCCGGCACAGGCGGCGTTCGAAACGATCACCGATAGCGGCACCACCGTCCTGAAGCTGTGCCAGGGCACCGAAGCGAACCGCAATCCCACCACCGGCGTCTGCAAGGTCACCGGCAACTTTCCGACCGGCAGCACGCCCGGCACCTTCCCCGGTTTGAGCGGCAGCAACTGGGCCGTCTATGCAACCAACAACAATCAGGCGGTGATCGCCAACGGCACGACGATCGGCAACCTGGACGACCGCATCTGGCGCAACGGCTCCACCACCGAATACGTGTTCGGCTTCCGGCTGCAGATGGTCAACACGCTGTGGACGCCGCCTTCGGCGTCCTGCTCCAGCACCACGCCAACCTACTTCGAAGTCAACGACATGTTCCGCAACGGCTTCACCGGCCGTACCGGCTTGCAGATCGCTTACCGGCAAGGCTCGGCCGAGGAAGGCGCCTGGTTCTCCGGGCGTACCAACCAGGGCCTCAACGAATACGCAACCTCGCCGGAAGGCCTGAACCCGGCGCGCAGTACCGACTGGGTGAACTTCCGGACCGACGTCAACATCGATGATCCGGACGCCCAGAGCAACGCCAATTCGGCTTGGATGTTCGTGCGCGTGACCTTGTCCACGGCGCCGAGCAGCAGCGCCGTCGCCAACGCCATCCGCCTGTCGGAGGGCGGCGAGGAAGGCCAGTGCAAGTTCTCAGTGAACCTGAACGGCCTGAAGCCATAAAGCCGGCCTGAGGATCCAGCAACGGGTACGGGAGCCGGATCGACACCCGTACCCGTTGCCAGCCGCAGTGCCGAGGCTCGAACAAAGCATTCGATTACTGACGGAGGACGGGTGCTCATTCGGAGCCTCGTCGACTTCCGTCCTGCAACAGGGGAGATGTCATGAAACAGCATGTGCGCAGTTTGTTGAGCCTCGCGGCCGGCCTGGGTCTGGGCCTGGCGGCGGCACCGTCGTTCGCCGGCTTCGAAGTTCTGACCACCGCCGGCACGCCGGTGCTGAAGGTCTGCCAGGGCACGGAGTCCAATCGCAATCCGATCAACGGCGTCTGCCAGGTCAGCGGCGCGTTCCCGACCACCACCAATGGCGTGCGCACCTTCCCGGGCCTGGGCGGCAACACCTGGGCGCTGTACGCATCGAACAATAGCCAGGCAGTGATTGCCAACGGCACCGAAGTCGGCCGTCTCGATGACCGCATCTGGCGCCGCGGCACCACCACCGACTACGTGTTCGGCATTCGCATCACGCTGAACGATCGTCGCTGGCAGCCACCGCTGGCCACCTGCGGCGCGGAAGATCCGGACTTCTTCGAGGTCAACGATCTGGGCCGCATCGGCTTCAATGGCATCGACACCTCGGTGGCCTATCGTCTCGACGGTGCCGACGAAGGCATCTGGCTGGCTGGCCGTACCGCGCAGGGCCTCAACCAGTACCCGGGCTCGCCAGAAGGCTTGAATCCGGCCCGCAACAACGATTACGTCAGCTTCCGCAGCGACATCAATTTCGATGATCCGGACGGCTCCAGCGTCGCCACCTCGGCCTGGTATTTCGTCGCCGCCCGCCTGACCAAGCCACCGAAGACCACGACCTCGGGCAATGTCGTCGGCGTCCGTCAGGGCGGCGAAGAAGGCCAGTGCCGCTTCCTGGTTCCGGTCAACGGCCTGCGCCCTTGATCCCTGCCTGACTACCGCCGCCCCTCGTCCATGAAGCGATTGATCGTTGCAGCCTTGCTTGCCATTGCGCTGTTGGTAGTGGTGCTTCGCTGGTGGACGGCGGCGCCGGAACCGGTTGCGGTCGTTGACGGCGTCGTGCCGTCAACGACTGTTGCCAGGGGCGAGCAGGCAGCACCAGCTGAGGTAACGTCGCTTCCGCCGGCGGTACCCGCCGGGAAGCAAAGCCCGGATGAGGCCTGCCGCGAGGGCGAGGTCGTCATCACCTCGGCGGCCGGCAAGACCGAGCAACACTGTGCCGATTCGGCGCTGGCCAGCCAGACCGGCAGCCGGCGCCGCTATCGCTACGTGCTGGGCCGCGATGCCTACCTGCTGATCGACACCACGGCGGGCGCCGCAACCCGCGTCGAGTACGGTCATCGAAGCCCGGAGTACGGCTGCGATGGCGAGGCCTGCTCGGGCCTGATGTTCGGCAAGCCCGACTTCAACGGCCGGCAGAACATCACGCTGAGCGGCACGGCACTGGCGCGGGAAGCGCCGGTGGACGATGGCACTCAGGACGGCCCTGTGATCCTCACCGCCCGGCTCAGCGCGCTCGGCAATGTCGGCGCGGTCTGCGATACCGGCGTCACCCTGAATTTCAGCGACAACAGCTACACGCGCTTCTGCGCTTTCGGCGGCAATGGCTATGCGCAGGGCGAAGACGGCTTGCCGGTCTACAGCTTCAGCAATGTCGATGGCGGCGTGATCAAGCTGCGCACCGATCAGGCCGGCGCGATCCGCAGCATCGAAATGTCTGGCGAAGGCTTGCGCTGCGTCGCCGCTGCCTGTGCTGGCGCCAGCTTCTCGGCACCGGATGCGCGTGGTTCGCGAACGCTTGCGCTGATCGGCACCCAGTTGCATAGCGCCGACAACAGCCGCTCGGCGACGCTCAACGGACAGCTGGTGCTCAGCGGCGACTGAGCAGCGTCAGCTAGGTCGATGACGGCGTGGCCGTCGACGCCGGTTCTAGCCGGGCACTCAACACATCCGGGCCACAGTTCGGCGTGATCCGCAGGTAGATGCGCCAGAGCAGATAGCCGCTGATCGTCAAGCCGGTGGACGCGCAGGCCAGCCCCAGTGGCGAGGCGCTGACCAGCGGCGACAGCACGCCCGATACGATGGACGCGACCCCGAGGCTGATCGTCGCCTGCACCGAGGCAGCAGCGCCGCGCACGGCCGGGAAGCGATCGAGCATCAGCAAGGTGAAGGTCGGGAAGGACAGGGTCACGCCCATGCCGATCAGGCCGATCGGCAGCACGAACCAGGGCACTGACGGCGTCAGCCACAGGCTGCCGGCCAGATTCAGCACCGCGCCGATGCTCATCAGGATGAAGCCGATCGTCACCGTCCTTAAGGCGTCGATCTTGCCGGCCAGCCGCGACGACAGCGCCGAGCCCGACATCATGCCGCCGATGATCGGCACGAACAGCCAGGCGAATTCGGTCTCGCTCAGATGCAGGATGCTGAGCACTACCGAGGGCGCTGCCGAGATGTAGGTGAAGATCGCGCCGAAGTTCAGTGCCGCGGCAAAACCCAGCAGCAGATAGCGGCGATCACTGGCCACCGCGCGATAGGTGCGCAGCAGCGGCCGCAGCGCGAATCGCGTCCGCCGTTCGCGCGGATGGGTTTCCGGCAGCGCCGCCAGCGAGGCCAGGACCAGAAACAAGGTGAAGCCGGCCAGCAGCCAGAAGATCGCTCGCCAGCCGGCTGCGCCGAGCACGAAGCCGCCGATGATCGGCGCGATCGCCGGCGCGAAGCCGAAGATGAAGCTGACCTGCGACATCAGCCGCTGCGCATCGGCACCGTCGAAACGATCGCGGATGATCGCCCGGCCGACGACCATGCCCGCACCGCCGAAAACGCCTTGCAGCACGCGGAAGCAGAGCAGCATCTCGAACGAGGTGGCGAGCGCGCAGCCGGCAGTGGCCGCCGCGAATAGCAGCATCGACCACAGGATCACACCGCGCCGGCCGTAGGCATCGGACAGCGGCCCATGCAGCAGCGACATCGCCGCATACGCCGCGAGATACAGGCTCAGGGATTGCTGCATGGCCGCCGGCGTCACGCCGAGCTCGGCTTCGATCGCGTGAAAGGCCGGGAAGAAGGCGTCGATCGAGAACGGCCCGATCATCGCCATGCCAGCGAGCAGTGGCGCCAGAAGTTTGGGATTGGCGCGGAAGCGGTTCACGGCGCCAGCGCTAGACCGGTATGGACTTCGGCTGGGCGCTCAGGGCTTCGGCCAGCAGGCTGGAGATGCGCGCCGGCACGTCGTGCTCGACGGCCCGCATCGCCACCGTGATGGCATTGGCGAAGGCCAGCGCATCGGCGCCGCCGTGGCTCTTGATCACGTTGCCGTTGAGGCCGACCAGACTGGCACCATTGTAGCGGCGCGGATCCATGCGCTTGGCCAGTGCGCGCAGCACCGAGCGGGCAATGAGCCCCACCAGCTTGGTACCAGCATTGCGAGTGAATTCCTCGCGCATGAAATGGCCGACCAGCTTGGCCACGCCCTCGCCGGCTTTCAGCGCGACATTGCCGACGAAGCCATCGCAGACCACGACATCGGCCGGGTGCAGGAAGATGCCATCGCCTTCGATGAAGCCGCAGTAGTTCAGCTTCGACGCCGAGATCATCGCCGCCGCCTGCTTGATCGTCTCGTTGCCCTTGATCTCTTCCTCGCCGATGTTCAGCAAGGCGACCCGAGGCCGCTCGATGCCGTTCAGCGCGGTGACCAGCGCCGAACCCATCACCGCGAACTGGAACAGCTGTTCGGAGGTGCAGGCGGCATTGGCTCCGAGGTCGAGCACATGGGTAGCACCCTTGACCGTCGGCAACGGCGAAATGATGGCCGGACGATCGATGCCCGGCAGCGTCTTCAGCACGAATTTGGCAATTGCCATCAGCGCGCCGGTATTGCCGGCCGAGACGGCAGCCTGGGCACGCTTCTGCTTGACCAGGTCAACCGCGACCCGCATCGACGAATCCTTCTTGCCGCGCAGCGCCTTCGACGGCGCCTCGTCCATCGCCACCACTTCCGAGGCGTGCTGGATCGTCAGCCGGGGATCGTCGATGTGACGATGCGCGACCAGCGCTTTGCGCAGGGTTTCTTCATCACCGACCAGGATCAGGCTCAGGCGGCGATGTTCGTCCAGCGCCCGCAGGGCCGCTTCCACGACGATGCGGTGACCGTGGTCACCGCTCATCGCGTCAAGGGCCAGCAGGATCGGCGCGTTCATGAGTAGCTCACATGATTGCGCCTGGCAGCGACTGAAGCCGAGCTAGGCGCGGTTCAGTCGCCGCGAAGAAGCTCAGGCTTCTTCCGCGACTTCGACCGTCTTCATCTCGATCACGCGCTTGCCACGGTAGAAACCGTCGGCAGTGACGTGATGACGCAGATGCGTTTCGCCCGAGGTCGAGTCGACCGAAAGGGTCGGCGCGCTCAGCGCATCATGGGCGCGGCGCATGCCACGGCGGGAACGGGACTTCTTTGATTTTGCGACAGCCATTGGGGAACTCCGGTGGGCAAGGTTCGCCCAGGGGCGCGAATTCTACCCTGATTGACCCCGAACATGTACAACAAATGAGGCGAAATCAGAGCGGCGTGCAATCGTCCCGTTCGCAGCGCGCCGAGAACGGCAGCGCCAGCAGCACTTCCTCTTCGACGATGACGTGAAACGGCAGCTGATCGTCCTCGACGAGATAAGGCTCGGCGTCCTTCAGCACCCGGTTTTCCTCTTCCTCGTTGAACACCAGGCGCAGATCGATCGCCGCATCGAGCACGAACTGGAACGGCTTCAGGCAGCGCTGGCAGGTCATTGTCAGCTCGCCGCGCACCCGCCCTTCCAGCTTCGGCGCGCGGGTCTTGTCACGACGCAACTGCAACTCGATCTGCAGATCGGTCTGCGGCGTGTCGTGGAGATCCGCCAGCGCCTGCTTCAGACGTTCCAGCCGCGACACCGGCAGACTGCCGGCGTAGCTCGCCTCGCGCGTCAGCGCGCTCGATACCTTGGCGTGCAGGGGCAGAATGCGCTGCGCAGTTTTCTTGACCGGTTCGTTCATGAGAGAACTCTATCAGCGGCCTTCACGAAATCGAAATCTTCAATACACATATGTCTCTGATCAATTCAGAATTTCCGCTGATTCTTGCGTCTGGTTCCCGCTACCGCGCCAGCCTTCTGGCCCGCCTCGGCCTGCCGTTCATGGCGATGCCATCGGATGCCGATGAGAGCCGCCAGCCCGGCGAGACACCGTTGCAGCTCGCGGAGCGGCTGGCCCTCGCCAAGGCGCGCGTGCTGTCGCGTCAGCACCCGGAGCGCTGGGTACTCGGCTCGGATCAGGTCGCCGCTCTGGGTGACACCGTGCTCGGCAAACCCGGCAATCGCGAACGGGCGATCGCGCAATTGCAGGCGCAGGCCGGGAACACCGTGAGCTTCATCACCGCAGTCACGCTGCTCCACGAAGCCAGCGGCCGGGTACTGCGCCACGTCGATCACACCCGCGTGCGCTTCCGGCAATTGAGCGATGCCGAGATCGAACGCTATCTGGACGCCGAACCGGCCTACGACTGCGCCGGCAGCTTCAAGAGCGAAGGTCTGGGCATCTCGCTGGTCGAAGCGATCGACAGCGAAGACGCCACTGGCCTGGTCGGCCTGCCGCTGATCGCCGTGCGGCGGATGCTCGCAGAAGCGGGCTGCGCCTTACCGTAGCAACCAGTTCGGCAGCGCACTGACGTCCTCGATTACCGCGACAGCACCGCCCGAGAGCAACCGCCCTGGCGCGTGGACACCACAGGCAACGCCGAGCGCCGGCATGCCGATGCTGGCCGCCATCGCCACGTCGTATTCGGTATCGCCGATCATCAGCGCCCGGCCCGCCGCCACACCGGTCTCGCGGAGGATCTCCTCGAGCATCAGCGGATGCGGCTTGTCGGCGGTTTCATCGGCGCAACGACTGATCTCGAACAGCGACCGGACGTCATGCTCGTCGAACGCACCATCGAGCCCGGCGCGCGGCTTGCCGGTGGCGACCGCCAGCCGGAAGCCCTGCCCGCGCAGCGCCTGCAGCGACTCGACAGCGCCCGCGAACAGCGGCGTCGAATGAATCTTCAGCCCGGACTCGCGGCGATGCGCGAACAGCTGGGCCATCACCCAGTTCGGATCGAACTCCGGATACAGGCGGCGCATGCCGTCCTGCAGCCCAAGGCCGATCAATTCGGCGATCTGATGGTTCTCGCGCGGCGGCAGGCCGAGATCGAGAATCGCCTTCTGTGTGGTGCTGACGATGTGGCCGGCGGAGTCGGCGAGCGTTCCGTCCCAGTCAAAGATCAGCAATTCGTAAGTGGACATCGAATCAGCCTTTGCTTCAGCGACCCGGCCCCAGCACCTCGAGGAACTGCCGCAGCTCTTCGGTCATCGGCGCGTTGAGGATCAGCTTGCCGAACTCGCCGTCGGCCGGCAGCTGCAGGAAGTGCGAGTGCAGGAACATGCGACGCAGGCCCAGGTCGCGGATCGGCTTCTGATCGTCGCGCAGGCCGTACTTGCGATCGCCGGCCACCGGATGACCGAGCGCCAGCGCGTGAACGCGAATCTGGTGAGTGCGGCCGGAGTAGATGTGCACTTCGCAGAGCGTCGCATCCTTGTAATGCGCCTGCGGCACGAAGCGCGACTTCGACGGCTTGCCGTCTTCCTCGTCGATATCGATGAACCGCTCGCCGCCCGGAATCGAGCGCTTGACCAGAGCCGCGTCGACATCCCGCGCCCCGCCCTGCAGCCGGCCGACGATCAGCGCGAAGTAGCGCTTGTCGGCCAGGCCTTCGCGGAACGCGCGCTGGGCCCTGAGCAGACCGACACGCGACTTGGCCAGCAGCAACAAGCCGCTGGTATCGCGATCGAGACGATGGGCGAGTTCGAGGAAGTCGTACTTGCCCCAGCCGCGCGCGGCTTCGATCACGCCGTAGGCGATGCCAGTGCCGCCGTGCGAAGCCAGACCGGCCGGCTTGCAGATCGCCAGGTAATGCTCGTCCTCATAGACGATCGCTTCACGCAAGCGGTTAAGCACCGCGTCCGGCGCACGGATCTGCTCGCTCTTCTCGGCGAGACGGACCGGCGGAATGCGCACTTCCTCGCCCAGCGCCAGCTTGCGATCCGGCTTGACCCGGCCGCCATCGACCCGTACCTGGCCGGAGCGCAGGATCAGATAGATGTGCGATTTCGGCACGCCCGGCAGGCACTTCATCAGGTAGTTGTCGACCCGTTGCCCGTCCTCGTTGGCGGTGATCGTCATGTGGACGACGACGGTGGGCAGCAGCTCCTTGTCGGCGGCTGCTTCGACAGCCTTGCCCGGGCGATTTTCGCGGGTGAATTTCGGTGTCGACTTTGGCTTGCCTGCACGCTTGGTCGCGGCGGGGCCGGACGCCGGCTTGGCGGCGATCGTCCGGTCTGCAGACCTGACCGTTGATCGAGTCGGCGGACGCGAGGTCGGCCGCGGACTGAAGTCGCCGTCCCGCGACGAGGCTGGCCGCTGGCCATCCCGTCCTGGCGACGCCGCTTTCGGGGCGCTGCTCTTGGCGGTCATGTAGCGCGGCGCGCTCGGGCGCGCGGTCCGATCGGACTTGCGCAGCTCGGACTTCGCGCCCGGCTTCGGCTTCGACGCCGCCATGAACTCGCTCAGCGATTCCGGCGGCCGCGCCGAGCGCGGGCTCGGCTTCGAGTTGGGCCGCTGCGTCGGTCGCACCGACGCCGGAGCACCGGCAGAACTGCCGCCCTTCGGCCCACCCGGACGTGCACCGGGCCGAGTTGGCCGTGAATCCGGACGGGAATCTGTCCGGCCGGCCGACTTCGAAGCCGGCTTGTACGGCTTGCCTGCCGACGAGCCCGGACGCGCTGAAACGGGCCGGGCCGGGCGATCGTTGCCTTCCGGACGCGAACGCGCCGCCGGACGCTCGGAGGATGCCGGGCGGGGCTTCGGCCGCGAAGACGGCCGGGCGGAGGATGAAGGAGGAGCTTTGCGGTTCAAGGCGATCTCGGCAGTAATGAACAAAGCCGATACCGGCTTGGCGAAAATGAAACATGACGGTTGAACGACCGGTCGCCGACGACACCCGCAGCGGCGTCATGGAAACCGGCCGTACCCGGCAACGCGGCCCGTTTCGACGTTCTGCGCCATGCCTTTGAGCGGCAACGCAAAACTATCGTTGGCGCGGGTTTCTATGGCACACTTCGATGTGTTTGTCGCGGTTGCGACGAATACGATTCCGGCGTCAGGCCCAAAGGTTTTTCGGGGCTTTCGTCGGGACCTGGCGCCAACCGGCGGGCCGCATGGTAACAAACCACCCGCCCCGTCAACGCCAGGCTAAGCACCAAACAGTTACGCCGACCGTCTTTCGACCGGCGTTCCGCACAATCCAGCGTTCCCGCGCGAGGCGGGGATGAATCGACGATCGAACCATCACAATTTCGTAACGATCGAGGCGCGCCCCAGACGCGCCGCATCCCGTTCTGCGCGGTCGAGCGTGTCACCAGACAGCTATCGAGACCGCATCAATGAAAAGAATTCTGATCAACGCCACGCAGCGCGAGGAATTGCGCGTTGGCATCGTCGACGGACAAAAGCTTTACGACCTTGACATCGAACTGGCCTCGCGCGAGCAGCGCAAGTCCAACGTTTACAAAGGCAAGATCACCCGCGTCGAGCCCAGCCTCGAAGCCTGCTTCGTCGACTACGGCGCCGAGCGTCACGGCTTCCTGCCGCTGAAGGAAATCCACAAGGACTATTACCGGACCACCGCCAGCGGTGCCGGCAAGGGCAACATGCGGGAGCTGATCGCCGAAGGTTCGGAGATCATCGTCCAGGTCGAAAAGGAAGAACGCGGCAACAAGGGCGCGGCACTGACCACCTACGTCAGCCTCGCCGGCCGTTACCTGGTGCTGATGCCGAACAACCCGAAGGCCGGCGGCATTTCGCGCCGCGCAGAAGGCGAGGAACGCGAAGAAGCCCGCGAAGCACTCGCCGCGCTGGCGATTCCGGACGGCATGGGCATCATCGTCCGCACCAACGGCATGGGCCGTTCGGCGCCGGAACTGCAGACCGATCTCGATCAGCTCGCCGACACCTGGGGTCGCATCGTGTCCGCCGCCGTCGAACTGCCGGCACCGTTCCCGCTGTACAAGGAAAACAACGTCGTGCTGCGTGCACTGCGTGATTACCTGCGCCCGGACATCGGCGAGGTGATCGTCGACAACGCCGAAATCTACGAGGAAGCGCGGGCGCAGATGCTGCGCTCGATGCCGGCCGAGCAGCACAAGCTGAAGCTGTACCGCGACGACATCCCGCTGTTCTCGCGCTACCAGGTCGAAAGCCAGATCGAATCGGCGCACGAGCGCATGGTCCGCCTGCCGTCCGGCGGCTCGATCGTCATCGATCACACCGAAGCGCTGACCGCGATCGACATCAACTCGGCGAAGGCGACCGGCGGCGGCGGCATTGAAGAAACCGCGCTGCAGACCAATCTGGAAGCGGCCGACGAAATCGCCCGCCAGCTGCGTCTGCGCGATCTCGGCGGCCTGATCGTGATCGATTTCATCGACATGAACAGCTCGAAGAATCAGCGTGATGTCGAGAAGGCCGTGCAGCTCGCCTGCGATATCGACCGCGCCCGCGTCCAGGTCGGCCGCCTGAGCCGCTTCGGTCTGCTCGAAATGAGCCGCCAGCGCCTGCGCCCGTCGCTGTCCGAACACACCCAGATCGCCTGCCCGCGCTGCGAAGGCCGCGGCCAGATCCGCTCGGTCGAATCGCTGGCGCTCGCCGCCCTGCGTCTGATCGAAGAAGAGTGCATGAAGGACCGCACCGGCCGCGTGATCGCGCAGCTGCCGGTCGACGTTGCCACCTACCTGCTGAACGAGAAGCGCGGCGTCATCGCCGAGCTGGAATCGCGCTACATGGTGGTGGTCACCCTGGTGCCGAACGAGACGCTGGAAACGCCGAAGTACGAGATCACCCGGATTCGCGCCGATCATCTGACGCTCGAAAACAACGCCGGCATGAGCTATCGCCTGCCGCAGGACTACAAGGCCGACGCCCGTGCCGCACTGGCCGGCAACGGCACGCCGCAACAGGCGCCGCGTGGCGCCGGTGGTGAAGCCGCGGTGAAGCTGGTGCTGCCGAATGCGCCGGCCCCGCTGCCGCTCGACGCGCCGGATCCGGTTGCGCCGGTTGCAGCGCCGAAGCACGTGCCGGCGCCGGTCGCCGTGATGCAGCCGGTCGCCAGCGGCGGCGGTTTCTGGAACTGGCTGAAGGGTCTGTTCGGCGGCGGCAAGGCCGAGGCACCGAAGCAGTCCGACAGCCATCAGCAGAAATCGCAGCGCAACGGCGGCCAGTCTCAGGGCCAAGGCCAGCAGCGGCGCGATGGCGGTCGGGGCGATGGTCGCCGCGAAGGTGGCCGTCCGCAGGACGGTCAGCAGCGCCGTGACGGTGCCAATCGCGATAACGGGCGCAGTGAAGGGCGCGGTGATGGCCGCAACGAAGGTCGCGGCGGTGAAGGCCGTGGCCAGCGTCCGCAGCAGGAAGGTCAGCAGCGCCGTGACGGCCGTGGCAACAACGAAGGCCGCGATCGCAACAACGAGCCACGCAATGGCGGCGGCGAGAACGGCAATCGCCAGGCTCGCGGCGAGGGACGTGGTGAAGGACGTGGCGACCGTGGCGGCCAGCAGCAGCCCCGCCAGCCGCAGAATCAGCCGAAGCAGCAGAACCCGCGCAACCAGCAGCCGCAGGCTAACGCCGGTGTTGCGTCCAGCGATGCCGAAGCATTACCGCCAGTAGTCATTGCCGCTGCCGCTGCAACGGTCGCAGCGCCGATGGTCAGCGCGCTGTCGGCAGCACCGGAAACAATGGACGAATTGCTGAACAGCAACACACCGGTCGACGGCGAAGCCGCTGCCCTGGCGCAGAGCGAAGGCCAGGCTCCGGCCGGCGCGGCTGGAGAAGGACGTGAAGGCGGTGGCCGTCGTGGTCGCCGCGGTCGTCGCGGTCGCGGTCGTGGCCGCAACGGCGAGGCCGGCGAGCGCAATCCGAACGCCGCCCCTGGCAGCGAAGGTGAAGGCGACGAAGGCAGTGAAGGTGACGACAACGACGGCGGCTTGAACCAGGCCGACGATACCTCGCCGATGTTCGACTCGGCCGCGATCGAAGCGCGCGCCGGCAGCGACGAACCAGGCTACGCACCGCGTCGCGATCAGCGTCCGCAGCGGACCGAAGTCGTCGCCGAAGCAGCGGTCGTTCCGGAAACCGCCCCGGAAGCTGCCCGAGAGACTGAGGACGCTATTGCTGCTGCCTCGATCGAAACGCCAGCTGCGGTCGAAACGCTGACCGTGCTGGATGCGCCGATCGCGGTCGAACCCGCCGTCGAGCAGGCTGCTGTCGACGTTTCAGTCATCGAAGCAGCACCGGCAGCGCAGGTGGTCGAAGCGCCGTTGTCCGAATCCGCCGCGCCGCCGTTTGCCGTCGAATTCGCCGAGCCGGTGATTGCTGCCGCTCCCGTCGACGTTGCGCCGGCGATACCGGTTGAAGTGGCCGTGGTCGAGCCAATCGCCGAACCGGTTATCGAACCGATCGTCGAAGCCACGATCGAGCCGTCTCCGGTTGCAGCACCCGTGGTCGAAAGCGAGCCTTCAGCTGCCGAGCCGGATCTGGTCACCGCGGCCGCGCCGCTGGCTGCAGAAGCGGAGCCGGTCGTCGTCGCCGTGGTCGAACCTGCGTTCGTGGCAGCCGAGTCGGCGCCGCCGGTTGCTGCGGAAGTCGAAGCGCCGGTCGTGCCGCCGGTGGTCATCATCCCGGCTCCGGCCGAGCTGGTCGAAGCCGCGCTAGCCGCTGCGACGCCAGCCGAGAAGACTGGCGAGAAGGCCGAAGACGCGGAGAAGAAGCCCGACGCCACGGCCTGAATCTCGAGCCGTCGCTGAAACAAGAAAGCCGCGTCGAAAGACGCGGCTTTTTTCGTTGGCCTCGACAGACTTATTCGCGACGCAGGATGCGATCGACGAGCTGGTTGGCCCAGAAGTTCGACTTGAACGAGGCGGTCACCGCTACCGGGTCGTAATGGTTCGCCACCCAGTCCGGGAACGTGGTGCCCGGATGCGCGGCCACGTGATCGCGGTAGGTATAGAACAGCTGATCGAGCACGCCGGTCTTCGCCGCCTTGATGTGACCGTGGCGCCAGAAATCGAGTTGGCGCATCGCGGTGTCGAAGCTTTCGCCGCGCAGCAACTGCCAGATCGTCGACACCATGCCGGCGCGGTCCGCGCCGGACTTGCAGTGGATCAGCAGCGGCTTCGGCAGGGTTTCGAGCAGGTTGATGATCTCCAGCACTTCATCGCGCTGCGGCGCGCTGCGCGAGCCGATCGGGAAATGGACGAGATTCAGGCCGATCCGCTTGCAGGTATCCCATTCGAGCTGATTCGAGCCCAGGTGCGTTTCGTTGCCGCGCAGGCTGAGCACGGTCTTGATGCCGGCACGCTGCGCGCCGCGCAACTGGTAGGGCATCGGGTGACCGCAGCGATGCAGTTCCGGCGTGACTGCCATCCGCGTGTTGTAGATGAAGCGGAAGATCGAGTGATCGACGAACAGCATGTTGAGCCAGGCACGAATGCGCTGGCCGAAGCTCAACAGCGGGACTTCCGGCGGCAGCACGGCAGTGCGACGGCTCATGCGCGCGACTCCAGTACGGCGGCAACTGCGGCCAGATCGGCCTCGGTATCGACACCGCGCGGCGGCGGCACATCGGACACGCCGACCGCGATCCGCAGCCCGGCTTCAAGCGCACGCAGTTGTTCCAGCGCTTCGTAGTTTTCCAGCGGCGAAGTTGGCAGCGCGCTGAAGCGGCGCAGCGCACCGACCCGATACGCATACAGGCCAATGTGGCGGAACGCGAGGCCCGCCGGCAGCGGCGACGTCAGGCTGGTCCCTTCCCGCTTCCAGGGAATCGGCGCGCGCGAGAAATACAGCGCATGGCCGTTGGCAGCACGGACCACCTTGACGAAATTCGGATTCAGCCAGTCTTCCAGCGCATGCAGCGGATGGCAGAGCGTGGCGATATCGGCACTCGCATCATCGGCCAGCAGCTTCGCCGCTTCGACGATCATCGCCACCGGCATCAGCGGCTCATCGCCCTGCAGGTTGACGACGATCTGAGCGTCGTCCCAGCCCGCGGCTGTGGCGATCTCGTTGACCCGATCGGTGCCGGACTGATGCGCTGGATCCGTCATCCGCACCGTGGCACCGAACGCCGTGCAGGCGGCCAGCACTTCGACATCGTCGGTGGCGATCACCACGGACTCCGGACCGGCGACCTGGCAGGCCGCTTCCCAGGTCCATTGCACCAGCGGCTTGCCGGCGAGCGTGCGCAACACCTTGCGCGGCAAACGTGTGGAGCCGAGCCGGGCCGGGATGACGATGCGGAATCCGGACATTGCTTGCGTACTTACTTCAGCTCGTCTTCGCGCAGATGCCGCGCTTCTTCCTCGAGCATCACCGGAATGCCGTCGCGCACCGGATACGCGAGGCGCGAGGCCTTGCACCAGAGTTCCTGCACGTCCGGATGCCAGGTCAGCGGACCCTTGGTGACCGGGCAGACGAGGATGTCGAGCAAGCGCTTGTCCATGGGCATCGGAGCGTTCAAAGGATCGGATGTGATTTGAGAGCAGACAGCAATTTTCGCACATGCACCGCATCAGCCTCCGGCAATTGCGCCTCGGCCGGCACGTACCACAAGCCATCACGCGCAAAGGCCGCGCACTTGACGGCGTCCTTCTCGGTCATCAGCAGCGGCAGGCCGTCGTCGAAGGCAAGATCGCCGGCGGTGTAGCGATGATGATCCGGGAATGCTTGCGGTATGACGACAAGCCCGGCGGCTTCGAGGGCCGAGAAGAAGCGCTGCGGATGGCCGATGCCGGCGATCGCCCGAATGCGCTGGCCGGCAAAGCTGTGCAGCGAACGCGGCTCGCCACCGGCCAGTGGCAACGCCCGCTCGATCGCCAGATTCATAGTCAGCTGCGGCCTGCCGTGTGCGGGCAGTGGCGCTGATAGCGCGCCGTTGACGATCACCGCATCGACCTTCGCCAGCCGTGACGGCAGTTCGCGCAGCGGCCCGGCCGGCAGCCGTGCACCATTGCCGAGGCCGCGCGCGCCATCGATCACGCAGAGTTCGAGATCGCGCGCGAGCCGGTAATGCTGCAGGCCATCGTCGGCGATCAGTAGATCGACGCCGTCCTGCTCGATCAGCAGCCGCGCCGCCGCAATACGGTCCGGGGCCACAGCCAGCGGCGCGCCGCTGCGTCGGGCGATCAATGCAGGTTCATCGCCGCATTCCGCCGGATCGGTCGTCGATGTGACACGTAGCGGATAGCTTGCCGCGCGACCGCCATAACCGCGGCTGATCACGCCGGGCCTGAAGCCGAGCGCCCTCGCCTGCTCGATCAGCCACAAGGTCAGCGGTGTCTTGCCGGTGCCGCCGACGCTGATGTTGCCGATGACGATCACCGGCACCGGCAGGCGAATGGCTTCGCGCTTGCGCGAAGCGGCAACGTGATCGGCGATCAAGCCGTACAGCGAAGCGAGCGGACGCAGCGCCAGCGGCGCGGGTTCTGCGGCGTACCAACGGGATTCGAGCCAGCGCTTCAAGCGAACGCCCGCCCCACGTAGGGTGGGCAGGCTTCATCTGCCCACGCAGCGCCATGCGCAGGCCGGAGCGAATTGGTGGGCAGATGCAGCTTGCCCACCCTACGAACCTGCCCACGCGGTGCAGCGTTCAGACGAACGCGAATCGGTGGGCAGGTGAAACATGCCCACCCTACGCGGCCACGGCTTCATCGCGAAACTGCATCCGATGCAGCCCGGCGTAAGCACCGTCGCGCGTCAGCAAGGCCTCGTGCGTGCCCTGCTCGACGATCTGGCCCTGATCCATGACCACGATCAGATCGGCGCTCTGGATGGTCGACAGACGATGCGCGATCACCAGGGTCGTGCGGCCGCGCATCAGCTCGGTCAGCGCCTGCTGGATCGCGCGCTCGGATTCGCTGTCGAGGGCGCTGGTGGCTTCGTCGAGGATCAGGATCGGCGCATCCTTGAACAGCGCACGGGCGATGGTCAGGCGCTGCTTCTGGCCACCGGAGAGATTGGCGCCGTCCTGACCAAGCATCGTGTCCAGGCCTTGCGGCAGGCGGCTGATGAACTCCCAGGCGTGGGCGCGGCGCGCGGCTTCTTCGATCTTCTCCCGGGTCGCGCCGGTGGAGCCGTAAGCGATGTTGTCGGCGATCGTCGCGTTGAACAGCACGATGTTCTGATCGACCAGCGCGATCTGCCGGCGCAGGTCGCTGAGCTTGTATTCGCGGGCATCGTGACCATCGAGCAGCACGCTGCCGGAATGCGGATCGTAGAAGCGCGGGATCAGCGACAGCAGGGTCGACTTGCCGCTGCCGGAGCGGCCGACGAAGGCCACTGTCGAACCGGGTGCGATATCGAGCGTCACGCCGTCGAGCGCGGCACTGCCATCGAGTTCGTAGCCGAAGCGCACGTCGTCGAAGCGCAGGCGGCCTTCGGCATGGGCGAGCGGACGGCTGCCGCTGTCGGCTTCCACCGGCGTATCGAGGAACGAGAACAGATCGGCGCCGGCGACCAGGCCGCGCTGCAGGCGCTCGCTGATGCTGGTCATCGAGGCCATCGGCGCACGCAGGCTGAGCATCGCGGCAATGAACGACGCGAAGGTGCCGGCGCTGACCGTTTCGATCATCCCGGGTGCGGTCGCCACGAACACCAGCATCGCCACGCCGATGGCGGCGATCAGCTCCAGCGCGCTGTTGCTGGCAGCACCACTGGCGGTCATCTTCAGGGTCTGTCGGCGCAGGTAGTCATCCATGCGCCGGAAGGCATCGAGCACATAGATTTCGCCGCCGTAGAGCTTGAGGATGCGGCGGCCGGTGATCGCTTCATCGGCCGAATGGGTGATGCCGCTGACCGAGGTCTGCACCCTTGCCGACAGCTTTCTGAACCGGCGGTTGACCCAGGTGATCGACACGCTCACGAGTGGCGCGATGATCAGGGTGAACAGCGCCAGCTTCCAGCTGGTCCAGAACATCAGGCCGAGCAGACCAACGGCTGACAGGCCGTCCTTGATGATCGAGGTCAGCACACCAGTGGCGCTGTCCGATACCTGGCCCGCGTGGTAAGTCAGCTTGGTCTGCAGATCGGCGTTGCGGGCCTTGTCGTGATGCGCCACCGGCACGTACAGCAGGTGCTCGAACACTTCGCAGCGCAGCCGCGACACCACCCGCTGGCCGACCGCGGCAATGCCGTAAGCGGCAGCAAAACCGGCGACGCCGCGAATGATGAAGATGCCGAGAATCGCGAACGGCATGATCGCGATGGTGCGCGGATCACGCTCGACGAAGATCGAATCGATCAGCGGCTGGATCAGCCGCACGAAGGTGATGTCGGTCGCCGCGAAGGTGACCATGCCGAGCAGCGCCAGCAGGAACAGACGCCAATGCGGCGCGCCGTAGCCGAGCAGGCGGCGCCAGACGGCGGCGGGGCGATACGGGTCAGGTGAAGTCATGGCGAAATGGTAGCAGCCGCGTTGTGTCGTCTAAGATTCGGCACCTGCGCAACGCGCGACCACCCAGGAAATTCCATGTCCGGCGAGCCTTCCAAGACGCTGTTCGAAAAGATCATCGCCCGCGAGATTCCGGCCACGATCGTGTTTGAAGACGAGTTGTGCTTCGCGATCCGTGACATCAACCCGGTCGCGCCGACGCACATCCTGCTGATTCCGAAAAAGCCGATGCCGCGCCTCTGCGACGCCGTGCCTGAAGACCAGGCCCTGCTCGGTCACCTGATGCTGATCGCAACCAGGATTGCCGAGGCCGAAGGCTATGGCGATGCCTATCGCCTGGTGGTCAACAACGGTGCCGCGTCCGGGCAGAGCGTGTTCCATCTGCATCTGCACATCATTGCCGGCCGTCCCTTGAAGTGGCCGCCGGGCTGAAGGAGGCCCGCAACCATGAACAGACACACTCTGCAGGGGGCGTGTCAGGCGCTCATCGCGTCCTCCATGCTGTTGGCGACTGCCAGCCCGGCCGCCACCACGCCAGTTGCTACCGGCCTCGCTGACTGCCCCTCGTTCGACGTCCTGCGCAAGCAGGAAGCCGACAAGATTGCGGCTCGACAACTGAAGCCGCTGACGACTGAGCCAACCAAGCCCGAGCTGCGCAAGGAGCTGCTGGCGATGATGGAACGCGACCAGTCCGCGCGGACCAAGGCTTCGGCCAGCGCCAAGGCTCACGGCGGCAAGCCGGAGCAGGCGCTGATCCTGGCGATCTTCCAGGCCGATCAGGACAACGTCAGCCGGATGGCCGAGATCGTCGAAGCCAGGCAGTTCCCGGATGCCCAGCAAGTGGGTCGCGACGGCCTGCGGGCTGCCTGGCTGGTGGCCGCCCATGCCGATCGCGATCCGGAACTGCAGGCGAAGCTGCTGGCCCTGCTCGAACCGCAGGCGAAGAAGGGCGACATCGTGCCGCAGGATTTCGCGCTGCTGTCCGATCGGGTCAAGGTCTCGCAAGGCTTGCCACAGCTCTATGGCAGCCAGTTCCGCGCCAGCGGCGGCATCAGCCATCCGCAACCGATCGAGAAACCCGAAGGCCTGGAAGCGCGGCGCGCCGAACAGGGCCTGCTGACGATGCGCGACTACGGTTGCCTGCTGCAGCAGTTCCACGGCATTCCCGTCGATCTCACTCCACATGCGCAAGTGATCCGCTGACGCCATGAGCACCCGCCGCGCCGACTACCCGCACTTCCTCGCCATCCCCACGCGCTGGAAGGACAACGACGTCTACGGCCACGTCAACAACATCGACTACTACTCGTTCTTCGATACGGTCATCAATCACTACCTGATCACCGTCGGCGAGCTGGACATCCATCGCGGCACGGTCATCGGCTTCGCCGCCGAATCGCATTGCCGCTATCTGAAATCGCTGGCCTATCCGGAAGTGGTCGACGCCGGCCTCCGAGTCGCCAAGCTCGGCAACTCCAGCGTCCGCTACGAGATCGCGCTGTTCCGCGCCAACGATGACGAACCTGCCGCCGAAGGCTGGTTCGTGCACGTGTTCGTCGATCGCGACACGCAGAAATCCAGTCCGATCCCGGACTCCATTCGCGCGGCTCTCGCGCAAATCCAGACTCCAGTTTCCCCACCGATCACCGTTCCGGCCATCTCATGATCCAGACCCGCGCTGCCGTCCTCCGCGAAATGGGCCTGCCGGCCCCGTATGCACAGTCGAAGCCTCTGAGCATCGAAACGATCAGCCTCGCCCCGCCCGGCCCCGGCGAACTGCTGGTCAGGATGACCGCCGCCGGCTTGTGCCATTCGGACTTGAGCGTGATCGACGGCAGCCGCCCGCGAATCATGCCGATGGCGCTCGGCCATGAAGCCGCGGCCACCGTCGTCGAATGCGGTGCCGGTGTGGCCGCCTATGCACCCGGCGACAACGTGGTGTTCTCGTTCGTCCCCGCCTGCGGCCATTGCCAGCCCTGCGCCACCGGCCGTGCCGCACTCTGCGAACCGGGCGCGAAAGCCAACGTCGCCGGCACGCTGTTGAGTGGTGCGCGACGACTCCATTCCAATGGCGGCGACATCAACCATCACCTCGGCGTCAGCGGCTTTGCCGAATACGCCGTGGTTTCGGCCGCGTCCGCCGTCAAGGTCCGCCCTGACCTGGCACCGGAAATCGCTGCCCTGTTCGGCTGCGCAGTGCTCACCGGCGTCGGCGCCGTGGTCAACACCGCGAGAGTCACACCCGGCTCGACGGTTGCCGTCTTCGGCCTCGGCGGCGTCGGCCTCGCTGCCTTGCTGGGCGCCAGAGCCGCCGGTGCCGGAACCATCGTCGCGATCGATCTGCAGCCCTCGAAACTGGAACTGGCGAAATCGCTGGGTGCGACCCATGTCGTCAACGCCGCAAGCTCTGCCGACGTCGTCGCCGAAGTTCGCGAGGCTACCCGTGGTGGTGCCGAATACTGCTTCGAGAGCGTCGGCAGCGAACGTGTGCTGCAACAGGCTTACGCCGCAACGGCGAGAGGCGGCATGACGGTGACCATGGGCCTGCCGCATCCCTCCAAGCAATTCACTATTTCCGCTGTCAGCCTCACGGTCGAGGAGCGGACGGTGAAGGGCTCGTACATGGGCTCCTGTGTGCCGAGCCGGGATGTGCCGAGATTCGTGACGATGTACGACGCAGGCTTGTTGCCGGTGAATCGCCTGCTCACGCATCGCCTGAAGCTTGACGACATCAACGAGGGCTTCGATGTCCTGGCCAGGGGCGAAGCGGTCCGGCAGGTGGTGCTGTTCTGAGCGCTGGGTGAATCGGGCCGCTGCGCCCGGCTCCGGCCCGGCCCCAGAAATGCTTGTCCATCGTGACTACGGAAGATCGGGCTACGGCGCATGAACTGGATTCTGCTGTCCCTGCTTGCTTACGTGGTACTGCAACTGGCGGTGGTATTCCTGCTGGCCCGCAGGCCGCAGACCGAGAGCGACTACCTGCTCGCCGGCCGCAGCCTCGGGCCCTGGCTCTCGGTGTTCACGGTCTTCGCCACCTGGTTCGGCGCCGAAACCTGCATCGGTGCCACCGCCGAGGCCTATGCGGGTGGGCTCGGCGCTGTCGCGGCTGATCCCTTCGGCTACTCGATCGGCATCATCGCGATGGGCCTGCTGTTTGCCGCGGCGCTGCGCCGGCGTGGGCTGCTGACCCTGGCCGACCTGTTCCGCAACCGCTGGGGCTCGGGCATCGAACGGCTTGCGGCCCTGGTGATGATCCCGTCCTCGCTGCTCTGGGCGGCCGCGCAGATGCGCGCCTTCGGCCAGGTCATCGCCTCGGTCAGCGATCTGAGCCTGATCGCCGCGACCGGCCTCGCGGCCTTCGTGGTCATCGTCTACACGGCCGTTGGCGGCATGTGGGCCGACGCCTGGACCGATCTTGCGCAGGGCCTGGTCATCATCCTCGGCCTGCTGCTCCTGCTGGCCGTATTCACGCTGGCCGGAGGTTTCGACACGCTGCCGGCATCGGCCGCTGCCGCGGCAGCCCGGGCGCCGATACGCGACCGGCCGCTGATCGAGATCCTCGCCGTGCCGATCTTCGGCACCATCGCCGCCCAGGAACTGACCTCGCGAGTGCTGGCGATGCGCGACGCCAAGCTCGCCCGCTCGGCCACCGTCGCCGCCGGCTTCGTCTATCTCGCGGTCGGGCTGATCCCGGTCGCCGTCGGTCTCGGCGCAGCAGCGACGCTCGGCACCGGCATCGAACCGGAACAAGTGCTGTCGCGCTACGCGCAGACGCAGTTGCCGGTCGCCCTGTACGTGGTGTTCCTCGGCGCGCTGGTGTCGGCGATCCTGTCGACCCTGTCCGGCGCACTGCTGGTCGCCGGCTCGCTGGCCGCTCACAACCTGATCGCGCCAATGGCCGGCCCACGGCTCACGGAGCGCCTGAAGCTGCGCCTGAACCGGGTCGCCGTCGTGGTGTTCGGCCTCGTCGCCTTCCTGATCTCGCTGGGCGGAGAAAGCATGTACTCGCTGGTCGAGCAGGCTTCCGGACTGGCCTCGGCCGGCGTGCTGGTGCTGATGGTTGTCGCGATCTTCGCGCCCGCCGTGGGCGGTGTCGCGAGCGCGGCGATGGCGCTGATCGCGAGTGTCGCGGTTTATGTGCTGGCTTCGGCGCAGGATTGGTCGATGCCTTATCTGGCGTCGCTGGCGGCTGCTGTGCTGGCCTATGCGGTGCTGGCGCCGTTTGGACCGCGGGCGGCTGGCTTAGCCTTGTCTCGGTCTAACTTGGCTGATCAGCCGTGACGATGGGGCTGCAGCATCCGTCCGGAGCGCTTCGCGATCTCGACGGTCTACTTCACGGCGGGAAGGCGGACGGTAAAGGACCGTTACATGAGCTCCTGCGTGCAGAACCGGAATGTGCTGAGATTCGCGAGGATGTATGTCACGGGCTTTTGCCATTCGATCGCTCAATCGCTGCTTTGCGCTTGAAGACCTGAACCACGGGTTTGATGCTTTGGCGAAGAGAGTCGGTCAGTAGGGTAGTTTTATTAAATAGGCCAATTAAATGTCCGCTGCCGTCCCCCAGTTCAGCCGCTCTCTCGTCGACAAGGCAGGACGCCAGCTCGTAGCTGACGACTCAGTAACAGAAGAAACTGACGCCGCTTGGGAAATTCTGGCGAATTGGAGATCCGCGCACGCATTTCCTTTGAACACGATAACTATGGATCTAAGGCAGAAAGTCAACAAAATCGATAGTTCTGCAATCGTCGTTCAACGCCTCAAGCGATCTCGATCAATCCTAGCAAAGCTTTCCGCTAAACCCAGCATGCGTCTGACACAAATGCAGGACATTGGAGGATGCAGAGCAGTCTTAAAGACAATTAGTGATGTTTATAGTCTTCGAGAGAAATACAAAAACAGCAAGTCTCTCCATGAGCTTGTTACAGAAGACGACTATATTGTCCATTCAAAATCTTCTGGCTATCGCGGCATTCATCTCGTTTATAAATTTCAAAGTAAAAGCAAAGAAAAATATAACAAACTTCTTTTTGAAGTTCAGCTTCGAACTATTACCCAACATGCGTGGGCAACTGCTGTCGAAACGGTAGGTGCAGTTATAGGACAAGCTCTAAAATCGAGCGAAGGAGAGCTCGCATGGCTACACTTTTTTCAGAAAGCTGCCGTCGCTCTCGAGCACATGGAGGATCCGGAAAAAGCCGCTGTTAGGAGTCCAGAAAAAAGAATCTTAGCCAGATCAATTTTCGATCTTAGCCGTAGCCTCGATGTCACGAAGAAACTGACCGCATACCGTTCGGCCCTTAAAGCAACGGAGAATGAATTCAAGAAAGGTGCCGGTTATTTTTTATTGGTTTTACTACCAGACCAACTCGGACTTCAAATTCACTCATTTGAAAAGCGTGACGCCGAAAGAGCTCATAAAGAGTATGCCCGCCTTGAACGACAGCTGCCTCTTCGAACAAAGCAACTCCCATTGTTTCCTGAACTTAGTGATTACACCGGCGCTCAAGTCGTGCTCGTAGGAGCCGAATCGTTCCGCTCAATCCACGAGGCTTTTCCGAATTACTATTTAGACACTAAGATTTTTCAGAATAGCCTTGAAGATTTTGTGATACGCCACCGTTAGCCCGAGTAGCCCGAGTAGGGCGGGAAAGCCGTAGGCGCATCCCGCCTTCCGAGACTTCCGACCAACGTCCGGCCCGATGCGCTGAGGCCTTGCGCATGTGGCGTGGCGGGATGCGCCTGTCGGCTTTCCCGCGCTACGGTTTAGGCCGAGACTCGGCGACGACTATCGAAAGAGGCGACACGACCATGAACGTGCAGCTGAACCACACCATCGTCTGGTGCCGCGACAAGCGGAGGTCGTCGTCGTTTCTGATCGATATCCTGGGGCTAAGGGATGCGGCCATTCCGTTCGGGCCGATGCTGGTGGTGAAGCTCGGCAATAGCGTGTCGCTGGATTTCTATGATCAGGATGGGGACATCGCTTCGCAGCATTACGCCTTCCTGGTCAGCGAGGACGACTTCGATTTGATCTTTGCTCGGATCAAGAAGCAGGGGCTTACCTTTTGGGCGGCGCCGGGGAAGCGTGGGGCTGGGGAGACGTATCAGCACAATGGCGGCCGGGGTGTTTATTTCGATGATCCGGATGGGCATTTGCTGGAGGTGATGACGCGGCCTTATGAGGGGATTGGCTGAGCGGCCTCTCGTTTTTGTTTGGCTGGTCGGTTGGTTAGTTGGTTGGTTCTCGGTTTGATCGAGCGGTGCGGTTGTTGGCTGGCTTTGGCGCACTATTCCGCGCTATCGCGCGGGTTACTTTCCTTGGCGCCCAAGGAAAGTAACCAAAGGAAGGGCGCCCCCGGCGCTACGTCGGATCGCGAGAAACAGAAGCGCGATCCGATGCCCTGTGCTTCTCGGCCCTGACGGGGCTTTTCGACGCGCCATCCGTGGCGCGGCGAAAAGGCATCGGCATCCTGCCTCGCCTCCTTCGGAGCCTGTCCGCCATGGCCTGCGATGCTCGGCGCGCTTAAGGGGG
>NZ_ATVI01000008.1:300000-377753 GCF_000420645.1 Nevskia ramosa DSM 11499 | reverse complement strand
AGCGCTGCCAGGCCATGGATGGCCTGTCGGCGCGGTGCCCCGGAGAGCGCGAGAAGCACAGGGAACCGACTCGCGCCTCTTCTTCTCGCGAGTCGGCGGCATGCCGCGGGGCGCATTCCTTTGGTTACTTTCCTTGGGCGTTCAAGGAAAGTGACCCGCGCGGAAGCGCGGAATAGTTCGGTGAAGTCAGCAAACAAAACCGCAGGCCGATCAAGTCCGAAAGCACATCAATCGAACCGGAATCAAATCCGTCAGGATGCGCGATGAAGCCGCTTTCCCGACCTACACGGGCTGACCGTAAGCCACTCTAGCCCGCCTGCTGCTTCGGCCGAATCGACAACCTCACTTCCGACGGCCGCCCCCCGAGATACCAGAACTCGTACTGCCGCCACGACGCCTGCGGATCATGCGAGGTCAGCACGATCAGATCCGAACGGTGCCGGGTGATCAGCAGAATGGTCGCCTCGGTCTGTGGGCTGCGGTCCGGGGACAGCCATTTATCCGCCAGTTTGGTGACCAGCAAGGTCAGCCTTGCGCCGAGGTCGCAGGGCACGTCGCGTTTGAGGGTGATCGCAAGCTGCTTCATGACAATAGATTCCGGAATCTACCCGCCTGAACTCTATCCTCGCGTATCCAGCGCCCTGGCGTCACGCCATCTGGCAGGCAACTGCCATACGGCGGAAAGTAATCTCTCTTACGGCCTCGAATCCAGCGCCTGTTGGCGCTTGTTGTAGCGGATCGAGCTCCAGACCGATGCGCCGATGAACGCGATACCGAGCAACCCGGTGACCACTTCCGGCACATGGACGACGGTGCCGGCGATCATGATCACCGCCAGCATGCCGATCGCATAATGCGCGCCATGTTCGAGGAACACGTATTCGTCGAGCGTGCCCTTGTTGACCAGATACACCGTCATCGAACGCACGAACATGGCGCCGATGGCGAGACCGAGCATGATGATGACCACGTCGCGGGTGATCGCGAAGGCGCCGATGACGCCGTCGAACGAGAACGACGCGTCGAGCACTTCCAGGTACATGAACGCGGCGAGGCCGCTGCGCTTGACGCCGCTGGCGACCGCTTCGCCCGGCTCGCCGAACAGGCTGCCCAGGGCATCGACGCCGATGTAGAGGATGACGCCAGCCAGGCCGGCCACCAGCACGTCGTCCTCGACGACATCGGGCAGGAACCAGCGGGTGCCGAACAGGGTGACCAGCGAGACCAGCACGGCAACGCTTTCGATGCGGCCGAGGCTGGCCAGCCAGCGTTCGCTGCTGCCCAGCCAGTACAGCTGGCGCTTGTCGTTGAACAGGAAGTTCAGGAACACCAGCAGCAGGAACATGCCGCCGAACGCTGCGATCGCAGGATAGGCGTGGCCGAGCACGGCGCTGTATTCGTCCGGGTTGTTCAGGGCCATGTCGACGACCGGCCAGACGCCGAGGCCGGTGGCCACCGCGACGATGACGATCGGGAACACCAGGCGCATGCCGAACACGGCGATCAGGATGCCAACGGTCAGGAACAGGCGTCGCCAGTAGGCGTTCATGTCCTTCAGCACGCCGGCGTTGACCACGGCGTTGTCGAACGACAGCGACACTTCCAGCACCGCCAGCACGATGGTCAGCCACAGCGCCGTGGCCAGACCGACTTCGGTCTGATAGCCCCAGACGCCAGCGGCGATCAGACAGATCGCGCTGACCAGGAAGGAGATGCGGAAATCACGCACAGCAGGTCTCGCAGGTAATGGCCGAGGGCAGCGCCCGCAACGGCGACACCGGCAGTGTGACCTTGCGCGTTGCCGCCAACCGGCGCGAGCCGGCCGGACGGAGCCTCATGTCGTGCTCAGCGGCTGTGAACCGGCTGATCGGTGACGACGATGCCGTCGGCATCGGCATACAGGTAGGCGCCCGGCTTGAAGCGGACCCCGGCGAATTCGAGCAGCTTGTCCTCGACTGCCGAATGCAGGCCCTTCTCGCTCTTGCGCGGATGAGTGCCGAGGGCCTTGACGCCGATGTTCTGATCCGAAATCTCGATCGAATCGCGGATGTAACCGTAGACGACGATGCCGGCCCAGCCGTTCTTGACGCCAAGCACGCCCAGATTGCCGCCGACCAGCGCGCAACGCGGCGAACCACCGCCATCGACGACCAGCACCCGGCCCTTGCCCGGCGTTTCGAGCACGGCGCGCACCTGGGCGTTGTCCTCGAACACTTTGAGCGTCTTGATCGGGCCGTGGAAATCGAGCTTGCCGCCGAAATCGGCGAACACCGGCTCGGCCACCTGGGCGTCGGGATGGGCGTCGGAAACATCCGTCGTGGCGATCATCTGGGTCTTGGACATGCGAATTAAGCTCGGCTCAGAAAGTATTGGGGAAAGGGATCAGGCAAAGATCGAATGGCGGCGCGCCAGGCTTGGCAGCAGCAGCGCGTACAGGCTCAGGAAGATGAACAGGACCAGGGTCCAGCCCGGCAGGCTGATGCCGAGAAAGGCGGCATCGATCTTCGCGCAGTTGCCATCGCCCTTCAGCACCATCTGCACGACTTCGGCGACCGGCAGCATGCCGAGCAGATAGTCCAGGGTCGGGCCGCAGGCCGGCGCTTCACCGGGCGGCAAGCCTTGCAGCCAGACGTGGCGTGCGGCGATGCCGGCACCGGCCAGAGCGCCGAGCAGCGCCAGGATCGACCAGATGCGGCGACCACGTCCCGTCGGGGCGTGAATCGCCGCCCCGAGGAAGCAGAGGCCAGCAGCAGCCATCGCAACGCGCTGGAAGATGCACATCGGGCAAGGCTCCAGCCCGAAACCGTGCTGCAGCACCAGGGCGAAGGCCAAGCCTGAAACGCAGAGCAGGAAACCCACCAAGCTCAGGCGACGAAAACTGAAACGGGTCATCGGATTCCGGATCGAGGTTGCAAAGTTAGGACCGCGATGAGGTCCATGCGTTCGGCTGAGGATCGTGATGAGGACGACTGCGATGCTGTGTCCGATGCATCCGAACCGCTCGAAGCCTGCCTGCACGCCATTACACTGCAGCTTCACTTGAGCCCCATTCTAGGGTCTGTACGCATTATTTGGGTCGCTGCGGCGGAGATCATTTCTGCGCAGTGCAACGAACGAGGAGCGGTCAATGGCCGACTCATTGACGCGACGAGTAAGGCAGCAATGCGCAGAAATGATCCCGCCCCGAAGGGTTGCGGCCAAAAATTCGCCATGCCGCGTTGCGAGCCTTGAGAATAGAACGACTATTCTCTGCGGCTCGCGCCTCGCCTGGCGAATTTTTGACTCGCAACGCAGTGATCCAATTAATGCGTACAGACCCTTCCTCATGAGCCTGAGCATCCGCATTCGCCAGCACGGCGGCCCCGAAGTTCTCGAAACCTTCGACGAGACCTTGCCACCGCCCGGTGTCGGCGAAGTGCAGCTGCGCCACACGGCGATCGGCCTGAACTTCATCGATACCTACTTTCGCGCCGGCGTCTACAAGGCGCCGCTGCCGCATGGCCTGGGCCAGGAAGCGGCTGGCGTGATCACCGCAGTCGGCCCCGAGGTGAGCGGCTTCGCGGTCGGAGATCGCGTGGCCTACGGCACCGGGCCGCTCGGCGCTTACTGCGAACTGCGCAACTTCGCGGCAGCACGGCTGGTGAAGGTGCCGGACACGGTCAGCGATGAAGCCGCCGCGGCGCTGATGTTGAAAGGCATGACGGCCTACTACCTGCTGCATCTGACGCACGCCGTGCAGGCCGGCGAAACTTTGCTGGTGCATGCGGCGGCCGGCGGCGTCGGCTCGGCGCTGGTGCCCTGGGCAAAGAAGCTGGGGGCGCGCGTGATCGGCACCGTCGGCTCGGCGGACAAGGCGGTGCTGGCGAAAGCCGCCGGCTGCGACGAGGTGATCCTCTATCGCGAACAGGACGTGGCCGGCGAAGTGCGCCGCCTGACCGATGGCCGCGGCGTCGATGTCGTCTATGACTCGGTCGGCAAGGACACCTTCACAGGCTCGCTCGATTCGCTGAGAACGCGCGGGCTGTTCGTATCGTTCGGCAACGCCTCCGGCAAGGCCGCGCCGTTCGAGCCGGTGCTGCTCGCCGAGAAGGGTTCGCTGTACTTCACCAGGCCTACGCTCGCTCACTACACCAACTCGCGCGCCGAACTGGATGCGGCAGCCAACGCGCTGTTCGAAGCGATTGCCAGCCGTGTGATCGAACCGCAGATCAAGCAGCGCTATCCATTGCGCGATGCCGCCCAGGCGCAGGCCGCACTGGAATCACGGCAGACCAGTGGCGCGACGGTGCTCACCGTCTGAGCTGTCTGGATAGCGGGGACGATGACCGTTTGTGACGACGAGATTAAATCGTCCAAGCGTTGCAACCGGATGCAGGGGCTGGCGCATCGAAGGTGCAGGAAGCAAAGAACCGGATCACCGGCGGCTTCCTCACTCGCCCCCATTCCGGAGAGACACCGATGAACAGCCTGACCCCGCTCAGCCGTCCGTTTGCCCTGTTGCTCACTGCCACCGCCTGCCTTGCCGCGATTCCTGCCGCGCAAGCTGACGCCACGCTGCTGGCCGCCTCGAACTACACCGAAACCGCCGATGGCTCGCTGCTGCTGAAGAGCGAACCGGTCCGCCTGAGCCATGACAACTCGGCCGTGGCCAGTAATTGCATCAGCGTGCGCGGCAATGTCGGCATGCGTCAGCGTGACATGGCCATGTTGGTCAACAACTGCGCGTACGCGGTGAAGGTGTCGTACTGCATCGACGCCGAACAGGGCGCTGCCAAGCGCTGCGACGCCATCGGTCGTCGCGGCTTCGAATCGGTGGAGATTGCCGCCGGCTCACGCCTGGCACTGAATGGCTTTGCGCCAGTCGACGCCGACATCAGCTGGGTGGCTTGCAAGGCCAGCGACTCGACCTACAGCACCCTGATCAACAAGGGCACGCGCGGCGAATGCCTGGTCGAACAGGGCCCGACGACGATCGCGACGATCCAGCCCTGAGCGCAGCACCGGGGCCGGGCACTGTGCTCTGCCCCGGTGTGCTGGCTCAGGACACCAGCCGCCGCTCTGCCGTCAATTCGTAAAGGCCCTTGGCGATCAGCGGCTGACCGGCTTCATCGCAGTGATAGGGATCGAGATACTTGTTCCGCACCGGATCGAAGACGAAGTTCAGATCCAGCCATTCGACGAGCTTGACGATCGTCGGCCCATCGCCCTTGCGGATCACCACATAGTCGACTGCGCCGTGCGTCGCCGCGCGGAACATCAGGTCGATCGTGTGGCTGCCATCCTTGCCTTCGGCGAACACCCAGCCGCCTTCGTCGTAACGGCTCCAGCGCAGCTGCGTGGCGAACAGATTGCGGATCGCAACGGCCAGCACCTCGACCGTGCCGAGCGGCTCGAAATGCGGGTTCTGCCAGGTGTTAAACGCGCCGAACTGCGGCCGCGCCCGGTACAGCATGTATTCGCTGGTCATCGTTGTGCCGCGATCGTTTCTTGGAGCAGGGCCCGAAGTCTATCGCTTGCAATTCAGCGGATCACGGAAGCATTCGGCTTCTGCATCAAACGCTAGGCTCGCGCCGCGAAAGCCTGATGGTAGGAAACCGTCACCGAAGGCAGTTGGCCACTGAACACGATGGCCTGGAAATACTCCGCTGGAACATCCGGCAGGACCAATGACGGCTCTGCCCTGAAGCCGAAGCGCGCGTAGTAGCGCGGATCTCCCAGCACCACGCAGCCGGCAGCGCCCAATGCACGCAATTCCGCGAGCGCCCGCGTCATCAATTGACTGCCGATACCCCGCCCCTGATGCCCGGGCACTACCGATATCGGCCCCAATCCATACCAGCGGCTTGCACCATCGGAAAGGACGACCGGCGACACCGCGACATGCCCGATGACGGCACCATCATCGTCGGCGACCAGCGAGATCGTCAGTTGACCCGCCTTGCGAAGCGCATCGACGATGAACTGCTCGGTGTGGTCGGTGTGCGCCGCTTGGAGAAAAGCGGCGATGGTGACGGCTTCGATGGCGGCGATGTCCCGCGCAGCTTCGTTACGGATTTCGATACTCATCAACCGCACTCAACCACCCGCCCCACCCGGCCCCTTGATGCCACCCTCGGTAAGAGACGCAGGATCGAGCAACGCCCGCAGTTCGTCCTCGCTCAAACCCGTCTGCTCCAGCGCCACCTCGAGCAACGGCCGCTTTTCGCGATACGCCTGCTTGGCGATGGCAGCGCCTTTCTCGTAGCCGATCACCGCATTCAGCGCAGTGACCAGGATCGGATTGCGCGAAAGTGATTCGGCGATGCGCGCTTCGTCGACTTCAAAGCCGGCAATCGCCTTGTCGCCAAGCAGCCGCGCCGCATTGGCGAGCAGGCCGATCGACTGCAACAGATCGTGGGCGATCAGCGGCAGCATGACGTTGAGCTGGAAGCTGCCGCTCTGGCCGGCGATGGTGATGGTCGTATCGTTGCCGATGACCTTGGCGCAGACCATCGCCACTGCTTCCGGAATCACCGGATTGACCTTGCCCGGCATGATGCTGGAACCCGGCTGCAAGGCCGGCAGGCGGATCTCGCCAAGGCCGGCGAGTGGCCCGGAGTTCATCCAGCGCAGATCGTTGGCGATCTTGGTCAGGCTCACGGCCAGGGTCTTCAGCTGGCCGGACAGTTCCACCGCCGTGTCCTGCGTCGCCATCGCCGTGAACAGGTTCGGCGCCGGCACGAAGGCCACCGCGCAGCGCTTGGCCAGGCGCTTGGCGAACTTGGCGGCGAACTTCGGATGGGCGTTGATGCCGGTGCCGACCGCAGTGCCGCCCTGTGCGAGCCGCTGCAGGCGCGGCAGCACCGCCTTGATCCGCGCGCTGCCGTCGCGGATCTGGCTGGCCCAGGCGCCGAGTTCCTGATCGAAGCGCAGCGGCATCGCGTCCATCAGATGCGTGCGGCCGGTCTTGGTGACACCGCGGAGCGCTTTGGCCTTGCGCTCGATCTGCTTCGCCAGCTGCTTGCAGGCCGGCAGCAGGTCTTCTCGCACCGCGAGCGTGGCGGCGACGTGGATCGCGGCCGGAATGGTGTCGTTCGAGGATTGACCGAGGTTGACCTGATCGTTCGGATGCACGGCGACATCGAGCACCGAGCCGGCCAGATGGGCGATGACCTCGTTGGCGTTCATGTTGCTCGAGGTGCCCGAGCCGGTCTGGAAGATGTCGATCGGGAACTGCGCGTCATGACGCCCGGCAGCCACTTCGAGGCTGGCGGCGACGATCGCCTGGGCAACGGCGCCATCGAGCAGACCCAGCTCGGCGTTGACTTCGGCGGCCGTGGCCTTGATCAGGCCCAGTGCGCGGATAAAGCCGCGCGGCATCTTCAAACCGGAGATCGGGAAGTTGTCGACGGCGCGCTGGGTCTGCGCGCCCCACAGGGCCTCCGCCGGCACCCGGACCTCGCCCATGCTGTCATGCTCGATGCGCGACTTCGCCATGCGGATACTTCCGGTTTAGACAGTCGCGCCGGAGGCTCGCGTAAAATCCCGCCTGCCGCAAGCCGGCCGCCCGATCTCCCAGGCCGCAGCCGGCCCCGCCGCCGGCCCCTTTCGCTTCAATCCCCGACGAGTCCCGAATGAATCTCAGCAGTCTGACCGCCATCTCACCGATCGACGGCCGCTACGCCGACAAGACCCAGGGCCTGCGCCTGATCTTCAGCGAGTACGGCCTGATCCGTTACCGGGTCGAGGTCGAAGTGCGCTGGCTGCAGGCGCTGGCCGCCCATCCGGGCATCCCGGAAGTGCCGGCGCTGTCCGCTTCCGCCCAGGCCCGCCTGACCGAAATCTGCGATGGCCTCGATGTCACCGAAGCGGCCAAGGTCAAGGCACTGGAAAAGACCACCAATCACGATGTGAAGGCGGTCGAGTACTACCTGAAGCAGCAGGTTGCCGGCCATGCCGAACTGTCGGCGATCAGCGAGTTCATCCATTTCGCCTGCACCAGCGAGGACATCAACAACCTCGCCTATGCGCTGATGCTGCGTGACGCCCGCGAGCTGGTGCTGATGCCGGCGCTCGACAAGCTGATCGACACGCTGACCAAGATTTCCCACAAGTACGGCGAGCTGCCGATGCTGGCCCGCACCCACGGTCAGCCGGCCAGCCCGACAACCCTGGGCAAGGAGATCGCGGTGTTCGCCCATCGCCTGATCATCGAGCGCAACCAGCTGGCTACTGTTGCCTTGTTCGGCAAGGCCAATGGCGCGGTCGGCAATTACAACGCGCACACCATCGCCTATCCGGAAGTCGACTGGCCGGCGCTGTCGGAAGCGCTGATCGAAGGCATGGGCCTGGTCCAGAACCCGTACACCACGCAGATCGAGAACCACGATTTCGTCGCCCGCTACTTCCACGCGCTGATGCGTGCGAACACGATCCTGATCGACTTCTCGCGGGACGTCTGGAACTACATTTCGGTGGGCTACTTCAAGCAGCGCACGGTCGAAGGCGAAGTCGGTTCGTCGACCATGCCGCACAAGGTCAATCCGATCGATTTCGAGAACGCCGAAGGCAATCTCGGCATCGCCAACGCGGTGCTCGATCACCTGACCCAGAAACTGCCGATCTCGCGCCTGCAGCGCGATCTCACCGATTCCACCGTGCTGCGCAATCTCGGCGTCGGCGTCGCCCATTCGATCATCGCCTTCCAGGCTCTGGAAAAGGGCTTGTCCAAGCTCGATGCCGATCCGGCGAAGCTGGCCGCCGATCTCGACGACAACTGGGAAGTCCTGGGCGAAGCGATCCAGACCGTGATGCGCCGCTACGGCCTGCCGGAACCCTACGAGCAGCTGAAGAAGCTGACCCGCGGCCAGCGACTGAATGGCGCGGCGATTCGCGCCTTCGTCGAAGCGCTGGAACTGCCGGCCGATGCGAAGGCGCGGTTGCTGGCGCTGACACCGGGCAGCTATACCGGCAATGCAGCCGAACAGGCGCGCAACCTTACGCCCTGATTGGCGCTCTGCGACCATGTGGCCGGCGTCGCGAACCGCGATGCCAGCCACGCGGTCTCAGAACCGGAAGCACCCACCTCATTCGTTCCAGGATGTCGACGCTCATGCTCGCCAAACGCTCGTTCCGATTGCCGCTGCTGCTGTCCGCCTCCGTGCTGCTCGCCGCCTGCAGTTCGCCAGCGTCGCGTATCGACGACAAGAAGTCGGTTTACGAAAGCTATCCGCCCGAGGTGCAGCAGAAGCTGGCGGCCGGTCAGGTCGACATCGGCTATACCAAAGAGCAGGCGCAGATCGCACTCGGTGAGCCGCGTCGCCGCTTCAACCGGACCACGGCCACCGGCAGCGAGGAAGTCTGGAGCTACAGCACCCGCACCGGCCCGTCGTTCGGCTTCGGCCTGGGAGGCGGTTCGGGCAATGTCGGCGGCGGCATCGGCCTGAGCACTTACGGCAACAATGCCGATGAAAAGATGCGCGTGGTGTTCGTCGACGGCAAGGTCACGGCGATCGAGGAGATCGTCAAATAAGGGCGCCTACTCTTCCGGCGCCACCGCTTCGCGGGCACGGATCGCGGCGCGGATGTGCTCCGGCACCGGCATCGCCTTCTGGTTGACGTAGTCGAACCAGACCAGCACGCCGCGCACCGCGGCCATCAACTGATCGCCGACGAACAAGCCGCTCAGCGTGTTCATGCTGCTGCGGCCGATCTTCGTCACCCGCGTGCCGACGGTGAGCTGCGCCGGGTAATGCACCTGCTGGATGAAGTCGGCGCCGATCGACGCCAGGATCAGACCGTAGTCCTTCCACATGCGCGGATCGTCGACCCCGAACGGCTCGAAATAGGCGATGCGGCTTGACTCGTCGTAGGTGAAGTACTTGGCGTTGTTGACGTGGCCCAACATGTCGACATCGCCCCAACGCACGTCCAGCGACAGGCGATGGCGGAAGTCATCGAGTCGGATGTCGCGATTGTTCTGGCTCACGACAGCGCCCTTGGATTGACCTGAAGACGCCCCTGGGATTGGACGATCGCGGCCAGCCGCAGCCGTGCGTTCTCTACCATCACCAGCCGGCGCGGATTAGCGGCCTTCGACCACTCGGCAATTTCGGCGATCGACCGGCCGCAGCCGATGCACACCGACTGGGTGTCGAGCTTGCAGGTGCCGATGCAGGGCGAGGCGATGTCGTCAGTCATGCGCCATTGTTCCAGATCGATCTGCGGCCGGCTCACTCCAGCACGATGCGGAAGTCGACCCGGCGATTCAGCGCGCGGCCGGCTTCATCGTCGTTCGAGGCGATCGGCTGTTCCTGTCCGTAGCCGGTGGTGCTCAGCAGATTGCCGGCCACGCCCTTGCTGATCAGGTATTCGCGTACCGCGGCAGCGCGCTGCTTGGACAAGGTCATGTTGAAGGCGGGGCTGCCGACATTGTCGGTATGGCCGGCGATCTCGGCCTTGATGTTGCCCTGGCCGGACAGCGCGCGGGCGAAGCCATCGAGCACGTTGGTCGCCTGGCCAGTCAGCACGGCCGACGCGGTTTCGAAGGTGACCGACTGCAGGCTGATGGTCTGCTCGACCGCGCAGCCCTGGCCGTCGACGGCGAGGCCGGCGGCGGTGTTCGGGCACTGGTCGCCGATATCGGGCACGCCGTCATGGTCGGCATCGCCGTTGTCGACCGCGCAGCCGACTTCGTTGACCACGGTGCCGGCAACGGTATCCGGGCACTGATCCTTGGCGTCCTGCACGCCATCGTGATCGGAATCGGCAAGGCAATCCTGACGGCCGGTGACCGGATCGACCACCGCCACGGCGCAATCGGCTGGCGGCGGCGCAGGCTTGCGGCTATGGCCGAACGACAGCGGGATATGCAGGCCGACCAGCGCCTGGAAATCGACCAGGAAGTTTTCGTTCGCCGGTGCCGAGTCCTTGGCGTTGTATTGCACCAGGCCCTTGACCTCGGTGCGCAGTCCCCAGCCCCAATCCCAGGAACCGAAGCGCAGCGGTATCAGCAGGCCAGTACCGATATTGATGGCCGGATGGAAATGGCTATCGCCGCGCACGTCTTCGAGCACGGCGCCACCGCCGGTCAGCACATAGGGCTTGAAGCGCGGCAGCAACGGTGTGGCGAACTCATACATGCCGAAATCGCGTACGTAGTTGAGCATCAGCGCGTTCAGATAGTCCTTGCGGCCATCGAGATCACGCTTGCGCCCCACGCCGAGGAACGACAGTTCCAGCGAGCTGTTGTCGTTGTACGCCCAGCCCGCCGTGCCCTGGAAACCGTAACCGTTCTTCGATTCGCGCTGACCGTCGCCGATCTCGTAGGCGCCGAAGGCACCGAGGTAAAACTCCTTCTCGCCTTGCTGATCGCCGGCGGAAAGCGCCATCGCCTGCGGTGCTGCCAGAACAACGGCGCAGCCGAGCAGGGACAGCCAATTGCGGATTTGCGTAGTCATGCGGAGGGCTCAGTCCTGATTTTTGCGGTTGCGGAGTGTAGCGAAACGAGGCGGCGCGCTGCCGCTCAGGCAGACGGTGCGGCACGCAGGGCCCGCGCGCATTCCGGCACCAGCGCCGGACCTCGGTAGATCAGGCCGGTGTAGATCTGCACGAGGTCGGCACCAGCCGCGCGCTTGGCAGCGGCATCGGCGCCGGACATCACGCCGCCGACGCCGATCAGGGGAAAGTCCGGCCCGACCCGTTCGCGCAGCTGGGCGAGGATCGCGTTCGATGCCTTCAGCAGCGGCGCGCCGGACAGACCGCCGGTCTCGTGGGCATGCGGTAGACCGGCGACCGCTTCGCGCGCGATCGTCGTGTTGGTGGCGATCAGGCCGTCGATGCCGTGACGGCGCGCGGCATCGGCGATGCCGATCAGTGCTTCTTCGTCGATGTCCGGTGCGATCTTGACCAGGATCGGCCGGCGCACACCGTAGCGGGCGGTCAGCTGTTCGCGGGCATCGCCGAGCGCGGACAGCAGCGAATCGAAGCGGCTGGCCTGCTGCAGTTCGCGCAGACCCTTGGTATTCGGCGAAGAGATGTTGACGGTGATGTAGTCGGCCACCGCGTAGACCTTGTGCAGGCAGGCCAGATAGTCGAGTTCGGCCTGCTCCATCGGCGTATCGGCGTTCTTGCCGATGTTGATGCCGAGCACCGCGCGGCGGCGAATGCGGGCAGTGCGCTTGACCAGCGCATCGACGCCCTGGTTGTTGAAGCCCAGGCGGTTGATCAGCGCCCGTTCCGACGGCAGTCGGAACATCCGCGGCCGTGGATTGCCGGGCTGCGGCCGCGGCGTCACGGTGCCGACTTCGATGAAGCCGAAGCCCATGCGATCGAAGGCTTCGATCGCTTCGCCGTTCTTGTCGAGCCCGGCGGCGAGGCCGATGCGGTTGCGGAAATCCAGGCCCATCAAGCGGGTCGGATCGTCGACGATGCGACCGGACAGCAGACCACCGGATGCGGGATGGCGCGACAGCATCGCCATGGTGAATTCGTGGGAGCGTTCGGCATCGAGCGCGAACAGCGCGCGCCGGGCCAGTCGGTAACCTTTCATCTGGAAATCAAACCTGCGGAAGCAAAGGGAAATCGGGAAATGTCGGACGGGTCCAAACGGCGCTAGTTATCTGCGCTCAGCACACCCGGCGGCGGGCCGATGCGTGGCCGCAGCGGCGTCATCATCGGCACCGGCACTTTCGGCAGCCGATCCGGACTGCGCTTGAAGCGCCATGGCAGCTCGCGCAAGCCCTGGCGCAGCACGTCGCGACCGAGGGTGAACGGCAGGCGGGCGGCAACCCTGGCGAGATCGCCGAACAGCGTGCGTCGGCTATCGCCTTCGTACAGCGTGCCGTAGCTGCCGACCAGCGCCATCAGCGCCCGCGACAGATGCAGGAAATCACGACGCAGCACCAGGCCCGCCTGCTGGGTGTTGGCCATCAGCTGCAGCACGGTCTGGCCGCGGCGATGCAGCCCGGCGATGCCGCCGGCGCGCAACTCGCGGATGAAGCTGCGCGGCGTCAGCGGCGTGACGCCTTTCTTGCGCAAGGTGTCGTCGAGCAACTGGCGAATCTCGTGCCAGCGCATGCGGTTGTCTTCGGGGTGCGTCGAGATCTGAATCAGCGCGTCAGTGAGCAGCGCGGTGTCGGCGAGGATCGCGCCGGCCAGGTAATCCCAGACCGGCCGCCACTTGCCATTGAGATCGACGACGTTGCCCCAGTCGATCAGGTTCAGGCGGCCATCGGCGCCAACCATCAGGTTGCCCGGATGGAGATCACCATGCACTTCGCGATAGACGAAGGCGTGGTAGAGCACGGTGCAGGTCAGCTGCTCGATGACCTTGCCCTGGAACGCCCGGCGATCGCGGCGCGGCAGGCGGTTCAGCGCCCGGCCGAGGCTCAGCGCATCACCGAGATATTCCATTTCCAGGATCCGTCGCGAGCTGCCGTACAGCTCCGGCACCCGCCACAGATCGGTACCGCGCAGGCTGCGCTGGTAAAAACGTTGGTGGTTGGCGGCCTCGGCTTCGAAATCGAGTTCTTCGATGAAGCCGGCAACGAACTCGTCGACCTGCTCCTGCATCGCGCGCAGGAACGGCGCCAGGCGCGAATGCGGCGCCCAGTACTGGGTCGACATGATCGCCAGACCGAGCACCATCTTGCCGATCGCGAACTCGCGGTCGATGTTGTGGCGGCCGACCTTGATGATCACCGGCCGCAGCACTTCGCGGCCGTCCTCAAGGAACGGCTTCTTGGCCAGATAGACCGAGCCGATCGAGCCGGACTTCAGCGGCTTGTCGGCCTCGAAGCCGAGGTAGAACTTCTCCGGCGGCTTGCCGTAGCACTCGACGAACGCGGCGCGCACTTCATCGGCGGTCATCGGCGCCACGTCTTCGTGGAACACCATCAGCTCGCGGGCAATTTCCTCAGGCAGGAAATCGGCGTTGGCGGCGGCGACCTGGGCCATCTTGACGAAGAACGGCCCGAACTCGTTGACCATCCGGGCAATGATCTGCGCCTGCGCCTTGTAATCCTTCGGATCGGCGGCGAAGAACGGCTTGATGTAGCGCAGCGCGCGGATCTGCCGGCGAACGATCGCGGCATCGGCCTTCACTTGTGCTGCGCGCTTCAGCAGCTCATTGAGCTGCCACTGATTGAAGCGCCGGCCGGCCTTCAGCAGGTTGACGATTTCCAGCAGCAGCGGCTCATAGGTGCGCAGCACCAGCCGCACCATGTCCAGACTCATCTCGCCGAGACCCTTCAGCTCCGGCGCTTCGAACAGCTCGTTGAAGAAATTCCAGAACTCGTTGATCAGCGCGTCCGGCACCGGCATCGGGCTGCGCGCTACGGCCTGTTCGACGACGAAGCGGATCAGATCTTCGGTCGACTGCTGATCGGGAATCAGCCGGCGACGGCGCAGCGCCTGGGTCAGGCGGCCGGTGTGCTTGAGCAGCGGGTGGATATAGAGCGCTTCGAAGATGCGATCGATCGCCGCTTCCAGGTCTTCGTGCGAGCTGTCCTGCTCATCGGTCAGCATGGCGATCAGCGGCGCGAAGCCGCGGGTCAGGCGCACCGTGGAAATGCCCAAGGTGGCGATCTCGCGAACCACGCCGCGCACCTGAGTGGTGATCGGCACCGATGCCGGCGATTTTTCCGGAATCGAATCCGGTCTTGCTTCGAGGCTGGGCGCAAGCAGCGGCGCTGGTACGACCGCCGGACCGGACGACTTGACCGGCTTGGGCGGAAGCGCTGGCGTGCCGCGCTCGCTCACGACTCGCCCTTGGCTCCGATCAGATGACCCATGCGGCTCATCTTGGTATCGAGGTAGCCCTCGTTGTACGGATTGCGGCCGCGTTCGATGCCGACCCGTTCGGTGACCTGAACGCCGTCCTTGACCAGGGCATCGAGCTTGGCCGGATTGTTGGTCATCAGCCGGATGCGGCACAGGCCGATGTCGCGCAGGATGGCCACGGCCAGGCTGTAGTCGCGGTCATCGGCCGGGAAACCGAGCTGATGATTGGCGTCGACGGTGTCCGCGCCTTCGTCCTGCAGCGCATAGGCGCGCACCTTGTTGGCCAGGCCGATGCCCCGGCCTTCCTGGCGCAGATAAAGCAGCACGCCACGGCCATCGGCCGCGATCTTTTCCAGCGCTGCGCGCAGCTGGAAGCCGCAGTCGCAGCGCAGGCTGAACAGCGCATCGCCGGTCAGACATTCGGAATGCACGCGCACCAGCGGCGCCGGGCCGTCGGTGGCGGTGAGATCACCGAGCGTCAGCGCCAGATGCTCCTTGCCATCGGCGGAGCGATAGGCGCGCATCGTGAACACGGCGAACGGGGTCGGCAGCTTCGCCGTGGCGATCAGCTTCGGTTGCGGCATGGTGGTTTCAGGAGAGTCAGGCGCCAACGAAATTCTGGCCGCAGACGCGAAGCGTACGACCATTGACGGCCGCTGCCATCGGGCTGGCCAGAAAAGTCACCGCTTCGGCGATGTCGATCGGCAGTCCGCCCTGGCCCAGCGAGGCCAGACGGCGGCCGACTTCACGCGGGCCGGTGGGCATCTGGGCGGTCATCGCGGTCTCGATGAAACCCGGTGCCACGGCATTGATCGCCCCACCCCGGCTGGCCATCTGCGCGGCCATCGCTTCGACATAGCCCATGACGCCGGCCTTGGTCGCGCCGTAGTTGGTCTGGCCGGCATTGCCGGCGATGCCACCGATCGACGAGATGCAGACCATCCGCGCGCCATCGTTCAGGCCCTGCTTCAGCAACGCCTCGTTGATGCGCAGGATGGCCGCGAAATTGACGTCGATGACCATGTCCCAGAGATGCGGGGCCATGTTCTTGAGCATCTTGTCGCGGGTGATGCCGGCGTTGTGGACGACAATGTCGACGCCGCCGAAGCGCGCCGTCACTTCCTCGGCGATGCGCTGCGGCGCATCGGCGGCGGTGATGTCCAGCGCCAGGCCGTAGCCGTCAAACTTCGACAGGGTTTCGCCCAGCGCACCTTCTTCCTGCGGCCGGTCGATGCCGACCACCTTGGCGCCTTCACGAGCCAGGGTTGCAGCAATCGCCGCGCCGATGCCGCGCGCAGCACCGGTGACGATCGCCACCTTGCCAGCCAGCGGCTGCTGGAACTGGTGACCGACCTCGGCCGGAGGCGCGCTCAGCGGCAGGGTCTGGCCGGTGATGTACGCCGAATGCGGGCTCAGGAAGAAACGCAGCGGGCCAGCCAACGCCTCGTCGGCGCCGGGGGCGACTTCGAGCAGGTTGGCAGTTGCGCCCTTCTTGCCGATTTCCTTGGCGAACGAGCGGACGAAACCGCGCAGTCCCTGCAGCGCGGCCTGGGCGGCCGGCGTCACGGCGGCGGATGGCGCGCGGCTCAGGATCAGCACCCGGCCGTTGGCCGGGATGCGGCCGACTCGCGGCTGCATGAAGTCATACAACTCGCGCAGACGCGCCGGGCCGTCGACACCGCTGGCATCGAACACGAAGGCAAAGGCGGCCGCGGCACGATCTTCGGGATTCGGCTCGGTCTTCAGCGCCACGCCAGTCTCGGCAGCCGCAGTCTTCAGCCGGGCGAGGCCGACATGTCCGGGGGCGATCTGTACGGTGGCGCCAGCTTCGTTCAACGCGGCGAGCAGCGGGGCCGCGAGATCGCCGGCCGTGGTGCCGCCCAGCATCACGGCCTGGCCGCCGAGCGGACGGGTGGCGTAGGCAGCGTCAGCCCGCTTCAGGCGGGGCGGGCTGGGCAGGCCCAGCAGGCCGCTCAAGGACTTGCCGAACGCGGAGTTGGTGAACTCGAGATACCGATCGCTCATGAATGCTCCATCAAACCGGCCGTGAAGCCGACCATCAAACAGGATTTGTCCGTCGAATCTGCGTTGGCCGGGTAGGCCGGAAGGCGATGCCAGGCGGGCATTATCGCAGCGCATCAAGAGCAGCGTCGGCCGATTTCGGATTTCAGTCAACAAGTGTTTCTTTTTGACAGTTGCTTTTCCCCGGGGCCGCAGCTGTCATTACTGCAGCAAAGGCAGTGGATTTCACCTGATTGACGCTGCCGCCCGCCTTTGCGCATAGTCCGGGCAGCGCCGGGCCATCCTGAATGAAGCCCTGCCGTAGAAGAAAAACAGCTTCGAGGGGAGTACTGACTAATGAACAAGACCATGATCCTGGTCGCGGTATCGCTTGCGTCCGTCGCAGCTGCGGCCGGACTGATGAGCCAGGTAAGAGTCGCATCGGCTGCTGTCGTGCCAGCCAGTTCGCCGGCCGTTGTGCAGATCGAGCCGGTTGCCGAAGCACCTCCGATGAGCCGTCGCGAACGCATGGCCCGTATCGTTGCCGAGCAGGCCGCGATCACCGCCGAAGCGACTGCCCGCACGGCACTTGCCCGCAAGGCCGCCGAGCGGGACACCGCCTCGCGATGAGGTAGGCGCCTATGGCCTGATCCGCTGACGGCCATAGTCATTTCGCATAAACTCCAATGGCTTTCAGGGCCAATAGGACGCTTTTGCTGCAACGTCTGGTTGCCAATTGGCACGCGGTCTGCGGCAACTTTGATCAGTAACCGACAGGCGTGACCAGCGCCTCACGAAATCAACAAAAACGCGAGCGGAAACGATCCGCCCGCTTCACTCGGGGTTTGCAATGAAACTCAGCCGCGTTGTCCTCATCGTTGTCATCACTGCCGTCGTCGTCTATTTCGGACTCAACATGATGCTGCCGCGTGGCAGCAAGACCGCCGCACCGGAATCCGCCGCCACCGGCGAAACGGTCACCGAAACACCCGCCGCGACTGAGGGCACCGCTGAAGGCAGCAACACGGCTGCCGCGACCGAAACGCCGGCTGCCGCCAGCGAAGCCGCGCCTGAATCGGCTCCGGAGTCAGCTCCGGCCCCAGAGTCGACTGAAACCGCCGCCAGCGAGCCAGCTCCGGCTCCGGAAGCGCCGACCGAAGTCGCGCCGGCTCCGGCCCCGTCGTCCGAAGCACCGGCCGAGTCCTACACCGCTCTGGCGCCGGCGACGGCCGTTGCCCCGATCACCACCAATCTGCCGAAGATGTCTGACGCGGACGCCCGGAAGATCGCCGAGAACATCGGCCGTGACGAAGGCACGCAGGTCGCGGTGACCCCCGTGGCCCCGGCGACAGGCGGCGACAACTCCTCGTTGAGCGAAGAGGAAGCCCGCAAGATTGCCGAGAACGTGGCCAGCGAAGTCGCCTCGCGCGTTGCCGGTGAATCGGCTGCCCCCGCTGCCAGCGAACCGGCCGCCGCGCCTGCCCCGAAGGCTGCCAAGCCGAAGCCGGCGCCGAAGCCCGACGTGGTTGCCTCGGCACCGAGCAGCGATGCGCCGAAAGCCACCAGCAAGCCGGCTGCCAAGCGTCCCGTCGCCCGTCCGAAGACTGGCAACGGTTCCGACGTGATCTCCAGCTGGTGGTCGAAGACCGGCACCCAGGCTTCGAGCAATCTCAGCCTGGTCTATGCAGGCGAAGCTTCGTCGGAAAAGGCCGTGGTGCTGATGTTCAACAATGCAGTCGACCCGACGGCGGCCAGCAGCCACATCAAGCTGGTCGATTCGCGCGGCAAGACGCCGACCGGTACCTGGTCGGCCGGCAACAATCCGCGCGTGCTGGCGTTCAAGGGCGTGGCCCCGGGCCGCTACACGGTGATCCTGCGCCCGGAACTGCCGGACAGCAGCGGCAAGACGCTGGGTGACGAGCTGGTCGGCCCGGTCTACGTCCACTAAACATGACTACCGTCGTCCTGGTCCGTCACGGCCAGGCTTCGTTCGGGGAAGCCAACTACGATCGTCTGTCGCTCCTCGGTGAGCGGCAGGCGGTCGCCCTTGGCAGCCACTGGAAGATCGGCGGTTTCAGCGCCGATCGCGCCTATAGCGGCTCGCTGCAGCGTCAGCGCAAGACCGGCGAGCAGGCGCTCGCGGTGATCGGCGACAAGGCCCCTGCGGCCTTGCATACCGATCCAGCCTTCAACGAGTTCAACCACACGCAGCTGATCCGCGCCTACCTGCCGCTGATCGCCGATCAGCACCCGGAACTGGCGGACGATCCGCATCTGGCGATGCGGGACCAGGCCGTGTTCCGGCCGGTGTTCAACACCGTCGTCGGCGCCTGGATGCAGGGTCTGGCACCGTCGATCCCGATCGACGAAACCTGGATGGCTTTCTCCAATCGCTGCGTGGCCGGCCTGCGTCGCGCAGCGGAAGGGGCCGAACGTCTGGTGGTGTTCACTTCCGGTGGCGTGATCACCGCGGTGATGCGCGAGGCGCTGGGCCTCGACAACCCGACCTCGCTCAACCTGGTCTGGAAGATCTGGAACGCTTCAGTGCACGAGTTCCACATCCACCCGGAAAGCGGCAGCCTGGCGCTGGCCGGCTTCAACGATATCTCGCACCTGCGCCTGCAGCGGGACGCCGCGATCATCACCCGCATCTGAAGCTGCGCAGGATCGGCGCGGCGAGAAGCCGTGCCGATTCCGTTCAGAGTTTCTAGAGCGCTTCGAAAGTCAGTCCGGCATGCGCCTTCAGACGCTCGATCAGGCGATCGCCCATCGCCGTCGCCGGCGTCCAGAAGCCGCCTTTGACTTCATCGCGAGGCACATCGAAAGCCAGGCAGGCGACAGCCTCGCCGAGCATCTTGGCGGTCGAGCCATAGCCCGGATCGCGATCACCCGTGAGCTTGCAGCGCAGGCTGTCGCCAGCCGCCGTCTTGCCGATGAAGCGCAGATCGTAGAAGCCTTTTTCCTGCGCTTCCGGCGTCGGGCCTTCGCCCGGCTTCGGCAGCACATGGCGTTCGAGCAGCGCGCGCGTCGGCTTCAGCGCCCCCGCCAGCACGAAGCCGCCCAGCCCGGCGGTGATGCCCCAGGCGGTTGCCCTGCCCTTCAGACCGCTGCCGGTCATCATTGCTTCGTCATAGCGGAAATCCGCGCCGTAAGCCTGGCCGGACAAACCGTTCGAGCGATGGACGATGCGGGTGTTGATCGCCGCCATCACGAACGGCGCGATCCAGCTGCGCGCGTCCTCGTCGTACTCGGCCAAGGTCACATCCGGCTGGCGCGGCCGCGGCGCAGCGCTCGGCGGCGTGATCGAGTATGGGTCGCCCAGCTCCTTGCGCAGGCTCGGGTCTTCGCCGACTTCCTTCAGCACGTTCATCAGGCTGGCGACCGTGCCGCCGGAAAAACCACCGCGGAAGGCCTTGATGCGCAGCTTCACTCGCTGCGCCGGCACGCCGAACTTCGCGAGCGCCTGGGCCTGCAGGAAATGCACGCCGAGATCGGAGGGAATCGAGTCGAAGCCGCAGCAATGGACGATGCGTGCGCCGCTCTTCTTCGCAGTCGCTTCATGGGCGGTGATCATCCGGCGGATCCACTGCACTTCGCCGGTCAGATCGCAGTAATCAGTACCGGTTTCGGCGCAGACCTTGACCAGCGGCGAGCCGTAGAAGGCATACGGGCCGACGGTCGACACCACCACGCGGGTGGTGCTGCACAGCTCGCGCAGCGCGATTTCGTCGGCAGCGTCGCAGACGATCATCGGCAGGCTGCGGCCATCGGAACCCAGCGACTGGCGAACTTGATCGAGCTTGGCCGTCGAGCGTCCGGCGATCGCCCACTTCACCTCGCCGCCGATACCGTGGCGCTGATACAGATAGCGGGTCAGCAGCTGGCCGACGAAGCTGGTGGCGCCGAAGACGACGAAATGATGGCTTTGCTGAGGCATTCGGACACTCTCGGGAAAAACGATGAAGCTGGCAGCTTAGCCGCAATTGCCAGCGCTGCCGGTGACGCGAAAGTGCCTTGCCGTCAGCCCCTCCGGCCGGCACAGTGCGCGGGACTCGCCCCTGCTTGACGCTGTGTCCAGCGTCCCGTCAACTCCATGCCGCCGATGAACGCCGAAGCCCTGCCGAACCTGCCTCCGAAACCGGAGCGCCCGCTCGATGGCGACTGCTGCGACAACGGCTGCGAGGTCTGCGTATTCACCGCCTACGCGGAAGACCTGCGCCGCTGGCAGGAAGCGGTCATCGCCATCACCGCGGAAGCGCGTGCCGCCACAGCGGATGCTGACATCCGGAAGTAAACGAACAACAAGCGAACCACAACGAAAACCGAGGAGAACACGATGCCGCTCAACCCACAGGTCCAGGGCTTCCTGGGCACGCTCGCCGCCGCCGGTGCCCAGCCGTTCCATACGATGGAGCCGGCGCAGGCGCGTCAGGCGATCAACATGCTGATGCAGATGATGCCGCCGAGCGCATTGCAGATCGCCGGCGTCCGGGACACCCACATCGCTGGCCCGGCCGGCGAACTGAAGCTGCGCATCTACACACCGAACGGCAAGGGCCCGTTCCCGATCCTGATGTACTTCCACGGCGGCGGCTTCGTGATCGGTGATCTCGATACCTTCGATTCGCTGTGCCGCGAAACCTGCGCCGGCGCCGGTGTCGTCATGGTCTCGGTCGATTACCGCCTGGCGCCGGAACATGCGTTCCCGGCCGCTTCCGATGACTGTCTTGCCGCCACCCGCTGGGCCGCGGCGCATGCCGTCGAGATCAACGGCGATGCCGGCCGCCTCGGCGTCTCCGGCGACAGTGCCGGCGGCAATCTCGCGGCCGTGACCGCGCTGCGCCTGCGCGATGAAGGCGGCCCGGCGCTGAAGGCACAGCTGCTGGTCTACCCGGTCGTCGATGCCGATCCGGACGCCTATCCGTCGATGACCGAAAACGCCGAAGGCTATCTGCTCGGTCGCAAGGACATGGAGTGGTTCTTCGGTCATTACGTCAAGGATCCCGCGGCGCTGACCAGCACCTCGCTGCGCCCGATCAAGGCCGAGTCCCTCAAGGGCCTGCCGCCGGCGCTGGTGATCACCGCCGAATTCGATCCGCTGCGCGATGAAGGCAATGCCTACGCGGCGAAGCTGAAAGCGGCTGGCGTCGCCGTCGAATCGAAGAGCTACGACGGCGCGATCCATGGCTTCTACACCTTCTTCAGCGGGCTCGATGTCGGCCGTCAAGCCGTCGATCAGGGCATCGCCTGGCTCAAGAAAACGCTGGTCGCATGAGCGAGACGGGGCGCGGTACCGAGCTGGCCGCGCCGCCGTCCGCAGCGTTCTGCTATTGCCTGCGAGTGCGCTACGCCGAGTGCGATGCGCAGAAGGTGGTGTTCAACGCCCGCTACGGCGATTACGTCGATCTGGCGACCACCGAATACCTGCGCGCGCTCGGCTTCGGCGAGGAGTTGATCGATGGCCGGCTGGACTATCAGCTGGTCAAGCAGACCACCGAGTGGAAGGCGCCGGCCCGCTTCGACGAAGTGCTCTGTGCCAGCGTCAGCACGCAGCAGCTCGGCAACACTTCGTTCGTGCTGGCGGTGGAGTTTCGTCGCCGCGGCGAAGCCGGCCTGCTGGCGCGCAGTGAAACGGTCTACGTGATGGTCACGCAGGCATTGGCCAAGAAGCCACTGCCCGCGGAGTTTCGGGCCGCGCTGGAACGCGGTGCGCCGGACATCATCGTCAGTCATGCTGGCTGAGAGGGCCTGAGAAGGGGCTGTGCTGTCTGACACGGCATCGCCCCACGGACCCGTTTATCATCGTTTCCTGAGGACGCTTTTCCGGCGCCCCGAGCAACCGCTGCCCGCCGCAGCTTCCATCGGTATCGCAACTCCTGACGTCATGAACGGCGAACCGCGGATCCGTCCGCATTCCATCAAGAACCAGCGCCGTCAGTTGCTGCGCCTGCGCTTCGACGAGCCTCTGGAAGCGCTGTTCCGCGAAACCTTCGAGGTCAACGCCCGCGGGCCGCGGACGATGATCCTGTCGATCGGCATCCTGATGATCGGGGTCACCCCGCTGTACGACCACTGGGTGATGCACGCGCCGGACAGCTTCCTGAAGATGTCGCACTTCCTGCAGTTCTGCGTGCAGATTCCGGCGATCCTGCTGGCACTGCTGTTCACCTTGCGGCCGGCCTTGCAGCGCTGGTCGCCGGCGATGCTGATCGTCACCTGCATGATCATTGCCAACTGCGTGATGGCGCAGCACATCTTCGGCCGGCTGCTGGGTTTCGACATGCCGCACGATTTCGCGGCGATCACCGTCACCGCGATGCTGATCCTCGGCCGGCTGCGCTTCTGGGCCGTGCTGCCCTGGGCGCTGGCAACGATGGTCATCACCACCTGGGCACAGATGGAAGCGCTGGGCCTCACCGCGTTCTACGACGCGGTATCGGCCTGGATGCTGGCGGCCATTTCCGGGGTCACCGCCTACCTGCTCGAATTCTCCTCGCGGCAAAGCTGGTATCGCGGCCGGCTGCTGGAGTTCCAGGCCACCCGCGATGGCCTCACCGGCCTGCCGAATCGCCGCTACTTCGATCTGGAGCTGCGCAAGCTGATTCGTGAGGCGGCGCGCCAGCAGCAGAATGTCGCACTGTTGATGCTCGATATCGATCACTTCAAGGATTACAACGATCTCTACGGTCACCCGGCCGGCGATCAGTGCCTGCGTCTGGTCGGTGGTTCGCTCGGCCGGGCGATGCGCCGGCCCCAGGATTTCTGCGCCCGCATCGGTGGCGAGGAGTTCGCCGCCGTCTGGTTCGATGCCTCGCCGGACAAGGCCGGCGAACTGGCCGAAGCACTGCGCAACAGCGTGCATATGCTGCGCATTCCCCGCTCGCTCGATGGCAGCAGCTTCGTCACCGCGTCCGGCGGCTTCGCTCAGGTGATTGCGCCAACCGCCGGGGACTCGCCACGGCGCGTCGCCGCCGATCTGGTCCGCCGTGCCGACGCCGCGCTGTATGCCGCAAAGCGCAGCGGTCGTAGCCGCATGGTGATGTCCGGGGACCACAGCCGCCCCGAATCGGCCAATGATTCCCTGGGCGCAACCAATCTTGCCGTCATGGACGATGCCCGGCAGGCACCACCGCCGGAAGCGCGCGCGCCTTGACCGGCGCAGCGCCAGTCGAGCCCACCACCCGGCGGCGCAGCCTCGTCCAGCGCGCGCGCGACCTGTCGATCGGCGCCAAACTCAGCGGCGTGGTCGCGATGTTCCTGGTCGCGATGATGGGTGCCCTGATCATCGTTGCGCTGTCGCTGTCGATGTCGTCCGGTGTGCGCGCCTATGTCAGCGCCGAAAGCCAGTCGTCGAAAGGCCAGAAGAACGCCGTCTACGCGATCACCCGCTATCTGCAGACCGGTGATCGTCGCGCCTGGACCTACTTCCAGAGCGCCATCGCCGTGCCCCTCGGTGGCCGACGCGCGCGCCTGGAGCTGCTCAAGGACAACTACGACGAACTGGCCGTCTACCAGGGCTTTCTCGCCGGCGGCGTGCCGGCCGAAGACATCCCGGAGATGATTTTCCTGTTCCGCAATTTCCGCAGCTTCGTGTTCTTCGCCGAGGCGGTGGACATCTGGGGCAAGGCCGACGAGTGCGTGCAGGAATTGATGAACATGTCGCGCGAGATCGCCGTGGCCGAGAACACCGCGCAGCTCGACGACCAGCGCCGACGCCTGTTCCTCAATCGCATCGACGTGATCAACACCAAGGTCACCGCGCTGCAGCAAGGCTTCTCCACGGTGCTCGCCGGTGGCGCACGCACCGTGCAATGGCTGCTGCTCGGCGTGATCATGACCGCCGCCGGGGTCTTGCTCGGCATCGCCATGCTGGTGGCCTGGCTGGTTTCCAACGATCTGCGCCGAAGCATCGAAGGCCTGCGCGACGGCACCGTGCGCGTGGCCCAGGGTGATCTCAGCACCAAGGTCGAAGTGCGCTCCAGGGACGAACTCGGCGTGCTGGCCGGCGAACTGAACAACATGATCGGCAGCCGCCACCAGGCCGAGGTGGCGCTGAAGGCCGCCACCCAGTTCCGCGAAAAGATCATGGAACACGTCACCAACGCGATTTTCACGATGGATCGCGAAGGCCGCTTCATGACCGCCAACCGGCGCACCAGTGACATCACCGGCTATCCGGTCGAAGAACTGCTGGGGATGCCCTGGGCGGAGCTGATCTCCGACGAAGCGCACCTGAAAGACGTCTACCGCCGCTACCAGCAGACCATCGACGGCGGCGATCCGATCACCAACCACGAAGTGCCGCTGACTCGCAGGAACGGCGCCGTGGTGACCGTGCAGTTCAGCATCGCTGCGCTGAGTCAGGACGGCGAGATATTCGGCGTGGTCGGTGCTGCCGAAGACATCACCGCCCGCAAACGCGACGAAGCGGAGCTGAAGGCCCGTGCCGATGAACTGACCCGCTCGAACGCCGATCTGGAACAGTTTGCCTACGTGGCTTCGCACGATCTGCAGGAGCCGCTGCGCACCGTGTCCGGCTTCGCCCAGCTGCTGCAGAAGCGCTACGAAGGCAAGCTCGGGCCGGACGCCGACGAATACATCGGCTTCGTCACCTCCGGCGCGCAGCGGATGAAAAGCCTGATCGAGGATCTGCTCGCCTATTCGCGCGTGTCACGGGCGTCCGATGCCACGCAGCCGGTCGATCTGAACCGCGCCGTCGCCACGGCGCTGGCCAATGTGCACGGCGCGATCAGCGCCGCCGAAGCCACGGTGACGGTCGGCGAACTGCCGACCATCCTCGGCAACGAGCGGCAGATGGTGCAGCTGTTCCAGAACCTGATCGGCAATGCCGTGAAGTTCTGCCGCCCGGAGGTTGCACCGGTGGTCGAGATCGCCGCCGAGCGTCAGGGCGAAGACTGGGAGCTGACTATCCGCGACAACGGCATCGGCATCGACGAGAAGCATGCCGAGCAGGTGTTCGGCCTGTTCCAGCGCCTGCACGCCCGCGAGAAATATCCCGGCAACGGCATCGGCCTGACCATCTGCAAGAAGATCGTCGACCTGCACCGCGGCCGGATCAGCGTCGAACCGGCCGAGCCCGGCACCCGCTTCCGGATCGTGCTGCCGGCCAGCCTGCCGCCGGCCTGAGCGGATCGGCGATCAGGCTCCGCCGGATGACCCTGGCTCGGCCTTGTCGTGAAGATCCCGGACTTCCTTGTCGATCCCTTCGAAGCAGTCCCGTACCTGCGCAGCGTCCAGCACCGCATACGGCGCAAACGCCGGTACTGCTGCTGCCGCAGCCTGTTGCGCCACCTGCACGGCTTCCATCCGTCCGCAGAGATCGCGTGCCCTGACGACCAGCACCTCGGCGCCTTCGCGTGCTTCGCTGCCGACATCCTTGCGGCCCTCCATCAGGCCGTCGACGACATCGCGCAAGGTGTCGAAGCCGAAGCCGACACCGGCGCGGCCGAAAGCGATCGCATGGGTCTTCATTGCCACCGCCGCCGCGCTGTAGGCCTTCAGCGCCGTCCGCGCTTCGGGGCTGGTTTCGATGCCGGTCTCGCCGATGCTCAGCGCACCATCGAGGCCGACGCGCGCGAGCTCCGGCTGGCCACCGGCTTCGATCACCACCGTGTCGCCATCGAGGCCGATCGCGCCATCGCCCGGATCATGGTGATCGCCGTAGGTCGGCTGATGGCGCCGGTGATCATCGTCATCACAGCCGGCCAGCAGCGCGACAAACAGCAAGGCAGCGGGGGCAAGCGTTCGGAGTAAGCGTTTCATCGGTGTTCACCTGGGTCGTACCTGCTTTGGATGCGCGACCGTCCGCCGACGGATGCAGCTAGGCTAGCCGCACTGAAACCGGAGCCGGCTGCCCATGATCATCGTCCATCACCTCGAAAACTCGCGTTCCCAGCGCATCCTGTGGCTGCTCGAAGAACTGGGCGTGCCTTACACGGTCAAGCGCTACGAGCGCGACAGGAAAACCATGCTCGCCCCGCCCGAGCTGAAGGCCGTGCATCCGCTCGGCAAGTCGCCGGTGATCAGCGATGACGGCGTGGTGATCGCCGAAACCGGCGCCATCATCGAGCACCTCATCGAGCGTCACGGCAACGGCCGGCTGGTGCCGGCTGCGGGCACGCCCGAGTACATCCGCTACCGCTACTGGCTGCACTACGCCGAAGGCTCGCTGATGCCGCTGCTGGTGATGAAGCTGATCTTCTCGAAGACCACCGTCGCGCCGACACCCTGGCTGATCCGGCCGATCGCCAAAGCGATCGCCAACGGCGTCGGTCGGGGATATCTCGATCCGAGCCTGAAACTGCATCTGACCAGCATCGAAACCGCGCTCGCCGACAGCGGCTGGTTCGCCGGCAACGAACTCACCGCGGCCGACATCATCATGAGCTTCCCGCTCGAAGCCGCCGCCGCCCGCGGTGGCGCCAGCCAGGGTTATCCGAACATCCTCAGCTTCCTCGCCCGCATCAAGGCAAGACAGGCCTGGCAGGCGGCGCTGGGGAAAGGCGGGCCCTACCAACTGATGCGCTAGCCATGATCGACCATCTCCCGACGATTCCCGGCTTCACCCTCGCCCCGCACAGCCATCTCGGCGAAACCCGCGCGGTCTACCGACGCGGCCACGGCCCGGCGGTGATCGTGATGAGCGAGATTCCCGGCATCACGCCGCAGGTTGCGACGTTCGCGACGACCTTGGCCGATGCCGGCTTCAGCGTCTGGATGCCGCAGTTGTTCGGTACGCCGCTGCAGCCAATCACGCTGCCCTATCTGACCCGCTCGGTGCTGCGGATCTGCATCAGCAAGGAATTCAGCGTACTGGCCGCGAATCAGTCGAGCCCGATCGTCGACTGGCTGCGGGCACTGGCGCGTGAAGCCCACGAAGCCTGCGGCGGGCCCGGCGTCGGCGCAGTCGGCATGTGCCTGACCGGCAACTTCGGCCTGGCGATGATGCTCGATGCGCCAGTGATCGCGCCGGTGCTGTCGCAGCCTTCGCTGCCGATTCCGGTGCCCGGCCGCCTCGATGCCCTGCACGTTTCGCCGAAGGAACTGGCCGCCGCTCACGACAAGATCGACCAGCAGGGCGCGCGCATCCTCGGTCTGCGCTTCCACGGCGATCCGCTCTGCTCGCCCTCACGCTTCGAGCGCCTGCGCGGCGAATTCGGTGACGCCTTCGAAGGCATCGAGATCGACGCCTGTCACGGCAACCGGGAAGGCTTCGGCAACCCGCACAGCGTGCTGACCACGCACCTGATCGATGAAGCCGGCCAACCGACCCGCGCCGCGCTCGACCGCACCCTGGCCTTCCTGCGCGAGCAGCTCGTCAAGTGACCCGCGCCCCATGAGCCGCGCCCATGTCCGAGAGGTCGATGGTGACGAGCCGGAAGACCTGCCCGAACTGCCGCTCAGTCCGCATCCGAATTACGTCACGCCGCGCGGGCTGGCCTTGCTCGAAGCGCGCCGCGATGCGGTGGAAGCCGATATCGCGGCCATCGCCACCGATGCCGCCGACCGCCGCCAGCGCCGCGCCGGGCTCGATCGCGAACTGCGCTGGCTGCAGGCGCGGATCGCTGCCGCGCAGTTGGTGAACGGCGCGACGCGCGACGGCAGCAAGGTCGCCTTCGGCGCTGAAGTCACCGTGCTCGACGACGACAATCTTGAAAGCCGCTACCGGATCGTCGGCGAAGACGAGGCCGATCCGGACGCCGGCCTGATCAGCTGGACTTCGCCGCTGGCGCGCGCACTGATCGGGCTGCAGGTCGGCGATGTCGCGCTATGGCAGCGGCCGGCAGGCGATCGGGACGTCGAGATCAGCGCGATCCGCTGGCCGGCTTGATCGGCGTCATCGGCGTCATCGGCAGAGGCCGATGCTTGAAGGCACGCCGCTGCGCCAGACCTCGTCGGCCGGCGTCGACCACAGCCGCAGCGCGTTCGGCCGATAGCGTTCGCAGACGAGACGATCGCCGCTCATATCGACAGTCAAAGCGCCGTGATCGCCGGTCGCCACCTGGGCGATGCCACGCTCGGCCATGCGTGCGACGACGACGCGCGCCGGATGACCGAAATGGTGATGCCAGCCGGCGCTGTGGATCGCCAGCTGCGGCTGCACGGCGTCGAGGAACGCGGCCGTCGACGAAGTCCGGCTGCCGTGATGCGGCGTGACCAGCACGGTCGCCGGCAGTTTTTCCGGCAGCTCCGCGAGCAGCCGCGCTTCGGTCCTGGCTTCGATGTCGCCGGTCAGCAGCACCGCCTGATTGCCTTGCGCGATGCGCAGCACGCAGGAACCGTCGTTGTCCGACAAGCCGTCCTCGGGACCGGCTAGCAGTTCGAAGCTGACGCCATCCCAGTCCCATTGCTCGCGGGCCCGGCAGGGCGTATCGGTGCCGTAACCGCTGCGGCTGGCGATCGGCAGGACCGCAGCCACGGCCGCCACACCGCCGCGATGATCGAGATCGCCGTGCGACACGATCAGCCGATCGATGCCCCGCAGGCCGCTGCGCAGCAGGTACGGCACGACCACCGAGCGCCCGGCATCGAAGCTGCCGGGCCAGGCCGGACCGGCGTCGAACAGCAGCGTGTGTCGGGCCGTCTGCACGGCCACGGCGAGGCCCTGGCCAACATCGAGCACGGTCATCCGGAAGCCGTTGTCGACATTGCGCGCCGACGGCAAGGCAAGCGCGGACAGCGCCAGCAGGCCGAAGACTCGGGTCGGCAAACCGGCCGGCGCGAACAGTGCGATCGCGCCGATCAAGGCCAGCAGCAGCGCCGCCGGTTCCGGGCTCGCCGCCAGCCAGGCTTGCGGCGTCTGTTCGGCGATCCACAGCAGGCCGTCCTGCGCCAGCGCCAGGACATCGGCGACCCGCTGCAGCAAGGGCAGGCCGAGCACCGGCACCACAGCGGCAAGCAGCAAGGCGAGCAGCAGCGCCGGCGTCAGCAAGGCCGCGGCCGGCACGGCGATCAGATTGACCAGCGGCCCGGTCAGGCTGGTGCCCTGGAACCAGTACAGGGTCAACGGCGCCAGCATGACGCTGAGCATCAGCTGGATGCTCAGCGCCGCGCGCCAGCCATTGACTGGCGCCAGCCGCCCGCCGCTGACATAGAAGATCGCCGCAACCGCCGAGAACGACAGCCACAGGCCGGGCGACAGCAGGCTCAGCGGATCGCTCGCGACGATCACCGCCCAGGCCAGCGCCAGCGCTCGCGACGGCTGGCCGAGCCCGCCCCACCAGCCGGCCAGCACCAGCAGGCCGAGCATCCAGGCAGCGCGCTGCACCGGCGGCTCGAAGCCGGCGAGCAGCGCATACAGCAAGGCGGCGATCACCGAAGCGAGCAGCGCTGCGCGCGGCGCCGGCAGGCGCTGACTCAAGAAGACCGAGCGGCTCCACAACCAGCGGATCAGCCAGAACATCACGCCGGCGACGATCGCGACATTGAAGCCGGAGATTGCCACCAGGTGCGTGGTGCCGGTCAGTCGGAACGCCTGCCAATCATCCTCGTCGAGCCCCGAGGTATCGCCCAGCGTCAGGGCCGCGACCATCGGCAGCGCCGGATGTCCCGGCAGCCACGCCGCGAGCCGATCGGCAAAGCCTTGCCGAAATTTCAGTAGCGCATGAGCACTGCTGGTTTCGCAGCGCTCGCCGCTGCGCACCGTCGCAGTCGCCCCGATGCCTTGGCGGAACAGCCAGCCTTCGTAATCGAAGCCACCCGGATTGCGGCTGCCGTGCGGCGTGCGCAGGCTCAGCGTCAGTCGCCAGCATTCGCCGCCGCGCAGGGTCTCGCGGCTGCGATACCAGGCGGCACGAATGTGTTCGGGCAGATCAGCCGCGCGCGGCGTACTCAGGGGATCGAAGCGGAAGCGCCAGGTTCTGAGGCTGTCGGCCGCTTCATCGCCCGGTTTGTCGCCGCCATCGGACGTGGCGGTGCTGCTGGCCTGCGGCAGGCTGGCGACGATGCCTTCGACGGTCATCACTTCGCCGTAGCGCGACACAGGCCAGCGCTGGTCGATCAGCTCCGATGCACGTTGCGCGGTCAGCGCCGCACCGATCGTGAAGGCCAGCAGCAGCCCACGCCATCGCGTGCGAAACAAGGCGGCCGTCAGCGGCAGCAGCCAGAGCCACAGCGGCGGCAACGTCGGCAGTTGCAGCAGCGCCAGCGCGCCGAGGGTGAACGCAAAGACCAGCGGAACAGGCGAAAACCTGCGTCCCAGGCTTCGGGACGCAACCGCCCATCCAGACTCAGCCGGGCTGGACACCCGCCGCGAGCTGCTCGCGCGACACTTCCTTCAGGCCACCGGCCTGGAGGGAAAAGATGCGATCCATGCGTGCCGCCAGCTTCAGGTCGTGGGTGACGACGATCAGACTGGTGCCGAGTTCGCGGTTCAGCTCCAGCATCAGCTCGAACACGGTTTCGGCGGTGCGGGTGTCGAGGTTGCCGGTCGGCTCGTCGGCGAGCACGCAGGCCGGCCGGGTGACCAGCGCCCGCGCCACCGCCGCGCGCTGACGCTCGCCACCGGACAACTCGCCCGGCTTGTGGGTCAGTCGTTGGCCGAGGCCTACCCGCTCCAGCAGCTTTGCCGCCGTCGCGAACGCTTCGGCGCGCGGCGTGCGGCGGATCAGCAGCGGCATCGCCACGTTCTCCTGTGCCGAGAACTCCGGCAGCAGATGATGGAACTGATAGACGAAACCGAGGCTGGCATTGCGCACCCGCGAACGCTCGGCATCGCTGAGCGCACTCATCTCGCGCCCGGCCACCGATACCGTGCCCGCAGTCGGCGAATCGAGCCCGCCGAGGATGTGCAGCAAGGTGCTCTTGCCGGCGCCGGACGAGCCGACGATGGCGATGCGATCACCGCGCCTGAGTTCGAGATCGATGCCCTCGAACACGGTCAGGTTCAGGCGGCCGTCGTCGAAGGTCTTGGCCAAGCCGTGACAGGCGATGACGATGTCGGAAGCTGCTGCGGTCACGCTGAATCTCCACTCATGGCTAGCTCGTGCACCTTGGCGCTCCGTCTCGCCTTGCTCGTATCCCCGCGATGAAGCCGCGGGGCCTCCTGCTCGGTGGCTCGCGGATTCATTCGTACCTCAAAGCTTCAGCAGGCTGCACCCGCGAAGCCCGCCAGGCCGGATAGAGCGTCGACACCAGCCCGAGCGCCAGCGACAGCAGGCTGATCTGCAGCACGTCGGCCAGCTTCAGGTCCGAGGGCAGATCGCTGATGTAGTAGATGTCCGGTGACAGGAACTGGCGGCCGGTTGCCGCTTCCAGCAGCGGAACGAGCGTCTGCACATTGAGCGCCAGCAGCACGCCGAGGCTGACGCCGATGATGGTGCCGATCACGCCGATCACCGAGCCCTGGACCATGAACACCGCCATGATCGAGCGCGGCGTCGCACCCAGGGTGCGCAGGATCGCGATGTCGGCCTGCTTGTCCTGCACCACCATCACCAGGGTCGACACGATGTTGAACGCGGCAATCCCCACCAGCAGCGACAGGATCAGGAACATCACGGTCTTTTCGGTGGCCACGGCGCGGAAGAAGTTGGCGTGGCTGCGGGTCCAGTCCGAAACGAAGTAGGCGCCGGGCGTCATCTGGGCGATCTCGCGGGCGACTCGCGGCGCCTGGAACAGATCGTTCAGCTTCAGGCGCACGCCGGTGACGTTGCTGCCCATCCGGTAGAGCGCGGCGGCATCGTCGAGATGGACCAGCACCAGGCCGCGATCGAACTCGTACATGCCTATGCGGAACACGCCGACGACATTGAAGCGCCGGAAGCGCGGCAGCACGCCGGCCGGAGTGACGCTGAGCTGCGGAATCATCAGGTCGACCTTGTCGCCGACCGCCACATTGAGCTGCTGCGCCAGTTCGTAGCCGAGCACGATGTTGTAGTCGCCGCCCTTCAGATCGTCGAGCGCGCCGCTGGCCATGTGCTTGCCGATCTCGGAGACCTTGGCTTCCTCACCGGGCAGCACGCCGCGGATCACCGTGCCGGAGATTTCGCTGCCGACCTTCACCAGCGCCTCGCCTTCGATGTATGGCGCGGTGGCCGCGACATCCGGGTTCTGCGAGGCCATCGCGGCCACACCACTCCAGTCCGGCAGGCCTTCACTGTTACCGGAAATCGTCGCGTGCGAAGCCATGCCGAGAATGCGGCTGCGCAGCTCGCTCTCGAAGCCGTTCATCACCGACAGCACCACGATCAGCGTCGCCACGCCGAGGCCGATGCCGAGCATCGAGGCCAGCGAGATGAAGGAGATGAAGTGGTTGCGGCGCTTGGCGCGGGTGTAGCGCAGGCCAAGCAGCAGTTCGTAGCGGTCACCGATCACGATGGCCATCCAGCGTTGATGGCGGGTACGGCAGACGTGGCGGCCTTTGGCTGCCAAACAAGGTCAATCAGGGTCATGGCGCGAATTAGACCACAGCGCCTCGCTAGAATGCCCCGCACTTCATCTGAGCCGAACCCGCCTTGGCCGCTTCCCCGATCCCGCTGCCCGCCCGTCCCGACGACCGCAGCGGCCTGCTGCCCTTGTTCGCGATCATCGCCCTGCTGACCGCCTGGCGCGCGCTGGCGATCGCCGCCAGCGGCCTCGATCTGTATGTCGATGAAGCGCAGTACTGGACCTGGTCGCAGGCGCTGGCCTGGGGTTATTTCTCGAAGCCGCCGATGATCGCGGCGGTGATCGCGGCGACCACGTCGGTCTGCGGTGACGGCGAACTCTGCGTGAAGTCCGGCGCGCTGCTGCTGTACCCATTCACCACCGTGCTGATCTGGGCGATCACCCGGCGGCTGTTCGATGCCCGTACCGCGTTCTGGGCGGCAATCGTCTTCATCACCCTGCCCGGCGTGGCGCTGTCGAGCGTCATCATCTCCACCGACGTGCCGCTGTTCCTGTGCTGGGCGGCAGCACTCATGGCCTATCTGAAAGCGCTCGACAGCGATGCCTGGGGCTGGTGGCTGGTCGCCGGCATCGCCAGCGGCCTCGGTCTGCTGACCAAGTACACGATGGCGATCTTCGCCATCTCAGTGCTGCTGCATCTGGCGATCACGCCAGGGCTGCGCCGGTATTTCCGCAGCCCCAAGCTCTACGTCACCGCAGCGCTCGCCGCGCTGGTATTCGCGCCGAACCTGATCTGGAACGCGCAGAACGGCTGGCCGACCTTGGGGCACACGGCGCAGATTTCCGGCCTCGAAGGCGGCGGGCAGCACGGCCTGAACTGGAAATCCTTCGGCGACTTCATCGCCGGCCAGCTCGGCATTCTCGGCCCGGTGCTGTTCATCGCCTGGCTGGTGCAGCTCGCGGCGGTGCGCGGCTGGATACGGGACGAGCGCTATCGCCTGCTCGCCTGCTTCGCGTTGCCGTTTCTCGGCGCGATCACCGCGCAATCGCTGATCGGCCGCGCCAATGCCAACTGGGCGGCGATGGCCTATGTCGGTGGCACCATCTTCGTCGTTGCCAGGCTGGTCGAGACGCAGCGGATGAAGCTGCTGATCGCGGCACTGGCGCTGAACCTGATCGTCACCGTCATCGCTTATCACTTCGATGCGCTGGCGCAGGTCGCCGGCATCGAACTGAATCGGAAGAACGACGTGCTGAACAAGCGCGTCCGTGGGTGGCGCGAGTACGGCGAAGCGCTGGCCGCACGGCAGGCGGCAGTTCCGGGCAGCATCCTGCTCGGCGATGCTCGCGATCTGATTGCCGAAGCGCGCTACTACGCCGGCCCGGCAGGCGCCGCGGTGCTCAAGTGGAACCCGGCGCACAAGGCCGACGACTACTACGCGATGTCGACAACGATGACCGGGCTCGAAGGCCGCGACTTCGTCTTCGTGTCACGCGAAGCGGCACTGCCCGACAACACCGCCGGCCGCTTCGAAGAGATCACCGAGATCGAGCCGATCCACATCCAGATTCATAGCGACTACGCGCTCGATTTTCACGTCTGGCGGCTGCGCGGCTGGCGCGGCGAAAAGTGACCGCTAGGTCGTCACCGACTCCAGCGCAAACATCTCGGTCTGCTCGTCGTAGTCGAAGAGGTTGGCGTAGCGCGCCCAGCCGATGACCGCTTTCAGGGTGGTATCGGCAAACTTGGCCGACATGTAGTCCTGCAGCTCTTCCTGAAAGCGCAGCGCCGGCGCGACATGGCTGGGCCGATCGTCGAGCACGCGATGGATATGTGCGGCCAGCGCGACGTAGCTGATCAGATGCTCCCTGAACAACTGCTGCCGCACCTGCGGATCGCCGACCGCGAAGCGCTGGCCGCGCTCGCTGAGCGCGATGTCGCCTTCGGCCAGCTCGGCGAAGCGCAGCAGTTGCAGGGTTTCGGCAATCGGCAGCAATTCATCGGAGGGCATCTGCAGCGCTTCGGCGAGCGCCGGCAGATCCGCACGACCGCTGTACGGCGCCGCCGCCAGTGCCTCGATGAAGCCTGACAGCAGGTTGGTGGAAATCTGCGGCAGCACGGTGCCGATGCCGGTGCCCGGGAACAGTTCGCTGCGGGTGTTGCTGCGGGCATCGCTGCGCGCGGTCATCCGCGTGTAGATGTCGTCGACCAGGCGACGGAAGCTCGGGTCCTGGCGGCTGCGCGGCTGCGGCAGCGACACGGTGATCTCGCCGATGACCCGGCCGGGGTTGGACGAGAAGATCAGGATGCGATCGCACATCAGCACCGCTTCCTCGATGTTGTGGGTGACCATCAGGATCGACTTGATCGGCAGCTGGCCCTCGCCCCAGAGATCGAGCAGATCGGTGCGCAGGGTTTCGGCGGTCAGCACGTCGAGTGCCGAGAACGGCTCGTCCATCAGCAGGATCTGCGGATGGACGACCAGCGCCCGGGCAAAGCCGACCCGCTGGCGCATGCCGCCGGACAGTTCGCGCGGATAGGCCGATTCGAAGCCGCGCAAGCCGATCAGCTGAATCGCCGCGAGGCTGCGCTTGTGGCGCGCGGCCGGATCGATGCCCAGCGCTTCCAGCCCCAGCTCGACGTTCTCGAGCACGGTGAGCCACGGAAACAGCGCGAAGCTCTGGAACACCATCGCAACTTCGCTGACCGGCCCGGTGATCGGCCGGCCATTGCATTGCACGCGGCCGCTGCTCGGACGGATCAGGCCCGCCGCGATCCGCAGCAGGGTCGATTTGCCGGAGCCGGAACGGCCGAGCAAGCCGACGATCTCGCCGCGCCGCAGGCGCAGATCGACCTTGTCGAGCACCACCAGCGCGGTGTCGCGGCCCTTCTCGTAGTGCTGGCAGACGTCGCTCAGGTCGAGCAGGATTGAGTCGGCAGACAGGTTCATGAGTCGGTCCTAATCGATCCGCAGACGCTGTTCGGCGTAGCGGTACAGCGGGCGCCAGAGCAGGCGATTGCAGAGAATCACGAACATCGACATGGTGGTGACGCCGAGCACGATGCGCGGAAAATCACCGGCTTCGGTGGCCTTGGCGATGTAGGCGCCCAGGCCATGGGCGGTCAGTTGGGTATTCCCCCAGCTGACGTACTCGGCAACGATGCTGGCGTTCCACGAACCGCCGGTGGCAGTCACCGCACCGGTGAGATAGGCCGGGAAGATCGCCGGCAGGATGAACTTGCGCCACCACAGCCAGCGGCTCAGGCGCAGATTGGCCGCGGCTTCGAGCAGATCGTTGGGAATGGCGCGCGCGCCGGCAATGACGTTGAACAGGATGTACCACTGGGTGCCGAGCACCATCAGCGGGCTGAGCCAGATATCCGGATGGGCATTGAAGTGGACGATGCCGACCACCGCCACCGGAAACATCAGATTGGCCGGGAACGCCGCCAGGAACTGGGCCACCGGTTGCACACGATCGGCCCAGCGCGGATGCAGGCCGATCCACACACCGATCGGTACCCAGACCAGGCTGGTCAGCGCCACCAGCAGCAGCACTCTCGCGAAGGTGATGAAGCCGAACCCGAGTGCGGTGAAGGCATCGCCCAGCGCCAGGGTCATCGAGGCATAGGCGACGATCGCCCACAGCGAATACAGCGCCCCGGCGATCACCGCGGCCAGCCACAGCCGGTCGATCCAGCGGTTGGTCTTCACGGAGATAGTCGGCAGCGGCAACCGCTCGCTGCGAACATCGAGCCGCCGCGTCCGCAGCCAGAGCCAGCCCCTGCGCAGCGGGCTCAGCAGGCTGGCGACGGCGCGGGTGCGGCGCATCCATTCCAGCAGCCAGCTGCGCGGGCTGTGCTGGCCGGCGGTCTGGTCGAGGCGGAACTTGTCCGCCCAGGCGACGATCGGCCGGAACAGCAGCTGGTCATAGGCGACGATCACCAGCAGCATCGCCAGCAGTGCCCAGGCGATCGCGCTCAGGTCTTTCTGGACGATGGCGGCCGCCACGTAGGAGCCGATGCCGGGCAAGGTCAGCGTCTGGTTGCCGACGGTGATCGCTTCGGCCGCCACCACGAAGAACCAGCCGCCGGACATCGACATCATCATGTTCCAGACCAGGCTCGGCGTGGCATACGGCACTTCCAGCCGCCAGAAGCGCTGCCAGGCCGACAGCTGGAAACCCTTCGACACTTCGATCAGATCGCGCGGCACGCCGCGCAGCGACTGATAGAAGCTGAAAGTCATGTTCCAGGCCTGGCTGGTGAAGATCGCGAAGATCGCCGCGCATTCCGCACCTAGTGCACTGCCCGGAAACAGCGCCAGAAAGCCGGCCACCGTGAACGACAGGAAGCCGAGGATCGGCACCGACTGCAGGATGTCCAGCGTCGGCACCAGCAGCAGCTCGGCGCGCCGGCTCTTGGCGGCGAGCGTGCCGTAGATCAAGGTGAACAGCAGCGACAGCGCCAGCGCGATCAGCATCCGCAAGGTGGTGCGCAGCGCGTACTCGGGCAGCTGCCAGGGATCGAGAGACAGCGGCGCCTGCTCCAGTTGCGCCAGCGATTCGTGAATGGCCTCGCGAGCGCCATCGGCCAGCGCCACCAGCACGCCGACGGCGATCAGCAGCACCAGCAAGTCCCAGATGTTGGGAAGCAGGCGGCGATGGATCGATGCGGTGGGCTGGTTCATGCCATCGACTCGGGACATCAGACGAAAATCCGCACCATGCGGCGGGATGGGTGACGCCTAGACAGCCGGCTGTAACAGGCGTTCCGTATCCGGCATCAATCCGGAATCTGTTCGTGCCGGGCCGTCCGTTCACCAAAAAAAAGCGCAGCCTGTATCCGTCAGGATTGCTGCGCTGCGCGAATTCAAGTCGCCAAATTCGCGTGCTACCGTCGGGCATCGTTGAGTCGCGGTCCTGTCTTCAGGGCCGCGCTCGCACCCCCAACGCGGTGAAGCCCTTGAACCAAGACAGCAAGGCGACAACCCGGATCGCCACCTACGAGATTTTCCGAACCCAATACCTGAACCCCGATGGCAGCCTGATCGCCGATCCACCCGCTTTCGCCAAGGATCGCGAGCAGGCGCGGGCGATGTACGCGCTGATGCTACGCACCCGATTGTTCGACAAGAAGGCCGTGGCGCTGCAGCGCACCGGCCAGCTCGGCACCTATGCGGCCGTGCTCGGCCAGGAAGCGATCGGTGTCGCGATCGGCCATACCCTGGCCGACGACGATGTCTTCATCCCCGGCTACCGCGAGTACGCCGCGCAGTTCGCGCGCGGCGTGCCGATGCGCAGCATCCTGCAGTACTGGGGTGGCGACGAACGCGGCATGGATTATCCGGCCGGCACGCCGGCCCATCACGACTTTCCGCTGTCGGTACCGATCGCCACCCAGGTGCCGCATGCGATCGGTGTCGCCTACGCAATGAAGCTGCGCGGCGAGAAGCGCGTGGTGCTCGCCTCCTGCGGCGACGGCGCCACTTCCAAGGGCGATTTCTACGAGGCGGTCAGCTCGGCGAAAGTCTGGAATCTGCCGATCGTGTTTCTGATCAGCAACAACGGCTGGGCGATCTCGATGCCCAGCCACCGCCAGACCGGCGCCCAGACCTTCGCCCAGAAGGGCCTGGCCGGCGGCATCAACGGCGAACAGGTCGACGGCAACGATGTGATCGCGACGCGCGCGGTGCTGTCCGCCGCGATCGAACGGGCCCGCAACGGCGAAGGGCCAAGCCTGGTCGAGGCGCTGACCTATCGCCTGCACGATCACACCACCGCCGATGACGCCCGCCGCTATCGCCCCGAAGCCGAGGTCACAGCGGCCTGGGAACGCTGCCCGGTGAAGCGCTTCAAGGCCTACATCGAGGCCCAGGGTTTCTGGAATCAGGCGGATGAAGACGCCCTGGTCGCCGAAGGCACCGCGGCTGCGGAAGCGGCGTCACAGGAATTCCTGAAGCTGAAGCCGGCGGCGCCGGAATCGATGTTCGATCATCTGTACGCGAGCTTGCCCAAGGCCTTGGAGTGGCAGCGGGATGAGGTGGCTGCGCGTGGTCCCGTGCACGGAGCCCACTAATGCCTAACATCACTTTGATTGAAGCCGTGAATCTCGCAATGGCCAGCGAGATGCGTCGGGACCCGGATGTGGTCGTGCTGGGCGAGGACATCGGCCGCAACGGCGGCGTGTTTCGCGCCACTCTGGGCCTGCTCGACGAATTCGGCGAAGGTCGGGTCATCGACACGCCGCTGGCCGAAACCCTGGTCGCGGCGATGGCGATCGGCCTGAGCACGCAGGGCATCAAGGCAGTGGCCGAAATCCAGTTCTCCGGCTTCCTCTATCCCTGCGTCGACCAGGTAGTGAACCACGCGGCGCGCTACCGAAATCGCACCCGCGGCCGGCTGTCCTGCCCGCTGGTGATCCGCGCGCCGAACAGCGGCGGCATCCATGCGCCGGAGCATCATTCGGAATCGCTGGAAACCACCTTCGCGCAGATGCCCGGCCTGAGAGTGGTCTGCCCGTCGAGCCCGGCCCGTGCCTACGGCCTGCTGCTGGCGGCGATCCGCGATCCGGACCCGGTGATCTTTCTCGAACCGACGCGGCTCTATCGGCTGTTCAAGCAGCCGGTCGAGGACGATGGCGAAGCGCTGCCGCTGGACAGCTGCTTCATCGACCGCGAAGGCAGCGATCTGACCCTGGTCAGCTGGGGCGCGATGATGCACGACACCCGGCTGGTCGCCGATCAGCTCGCCGAGGAAGGCATCAGCGCCGAAGTGATCGACATCGCCACGCTGAAGCCGCTCGATATCGACACCATCCTCGACAGTGTCGCCAAGACCGGCCGCTGCGTGATCGTGTCGGAGTCGCCACGGGCCGGCGGCTGGGCTTCGGAAGTGGCGGCGAATCTCGCCGAGCACGGTCTGCTGAGCCTGTTTGCGCCGGTGATGCGGGTGGCCGGCTACGACACCGTGATGCCGCTGGCGCAGCTGGAGCGCAGCTACATCCCCGATACCGATCGCATCCTGCGCGAAGTGCGCAAGTTGTTCGAGATGGCGCCCAAGTAGGCGCCCAAAGGAGTTCCAATCAATGAGTATTTTCAAGCTGCCCGACCTCGGCGAAGGCCTGCAGGAAGCGGATATCCGCGAGTGGCACGTCAAGGTGGGCGACAAGGTGGCGGTCGATCAGCCGCTGGTTGCGGTCGAAACCGCCAAGGCGGTGGTCGAGGTGCCGAGCCCGCAGACCGGTGTGATCAAGAAGCTGTACGGCGCGGTCGGCGACACGATGGATGTCGGCAAGCCGCTGGTCGAGTTCGAGGGCGGCGAAACCCCGGCCACCCAGACCGCGCCAGCCACCGACACGCCGGTGGCGACACCAGCCCCCGACACCGGCGGCGCCCGCAGCGGCGCGATCACCGATACCGGCACCGTGGTCGGTGCGATGCGCAGCAGCAATGACGTGGTCGCCGAGAAAGCGACGACGGTCGGCACTGCCGCCGGCCTCAAGGTGACGCCGGCGGTGCGTGCCCTCGCCCATCGCCTGAATGTCGATCTGACCATCATCACACCGACCGGCCCGGACGGCATGGTCACCGCGGCGGACGTGCAGCGGGTGCACAAGATCCTGACCGAGGTCGGGCCGATGGAGAAGCTGCGCGGCGCCCGCAAGGCGATGGCGCAGAGCATGGCCCAGAGCCGCGACGAAGTGATGCCGGCAACGGTCACCGATGACGCGGTGCTGCACGCCTGGCCGGCTGCCACCAAGCAGGACCTGACCATTCGCCTGATCCGCGCCATCGTCGCCGGCGTCAAGGCCGAGCCGGCGCTGAACGCCTGGTACGACCAGGCCGAGATCGGCCGGCGCCTGCTCGCGAAGATCCATGTCGGCGTTGCCGTCGATACGCCGGACGGCCTGTTCGTGGCGGTGCTGCAGGACGTTGCCTCGCGCTCCGAAGAATCCCTGCGCAGCGGCCTGCAGAAGATGAAGGAAGCCACCCGCAACCGCAGCCTGCCGCCCGAGGAACTGCGCGGCTACACGATCACGCTGTCGAACTTCGGCCGCTTCGGCGGCAAGTACGCGACCCCTGTGATCGTGCCGCCGACGGTGGCGATCGTCGCCGCCGGTTCGCTGCGCGATGCCGTGGTGCCGGTCAACGGCCGGATCGTGATCGCCAAGATCCTGCCGCTGTCGATCAGCTTCGATCACCGCTGTGTCACCGGCGGCGAAGCGACCCGTTTCCTGGCCGGCCTGATCGCCGATCTGGAACTGGCGGAGTAAACGACCAGCCGGCAAACCTCAGCGAAAACGTCCAGAATCCGCGCCCGCACCGCTCACGGCGCGGATTTTGCTCACAGCCCTTTTACTGACGGTCATGCGGGTTTTCTGACGTGCGAGTGGTTCTGGTCGACGATGATGGCGGGCGTCTCGCCCTGCTGGACGAGGCCATGCGTGCGGCTGGACATCAGGTGGTGGGCCGGCTGGCGGCAGATGGTGACCTGGTTGCCGCGGTCGACCTGCTGCAGCCGGACATCGTGCTGATCGACGTCGACAGCCCCAGCCGCGACACCCTCGAATCACTCGGCCAGATCAGCCGCGACCGGCCCCGCCCGATCGTGCTTTTCGCCCAGCATTCCGATGCCGAAACCATCCGCCGGGCGATGAAGGCCGGCGTCTCCGCGTATGTCGTCGATGGCCTAAGCGCCGCACGGCTGGCGCCGGTGATCGAAGTGGCGATCGCCCGCTTCCAGGAATACCAGACGCTGCGCGAGGAGCTGAGCTCGACCAAGCTCAAGCTCGCCGATCGCCGCGATGTCGAAAAAGCCAAGGGCCTGCTGATGAAGCGCAAGGGAATCGACGAGAACGCCGCCTACGAAGCGCTGCGGCGCATGGCGATGGATCGCAATCTGCGGCTTGGCGACATCGCCCGCTCGCTGATCGCGGCGGCAGAGTTGCTGTGAGCTGCCCGACCCCCATCAAGCTGGGTCTGCTGCCGCTGGCCGATGCGGCGCCGCTGTTCGTGGCCCGCGAATGTGGCTATTTCGCCGGCCAGGGACTGGACGTCAGCTTGAGCGTCGAAGCCTCCTGGGCCGGCCTGCGCGACAAGCTCGCCGCCGGCATGCTCGATGCCGCCCAGTTGCTGGCGCCGATGCCGCTGGCTGCCCAACTGGGTGTCGACCGCCTCGGCGTGCCGTTCGAAACCGCGCTGACCCTGAGCCGCAACGGCAACGCGATCACTGTGTCGAACGCGCTGCATCGCCGGCTCGACGGCCCGGCGCCGGAACCGATCGCCACCGGTGCGGCGCTGAAGCGGGTGATCGACGAGGATCGCGCCGCTGGCCGGCCGCTGCGCAGCTTCGCCCACGTGTTCCCGTTCTCCAGTCACCACTATCTCTTGCGCGACTGGCTGGCCGACTCCGGCATTGATCCGGATCGCGACGTGAAGCTGGTCGTGGTGCCGCCGCCGCTGGTGCTGAACGCGCTGCGCGATGGCCGCATCGACGGCTACTGCGTCGGCGCGCCCTGGGGCTATGCGGCCGAAGTCGAAGGTATCGGTCAGCGCCTGCTGGCCACCCATACCATCCGCCCCGGCTGCGCCGAGAAAGTGCTTGGCGTCACCGGCGACTGGGCGAAACGTCAGCCGGACGCGCATCTGGCGCTGGTCGCGGCGCTGATCGAAGCCGGACGTTGGCTGGAGCAACCAGGCAATCGCGCCGCGGCGGCGCAGATGCTGATCGATGCGAAGCTGGTCGGTGCACCGGACGAGTGCCTGCGCTACGCGCTGCGCGACGATCACGACGATCTGCTCAGCCCGCAGTTCATCTTTGGTGCAGGCGAAATGCTGTCGCCGCACCACGACGATGCGCGCTGGTTCCTGCGCCAGATGCAGCGCTGGGGCCAGACCGGCGATGCCGTCGATATCGAAGGCACGGTGCTGGCCAGCTATCGCCTGCAGCTGCACGATCAGGCCAGCAGCCGCGCGACCTCGGTCGCGACGCCGCTGCTTCAGTAGGCTCTTGCGGTCGCCTGCTTCAGCCGACGACGCGAATCTTCATTTCCCGCTTCCAGGACAGCTCCGCGGCGAGCATCGGCGTCAGCTGCGCCTCGCCATCGCTGGTCAGTGCCAGCACCCGGTCCAGACCGAGCTGATGGGCCAGCGCCGGCCAGTGCTGCGGGCCGGCCACGAACAGGGCGGCACCGGCCGCATCGGCCATCGCGCCATCGGCATGGATCACGGTCAGCGAGCGCAGCCCTTCCGCCGGCCAGCCGCTCAGCGGATCGAGCAGATGCGAGTAGCGGCGGCCTTGGTGCTCGAAGGCGCGCTGCTCATCGCCATGGGTGACCACCGAGCGTTCGCCCGGCTGCACGCTGGCCAGCACGTACTCCTGCTCGCCGCCGTCGAAAGGATCGCGGATGCCGACCCGCCACGGCCGGCCATCCCGGTAGCCGCGCGCGCCGACATGGCCGCCGGCATCGATGGTGGCGTCCGGAAAGCCGGCGCGCGCCAGCAGGTCGAGCATCTGGTCGACGATGAAGCCCTTGCCGATGGCGCCGAAATCCCAGGCCACGTTCGGCGCCGGGCCGTAACTGGCGCCACCGTCGTACTCGGGTGCGGCGTGCAGGGCTTCGATCAAGGTTTCGATATCGTCCGCCTGGGGCGGCACGCTGCGCAGCCGCGCCGGATCGTCGAAACCCCAGAGCCGCACCAGGGCGGCGACTCTCGGCTCGAACCGGCCGCGACAGGCTTCGCGGATCGCCCAGGCCTTGGCGAACAAGTCCTTCAGCACAGGCGGCACGGCAGCAGTGCGCCCGGCCAGCAATTTCTGGTTGAACGCCGACAAGGCACCGGGCCCCCAGGCCCAGGCATCGCGACCGAAGGCGATCATGTCCTGCTGCACCTCGGCCATCACCCGGTCGACTTCGCGGCGCGAGCGGCGGTTCGACACCACGGTCACCGTGATCGTCGTGCCCATCGCCAGATAGCGATGGCGATAGGTGGTCTGACGGGCCAGGAAATGACTGACCGCATTGGCGCCGGGCTGAGTGTCCCGCGCATGCCGCAGCTGCGGTCGGACCATGATGTCAGCCACCGTTGGCCGCCTTGCGCCGGCTCTGGCGGATGCGCCACCAGGTCCAGACGCCACTGATCGACAGCATCAGCGCCAGCACCCCGATGAGGGTGATGATCCAGGCACCGACGACGCCGAACAGGCGGCCGCTGTGAAGATCGATCAGCACCTGTTCGACGAGGATCGACGGCCGGGCGAACTGTTCGATGTTGCTGCGCTGCTCGGCCGGCAAGGGCTTCGGCTCCGACCAGGTCACCGACTGCGGCAGCACCGGCGTCCAGGTATTGCCGCCGTCGCTGCTTTCGTAGGCATCGAAATCCTGCACCACGATCGCCCCGGCAGCGGTGACGCCGATGCGGCGCACAGCGCCGATCGGCAGCACCGGCGGCCGCAGTTCGTCGATCCGCTCACCGGCCATCGTGGTGATCACCAGGCTTTCCGGCGTGCCGATATACAACTGCGTGCCGGTGGGCCCGGCGAGTGACACGAAGCCGACCGGCGCCGGCAACCTCGGCGATACCTCCTTGGCATCGAGCAAGGTGTTTTCCTTGGTCGCCGCCATCCAGTGACCCGCGGCCTCGAAGCCCATGCGCGGCGCTTCGGCGCGCAGGCCGTACATCGCCGTCAGCCAATCCCAGCGCAGCCTTGCGGTATCGAAGCCCAGTTCGTTGCTGCGCGTCAGCAAGGTGCCGCTGACGCCGAGCCAGAGCACGAAGAACGCCGCGGTGAGGCCGATGCGCTGGTGCCACTGGCGCAGCACCGCAGTCAGGCTGCGTTTCACCTTCGGCCGCGCCACAACGCCCTTCGCCGAGGTCGGCGCAGCGACTCTGCGCAGACGACGCACGAGACGCCGGGCCAGATGCACCGGGCGTGACTTGCTGGCGGATTCGGCGGCCATGGCCTCAGGCCGCTGCCATGCTGTCGAGCACCAGCGCCGTTGCCGCCATGCGCTCCATCATCTTCACCGACAGGGTGGCGCCGGAAATGTTATCGACGGTCTTGTCGAGCTTGGCGCCGGCCAGCTTGGCGCCGGTGATCTTCTTCAGCCACGAGGCTTCGGCAATCTGCTCGCCGCGTGATTCGCGGTAGATCAGCACGCGGGCGGAATCGATGCTGCCGTCCTTGACGACGAAGCCGGAGGTGGTCAGCTGATAGCCGACCTTGCCGATGTCGTCGAGAATCCAGGCGCTGCGACCATCGGCTTTCCAGTAGCGCAGCTGCGCCTGCGGATAAGCCCGGCCAAACGCGGCAGTGAGTTTGGCCTGCGCGGCGGCATCGAGCATCAGCACCTTGGGTGGCGGCGGCGTGCTGCCGAAGACTTCGGTCAGGAACGCGGTCGGCGTCTGGAAGGTGGTCCACAAATCAGTGGCTCTGCCGAGCGAGGGGAGCATCAGGCCTGCGAAGAGGCCACCGACAGTCCGCAGCAGCGAACGGCGGGATACCGGTTCCTGACCCGAGACCAGGTCCGGAACGGATGTTTGGATGTCTCTGTTTCTATCGTTTGTCATGATCTCTGGGTCTTTATTTTTAGTGGTGTCCACAGACAAGTGGATCGTTTGATTCCATTCGATGCTCGCCAGGCTCTACTGACAGAAATCCCGCGCTGCAAAAGGCCCGGACGCTGCCGAAAACGGCAGAGTCCGGGCAAACGGGTTTCAGCAACGCCTGAGAGCTGGCCAGAGCCTTCAGCGGGTAACGATGGAACGCTTGAACGGTGCCAGTGCAGCAATCAACTGGTTGCAGGTGTGATACGGGGTACGCACGTCTTCGCAGGCGAGATAGGCGTCTTCCACCACCGCGTTGAACTGCGTCAGCGTGATGCCCATTTCGCCGTGTGCAGCACTCATGCTGGCGCCCTGGTACTCGACACCGGGACCACCGAGCATCACGCCGACCAGTTGCTTGTTGAGCGCAATCTGGCGTTCGACCTTGCCATGGGCGGCGAAGATATGGTTGATCCGGTTGTCGGCCATGATGTATTTGAACAAGGCTTCGGTCCAACGGGCGACACCATATTCGCCACCGAACTTCTCATAGGCATCCGACGAGATCTGCGGATAGGTCGACTGAGGCTTGCCTTCCGGTGTTTCCGAACCGGCGGCGAAGGCCGATAGTGACGACAGGCTCAGCGCCGTCGCGAGTACCAATTTGTTGAACGACTTCATGATGACTTCTCCTTGAAAGGACAGCACTTAGATTGGGCGATTGGATTCGGATGGGCGCCTTAGAAGCTCGCCTGCACCGAGAAATACGCACCGGTCTGCTTAGGGGTCAGAGTGATGTTTCCGAGGTTGGCGTAGGCAGCGACGAACGACAGGTTCTTGTTCGGGAAGTAGGCGAAGAACACGTCGAACCAATCGCTTTCACGCTGGGTCAGCGTGTCATTGGCGTTGTTGACGATCTGCCCGACCGGACCGGCAACACCGATGTTGTTCAGCGCGCCGGTGATGTTGCCGAGCACCGTGGTATCGATACCGCCGACGTTCACACCGCGACCATCGGTGTTCTTGCCGTGGGCTGCGTACTCGGCACCGATCGCCACGTTCTTGGCGAGCAGGTAGGCAAACGACACTTCAGGACGGAACTCGCGGCTGTTCTTGTTCGGGCCACCGAAGCCGGTCAGACCGGTCTGGTTCGCAGCTGTGTAACGCACGGTGAGGTTGACCAGAAGATCGAGCGGGAAAAAGATCTTGGTGACTGCGACATAAGCTTCGAAATCCTTGCGCTTGTTGGCCAGCAAGGTATGCAGCAGCTCGTCGTTGTGATTGATCTTGTAGAAGCCGCCGATGGCGACCTGCGGAATCAGCGTATCCGAGTCATAGATCGATTCACCGAGCACGCGCAGCTTGGCGCCGAAGATATCCATGCGGATCGAGGTATTGAACGGATCGATGCCGGTATCGTTCGGGCCACCACCGGTCAGCGTATTGGTCAGCAGGCCGACGGTGTTGAACGTGCTGCCGGTCGGCAACAGATCGTAGGCGTACGAGAGTTCCAGACGATCGTAGAAACCGACCGCGACGCCGAGCGAATTCAGGCTGTAGTTCGGCAGGTTCGCATAGGTGTAGTGGATGCTGCCGTTGATGCCCTGGTTGGTTTCGTAACCGGCAATGACTGCCCATGGCGTGACACCGCCGCCGGCTGCGCCGTCAGTGATGTTGACGCCGCTGGTAGCGAGCACCTTGCCGGCATCATAGATACCGGCCTGCGCTGCACCGGAGATGGCGAAACCAAGCGTTGTGCACGCGAAGGCAATCGCCGCTTTTTTCCCGCATCCCCTGCTGTAACCGTTCATGCTGACTCCTTTGATATTTTGGATGTAACGATCGATGTAGCGACAAAGACAACCCTGGCGAATCGAAGCCAAAAAAAAATCCACGGACAGGCTGCATTGCCTGTGCGTGGACTTCGGTGTCCCGGGAACCAGTCAGCATTGGCTGGTTCCAGATGTTCGTTGTCATCTTTATTGATGACTGTAGTAACTAAGCAAGCCGTATGCCACAAAACAATAAAAGCTTTGAAAAGCAGTAAATTTCCTGCCACTACTCCATTTCTTCTGACAAACGGTTCAGAGAAGCGCCACCCTCAACCAGAAACAATCAGAAATAATCAGGGAGCGACATTCGCCAGCAGCAAGGAAGCCTGCCCAACTGCCGGCAGCCCCAGCTTCTGTCGATTCAGCCAGCCGATCGGATCGACCGGATCGAATATCGAACCATCGAGCATTCCATCCGCACCAATACGGATCGAGCGACCATCGGCAGAGGGCATGACCGAACCATCACGGCCATCTCCTTCCGTCTTGTAGTCACCGCGCGGGCAAGGCTCGCCAATGCTGGCGGCGACTTCGCGATACAGCTCGCAGCGATAGACCTCGGCAGCGACATCGCTGAAGTTCGGCGCCATCCAGCATTGGCGCCAGCGCAGCATCTGCAACATGAACCACACCGCATGGGAGCGCCACGGAAAGGTGGCTGCGCCACGATGGAACACGATGCCGCCAGTGCGCATTTCCAGTGCTGCTTTCAGGGCCGATGCCGGTGCGTCGATCACGCTGTCGGCAATCATCTGTTCGGCAGCGATGCTGCGGTTCTCCGGCTGATCGAGCCAGCGTGCGGTCTCGATCAAGGCAGCCACCATCGCGCGATGCGTGTTCGGATGGGCATATGCCCAGTCACGGGTCACGCCGAGCACCTTTTCGGGGCTGTTGTTCCAGATTTCGTGCTTGGTGGCCACCGTCATGCCGATGCCGCGCTGACGCGCCACTTCGTTCCAGGGCTCGCCGACGCAATAGCCATCGACCCGCCCCGCTTCCAGTTCCTGAACCATCTGCGACGGCGGTACCACGCAGAGCTGCACGTCGTTGTCAGGATCGATGTTGGCGCTGACCAGCCACATGCGCAGTTCATAGTGGTGCGCCGAGAACGGAAACACGTGCGCGAACACCAGACGGCGCGCGCCCTGGGCCTGATCGGCCGCAATCAGTCTGGCCAGCGCCGCAGCCGAGTTGCCGGCATCGACCGGCCCTTCGACCAGTTCCGCGATCCGTTCGTGCAGCGAGCGGGAGACGATGATCGCGTTGCCATTCAGGCTCAGGTTCATCGCCGTAACCATCGGCACCGCCACACCATCCAGACCGAGCGTTGCCGCGATCGGCATCGGCGCCAGCATCTGACCGCCATCGAGCACGCCGGCGGCAACCTTGTCACGCAAGGCGGCCCAGGCGCGTTCGACGCTCAACTCCACATCGAGCCCATGGCGCGCAAAGAAGCCGTGCGATTTGGCGATTACCAGCGGTGCGGCATCGGCGAGCGGCAACAGGCCCAGCCGCAGCGAAGTCTTTTCAAGTGAGCTGTGCACGAGACGCCCGCTGCCGTTCAAAGCACGTCGGAGGCCGCAAGCAGCAGCCTCGCGTAATCACCGATCCGCTGCTTGCGGTCCATGGCCATCTTGCGAAGCATTGCGTACGCCTCGCCTTCGTCGAGCTTGCGCCGCTTCATCAGCAATCCCTTGGCGCGTTCGATATCCCGCTGATCGGCGAGCCGGGCATTGGCCGCCGTGAGTTCCTGGCTCAGTGCCTGGTGCACTTCGAAACGGGCGATCGCAACATCGAGCAAGGCGCTGAGCCGGGTCGGATGCAGACCGTCGACGACATAGGCACTGACGCCTGCGTGAACCGCACGGTGCGCGGTTTCGGCATCGCTGCGCGCTGCGAACAAGACGATCGGCCGGGGCCGTTCGCGATGAATCTGACCGAGCGATTCCAGCGTGTCACGGCTCGGGGCATCGACATCGATGAAGATCACGTCGGGCTGGTGCACGGTGACGCCAGCCAGCAGATCGGCCTGGGTATCGAGCCGCACGACGATCACGTGCCCTTCGGCGACCAATGCCTGTTCGAGCATCAGCAGCCGAGAGGCATCGTCATCGACCAGCATCACCCGCAGGCCGCGATGCGCCATCTTGCTCGACGGCGCCTTGTCACTGTGGCTGCTGCTTCGCTGAGGCTTCGGCGAAGCGGGTGGCTGCGATGCTTCCAATTTATAGACCTTCATGTGCTGAGGGATCCGCGCAGTCATCAATGCCAATCAGCCTGCTGCCGCCCTTGCGGGCGACAGCATCCGAACGCTGCAACTGCTGGATACCCGCCTGGGTATCCATCACTCCATTCCGCCATCAGGTTCAGGGAGCAACCGCTACAACCGTGCCGAACATCGTCGGGTGGATGCCGCACTTGTAGGCGAAGGTGCCGGCAGCCGGATAAGCCTTGGTATACGACTCACCCTGCTTGATCTTGATGTCCTCGCCTTCGAAGGTAACCGTGTGGGTGACGCGATCATTGTTGGTCCAGGTGACCGTGCCGCCCGCGACGACGTTGACCGTCTTCGGGCTGTACTCGTAGTCGATGATCGATACCGTGGCCTTGGCCGATGCCGCGGCGACCGGCGCTGCAGAAGCTGCGATCGCTGCTGCGGGTACCGCAGCGGCAGGTACCGCAGCGGCAGGTACCGATTCAGCGCCCGGCGTGATCTCCGGCGGCGCACCCGGCTGCAGTGATTCGACGGCGCCGGCGGCAGGATCGGAATCGGTCACCGTCAGCTCGACACGACGATTCAGCGCGCGGCCCTCATCGGTATCGTTGCTGGCGATCGCGACGATCTTGCCGTAGCCGACCGAGGTCATGCGCTCGGCGGTGACGCCCTTCTGCATCAGGTAAGTGCGCACCGACGCTGCACGCGCATCGGACAGCTTCTTGTTGTACTTCACCGTGCCCTTGGCATCGGTATGGCCACCGATCTCGACCTTGATATCCGGACGCCGTGCCAGTGCCACTGCAACCTGATCGAGAAGGACCGTGGCATTGAGTGTCAGCACCGCCTTGTCGAACTCGAAGTTGACGCCGCGCAGCACGATGTTGTCGCCCTTCTTGCAACCGTCCAGCGAGATCGGCTGGCCTGCTTCCGGCGGCGTGCACGGTGGTGGTGGTGGCGGCGGAGCCGGTGCCTCGACTGCAACCACTTCGACAGGCGGTGGCGGCGGTGGCGGAGCCGGCAGCGCCTGCTTCGGCGGATTGCTGCCGAACGGAATGCGCAGGCCGATGTTGACCTGCGGCTCGTGATGTTCGAACTGCTGATTGCGGATCAGGCCTTCGGCGCGAATGCCGAAGTACTTGCCAACCATCAGGTCGTAGCCGAGGCCGTAGTGGTAATAGGTCTTGCTGCTGCCGAGCACATCGCCATGGATGAACAGGCCGCTGCCGGCATCGGTGCGAAACAGATAGATGTTGGCGCCAACGCCACCCGCGCCCTGGCTCATGCTGCTCTGCTGATCCTTGGAACCGAACTTGATGTAGCTGCCCAGCAGTTCGAGATCGAAATTGCGACCCAGATGCGCACCGAGCGCCACGGTGCCGCCGATGCCGTCCTTGGTGCCTCGGCCATCATCGGAGAACACGTAGGAACCCATGGGTGCGAAGTAGAACGGCAACACTTCATCGGCGGCGTGAACAACACTCGGGGCGATCATCGTGGTCGCGATCACAGCGGGTATCAGGCGACGGCAAAGATGTTTCATAAGGCTCCAATGGACTCGATCTGTAGGGCAAAAAAAAAGTCCATGTGCTCCGATTGCCGCTCGGAGCACATGGACTTCGTTGTCTGTTGGATCAGGCGTCGTTGGCCGATCGAAACTGGTTTCTTCGAAACCTGAAGTTAAACGAGCAAACGCCGTGCCATGTTTCCACTTCGACCGCGATCGATCTCAGGTCGGCAGGAAATCGATTGGATAGTTCGGGTAGCTGAACATCGGCACATCCTTGGCACCGAAGTTCATCTGGCGGATGCGCGCCAGCAGCTTCTGCTCCAGCGCCGGATTGGCGAAACTGCTTGAAACCAGCTCGCAGCGGCTCACCGAGCCATCCGGCGCAATGCTCAGGGAGACGATGATGCGGCCGGCGCCCATGCCCACCGTCTCTCGCGCGGCGCGACTGAAGATGGCGTTCAAACTGGACTTGCTGCGATCGAAACCGAGCTGGATATCTTCCAGCCCGCGGCCACCGCGACCGGTCGCGCCAAGACCGCTGGTGCCCGATCCGGCAGCACTGCCCCTGCCTGTCGGGCCGGACTGCACTTGCCCGGTGCGGCGCGCACCAAGATCACCGGCCGTGCCCTGCCCCGCAACGCCGCGCGCAGCCGTACCGCCTGCACCGCTGCTGCTGGCGGCGGCAGTCAGCACCGGACTGCTGCCGCTGCTGGTCTTCGCGCCGGTGATCAACGCCTGCCGACTATCGACGGCCACCAGGCTGCGATCGTTGAGCGCCGCGAGTTGCTCGCGCATCTGCATCAGGCCGGCAGCAGCGGCCTGCTGACGCGCATCCGGCTTCGGTGCAGCGGCACTGCTCGCAGCCGCTGCGGCAGCGGCTTTCGGCAGCGGCTTCTGCTGCTCGGCTCGGGGACGAGGCGGTTCGGGTTTCGGCTCGATCTGCGGCAGCTTGATCACCGGCTCCGGCAACAGCTCGACTCTGCGCGGCGTCGGCTCCGGAAGCTTCAGCTCCGGCGCCGGCAATTCGAAATGCAGCCAGGGCACGGCGATCGCGAACAGCAGCATCGGCAGGCCGAAGCGCAGCAGCAGCTTGCGGAAACGTCGATCGGCATCGCCGATCAAGCCATAGCGATCTTCGGCGAGCAGCAGGCCGACATCGGCCATCGACGATCCAGACACGATACTCACGCGCCGTCGCCCTCCGACTTCTCGACCTTCTCGACCACCGCCAGCGACACGTGCGCGTACTGCTCATCGGCACAGGCGTTCATCACCTGCTTGAGCACCCGGAACGGCAGACGCTTGTCGGCGATGATGCTGATCTCCTTCTTCGCGGGTTGGCCGGCCTCATGCAGCGCCGCACGCAGGGCGCGGATCGTCTCCACGCTGCCGACCAGGCCGTCGCCGGTGCTGGCGACCAGCCGGCCATCGATGCGGATCTCGTGCTCGCTGATCGCGATGCTGATGGTCGGTTGCGGTGCCAGCCGCGCTTCCGATTCCGCCAGCTTCAGTGCCGCCGGCACCGGCAGCACTTCCGGGTTCAGGGCATTGACCAGCAGATAGAACACCAGGATCGCGAACACATCGATCAGCGACACGATGTTGAGCACCGCCGTACCACCGCTACGCAGCGTGCGTTGAGCGCGGCGTAGGCTGCGTTTCGAACTCATGGTGCCGAACCTGCAGCGTCACCGATGGCCATGCGCGGGAACAGCTCGCCCGGATAACCGGCGCGCACGGCGGCCGGCGTTGCCGTGCGCATGGCATCGATCACCGCGACGACATCGGCATAGGTGACTTCCGGGCCGACCAGCAGATCGATCGCTTCCTGTTTCGGCTCACGGCGTTTCGCAGCGAGCAGCCGCTCAGGCAGCAGCGCCAGCGCCTTGCCGTCGGCACTGCGGACGTAGCGCTGCGGCCGGCCATCGCCGATATCGACGAGCAGCGCGCCATCGAGCACGGTGATGCTCGGCAGCGGCAGCGGCTTGCTGACCGCCATCGCCTTGCCCGGCAGATCGAGCGCCAGCACGTTCAAGCGCGCAGCGGTGATCGACGCGGTGACCAGCAGGAAGAACACCAGCACCGCGAAAACATCGATCATCGACACGATGTTCAGCTCGCCTTCGCGGCCCAGCCGCAGCTGGCGCTTGATGCGGCGCTCGCGGCGCGCGGTCCGACGCTTCGCAGCCTCGGCGTCTTCGTCATCGATCAGCAGCAGCGGCACGGCGCTCATCGCGAATTCGCTCAAGCCACCACGGCAGCAAGCGGCGCCGGCCGGCCGCAGACGGCGCTGACGAAACGCGAGCAGACCGATTCCAGACTGTCGATCAACTGCGTGGTACGGCTCTGCATATGCGCGTGGATGAACAGCGACGGAATCGCCACCATCAGGCCGAAGGCGGTGCAGTTCATCGCCTCGGAAACGCCGGACGACAGCAGATCGGCCTTCTGCGCCGGATCGGCGGCGCCGAGTGCACCGAACGCGCCGATCAGACCCAGCACGGTGCCGAGCAGGCCGAGCAGGGTCGACATGTTCGAGAACGTGGCCAGGTAATGGGTACGGCTTTCGATCGCCGGCATGACGTCCATCAAGCCCTGTTCGGTGGCGATCTCCAGCTCGCTGCGCCGGGGATCGACTCGCGCCTGCGCCGAGGCCGTTGCCAGCACCTTGGCGATCGCCGCGGGCGATTGATGCAGCAGCGTGTCGATCGCCGGCAGATCGCCGCGCTGCATCAGCGGCGCCAGTTCGGCGAGCAGCTTGCGGTTCTGGTGCTCGGTGCGCAGCAGGAAGACCAGTCGTTCGACCGACACGGCGACGACCATCAGCAGCACCAGCGCGATCGGATACATGAACGCGCCGCCCTGCTGGAAGAACCGGATGACGAGGGTTGTGATGGCCATAATTTCGACTCGAATCGAAGAAAGGAATGCAGCGGTTCGGTAACTGAGCGTCAGTAACTGAGAGATTGGCGACGCATGCGCTCGTAGCTCTCGATGTTTTCCAGTGCGGCGTTGCGGTTGCGGTCTTCGGTAATGTCGGCCGGCGTCTGCGCTTGCGTGTAACGCGAGGGGCTGCGCGCCGCCGGCCGCTGGTCCTCGTCCTTCCACGGCATCAGATAGAGACCAAGCGCTGCTTCGTCTTCACCGACAACGGTGGTGCCGGCCTTGGTCGCTGGCGCCGGAACTGGCGGCGCAGCGATAACGTTGACCGCGAAGCCGGCCAGCAGCAACAGAGAACGGCACTTCATCGGGCGGCTCCGCTGCCGCTATCGGCCACCACCGGGCCACGGCTTTCGAGATCACGCACCCAGGCGCTGACGATCAGATCCTTGTTGTCCGACAACTCCTGATAGCGGCGATACAGCGGCAGTGCGTCCTGCGGCCGGCGCATCGACACGTCGTAGAGGATCGCCAGATTGAGCACGGCGGCCGCGTAGTCCGGGCGCAGTTCGATCGCCTTCTGCCAGCGCTGCTCGGCGCGCTTGTAGTCGCCGGCTTCGCGATACTGGGCACCGCACCAGTTCAGCGCCACGGTGTTCGAGGGATTGGCGGCGATCGCCCGCTCGAAGCTTTTCAGCGCCTGATCGCGCTGCTTGGCACGCGCCTGGATGATCCCTGCATCGGTCCAGACGCCGGACAGATCCGGGTAGTCCTTGAGCAGGCTCTGCAGCGCTATCTGCGCGTCCTGCGGGCGCTGGTCCTGCATCAGCGCCAGCGCGTTCTGAAAGCGCAGCTCCGGCGCCGGACGGCCGGGCACGGCGACCAAGGTCTTCGTCGACGAGGCCGCGGGCGTGACCGGCGAAGGCTTGGTCGGCGGACTGCTGCGCCGGACGGGCGTGCTGCAGGCGCTGATCAGCAGCGCCGTGATCAGCACCGTACTAGTGCATCGATTCATAACGGTCCTCCAGGCGGACGTTCTTGCCGTAGCGCGCAGGTGCCAGCTCGCTCAGCGCGACGCTGCTCTTGCGCACCCAGTCGTTCCAGACGCCCTGGCGCAGATGCGCGAGGTTGGCTTCGTAGGCCTTCATGGCCTTCTCGTCGAAACCGTTGGCTTGTTCCTCGAGCATCAGGCTGTACTGCTCCAGCGCTTCACCGCTCAGCGACGCCGGCCGGTCGGAGTCGACGATCGCCCTGCCCAGCTCGCGGTAAACGGTGGCCAGCTCATGGGTCGCGGCCGTGGTCACATCGGCGTAGCCGTAAGCGGCAGCACGATCCAGCAAGGCGACCGCGCTTTCGATCGCCGCACGACGCTGGGCCAGGCTGGCCTGCAGCGGCAGGCTCAGGCGCAGCAGGCGCGCCTTGGCGGCACCGGCCTGGCCGAGTTCGAGATTGGCTTCCGCTGCGAGCAGGCGCGCCGGCGATGCGGCATCGCCATTGCCGCTGCCATCGGCCTTGACGATCTCCTGCAGCCAGTACAGGTAGCGGGCCTGATCGCGGTTCGAAGTCCTGGCGATATCGGCGAGCTGATGGCGCGCCTGCTGGGCGCGATCGAGCGGCTGCGGCCAAGTGCTTGCGTACAGCTCGTAGGCCTTGCTGGCAGCCGCGGCATCAGCGGCGCGGCGATAGCCTTCCGCCGACAGCCACTGAGCATCGCGCCGGGTATCCACCGGCAGGCTGTCGCGCTGCGCGATCTGTCCGTAGACACCGGCAGCACGGCCCGGCTTGTTGTCCTTGTCGTAGGCGCTGGCGAGTTTCTTCTCGGCATCGGCGACCAGGGCATGCGTCGGGTAGCGATTGCGAAAGCCTTCCAGTGCGGCTTCGGCATTGGCCCAGTCGCGCAACTCGAAATACGCCGACGCGGCATCGAAATCGGCGGCCGGGCGGATCGCGGCATCCGGCACCACGCTGCCGACTCTCTGGAACGCCCGCGCCGCAGTCTTCAGATCACCGGCCGTGCGCGCCACCACAGCTTGTTCATAGACGCTGCGCGCCAGACGCTCGCTGGCCGGCGCACGTTGTGCGGCATCGCCCGGCAGCAGCTTGATCAGCTCGGCGTACGCGGTTTCGGCAGCGGCATAGTTCTGCTGGCTGTAGCGGGCATCGGCGACCACACCGAGCATCTCGCGACGCAGCTCGGGTGCCGCCGGCGGATTCGCAGCAAGCACGCGGGTGGCGACGCCGAACGCGGCTTCCGGATCGTTCAGGCTCAGCAGATCGCCGGCGGCGCGGGTCAGGGTCAACGCCCATTGCGGATGGGCCGGGAACTGCTCGGCGAGCTTCAAGCTCGCGCGCACCGATTCCTTCAAGGCAGCCGGCCGAGCTTCGACCGCGCCTTCATGCGCCAGCCGCTGCCAGGCCTGCACGGCGGCGTAGGCGGTGGTCGGCGCCGTGGCGGGCACCTTGCCGCCGCTGCGGTAGTCATAGGCCGCGTGCTCGTACCGGCGGGCAGCGGCTTCGTAGCTGCCCCCGTCGTACAGGGCATCCGCCTGCAGCAGCGCCAGCTCGGCCGCGCCCGGGTCCTGCGGGAACAGTTGCAGGCTGCGCGCGTACCAGTCCGCCGCCTTGAGGAAATCGGCCTGGCGGGCCGCTACTTCGCTTTCCGGCCGCGCCTGCGCTACCGCATGGTAATGACGGCCCAGTGCTGCGAGATTGCCCTTCAGCGCCGCCATCACTTCCGGCGTCGGCGCCACGCCCTGCCAGTAACTGGCGCCCGGCAGGTAATGCTCGACATAGCGCGCCTTGCCGGCGACCAGCAGCTCGTTGAAACCGCCCTGCTCCCAGGCCGCCATCGCCCGAGTTTCGAAACCCGGTGCCAGCGGATGACGCGGATGCCGTTCGACAAACGCGAGGCTGGCATCGGCGGCATCGGTATAGCGCTGCTGGGCAAGCAGCTGATCGGCCAGCGACACGTAGAGCAAGGTCGCGAAGCGCGGCTCGGCCCCCGCGCGATCGAAGCTGGCAGCGAGGCTGCGGCCACCGCCGAGCGCGGCCAGTGACAGGCCGGTGACTCTCAGCACTTCGGTGGCCATGTCGAGCTTGCCCGGCTTGACCGCAGCGAGCGCGGCCTTGGGATCGGCCAGTTCGCCGGGTGGCAGTTCGCGATCGAGGATCGCGTAGAACACGGTCAGCGCTTCGTCGTGCTTGGCCTGCCGGAACAGGGTCCAGCCGTACTTGAACTGCGCCGGCTCGAAATAGATGTTGCCCGGGCCCGCGGCGAGCACCTGCTTGTAGGCGCCTTCCGCCTCGCCAAAACGCTTGCGCTGGAACAGCAGCTCGGCGGCGCGGAACAGACCATCCGGCGCACGAAACGATGAGGGATAACGGCTGCCGATCTGCAGCAGATTGGCGATCGCCAGATCGACATTGCCGGTCGCCTGCTGCGCTCGCGCCAGCTGGTAGAGCACGCGATCGTTCAACGGATAGTCCGGCTGCTCGGCGAGCAGGGTCTGGTACTGGCTGATCGCCTTCTTCAGCACCGGCAGATTGACCAGGCCATCGACATCGGCCAGCTGCACCCGCAGATCGGCACCGCGGCGCAGCGCTTCGGCGCGGGTCGCGGGATCGGCAGGCAGCGTGAGCAGACGGTCGTACTGGGCCAGCGCAGCGCCGACGTTCGGCGGCAGCTTCCGCTCGCCATCCACTCTCAGGATGCTCGGCGTGCGGACCACGAATCGGCCGTTGCGCTCCAGGCCGTTGGTTTCGGTGGTCGAGCCGACGGTCGACGGCTTGTCGTCGGTCAGCACCGCCGCGGTTGCCGGATGGCTGAAGCCGAGCGCCAGCAACACGGCGACGTGAAAACGGGTGATGGTCATTTGCTGGCCACCTCGGCGGCACGGTCGTAGAGCTGCGCCAGGCCGTAGCGCGCCTCGACCAGCGAATGCAGCGCCTGATCGCGGATCGCGGCGATCTTCGTCTGCGCCAGTACATCGAGCGCCTGGCTGGTGCTGGTGATCGTCGCGGCAATGCCGGGCTGCAGCGCATCGATGCTCGCCACCAGACCGGGTGCCTGCGCATCGCCGCTGACCGACAAGCGCTGGCGCTGTGCGCTCAGGGCCGCCTGCACTTCATGGGCTTCGCGCAGTTGCCGCAGCTGGGCATCGAACGAGGCCTGCTGCAGCAGCGGGATCAGATAGAAGGATTCACCGTCCTTGGTCGCCGGCAACACCCACCAGCGCGGGTCCGGCAGACGATCAGCCAGCGACCAGTGCCAGGCTTCGCTCGGTGCCTTGCCGACGATGCCGATCGCCAGCGTTTGCGCAGCGAGTTCGGTCCTGGCCTTGTCGCAGCGCTGCACCAGCCCTTCAAGCTGGGCGATGACGCGGTTGTAGTAGTCCTGCGCCTGCACTTCGGAACCGAGTTCGTTCATCGCCCAGGCGATGGCGATCTGCGCTTCCTGCACGGCGGGATCGGTGGGATCGCGGCCGATCAGCTCGATCCACGGCACCAGCGCCGCTCGCATCGCGCCGCCAAGTTCCTTGTCCTTCATCGCACGTGGTTCGTGCAAAGGCTTGCGGCCGTAGGCCACCGGCGTCGCTTCGGCCTTGTCGGCTTCCGCTCCAGTGGACGGCGCCAGCAGCGCCCAGCCCAGCCCGAGCATCGCGGCACTGGCCAGCGGGCCCGGCGCCCGCACACGACGGAACACATCGGCGGCCTTGATGCCCTCGTGCTGCGCGAGCCAGGCGTAGCCCAGTTCGGTGTTGACGTGATCGCAGAGCAGGGTCGGCCTGGTCGAACAGGGTTCGCCGGCACCGAGGCGATCGACCGCAGCGAGGTCGGCATTGCCGGCGAGCAGCGCCTGGTAGGCGGTGTACATCGCGGGCGTACCGGGCGACGGGCCGTCCGGCACCGGCGTTTCATTCGGCGCGGCACCGGGTGCTTCGGCCTGCAACTGGCGCAGCAGGCGTTGTGATTGATAGTGGCGGCCCGTGGCTTCGAGGAAAGCCACGGCGCGCAGGCGCGGGTCGATCGGATCGCCGACGCGATAGCGGCTTTGTGAGTCGGCAGGCACAACGCTGTCGGTACTGCGCTGCCAGTTGATGAGCTTCAAGGTCGAGCCCTTGACCATGCCGCCCGGTGCCCAGCTCAACTCCAGTTCCGCCGGTGCCGCGCCCTTGTCGATGTTCACATCGACAGCGGCCCGGCGACGGGCCTCGCTGGCATGAGCACCCACTTCGGCAACGGCGGCCTGAGCGCGAATGCGATGCGGCCCGGGGCTCAGGCGGCTGCTGAGCAAGCCATGCAGGCCGCTGGCGCGCAGCGCTTCGGCTTCACGCTGCGAGTACTGGTAGTGCTGGATCGGATCACCGTCGATCTGCAGCCAGACCTCGCGCAGCCAGACTTCCTGAGCGCGCACGCCGACATAGACGTTCAGCGTCTCGCTCTGGGTATCGCTGCCGATGCGGCTGGCGGCCAGGTCAAGCTCCAGCGCCTGGCTGCGCAGCGCATCGAAGTCGCCCGCGGCCGCATTGCTGGCCGTCAGAAGCAACGCGATGACCAGCAGCCAAGAACGGCAGCCCGCAGCCAGCAATGGCGTGTCAGTGCGATCCATGTGGAGTGCTCGCGTGGTCCGGGGCACGGTCCGGCCTAGACGAGGTCATGCATCCACATCACGGTGACGGCAATCTGCGCCAGCGCAGCCGCCACGATGGCTAGCAGTTCGAGGGTATTGAGGGGGCGTAGCGAAACGTCGGACATGGCTGGCATCCAGGACAGTGGTGGAGGTTCGCTGGCAGTGATGCCAGCGGACATGGACCTCGCTGTCCGGAAAGATCGGGCTTCTTCGGCCGACCCATGAGCCTGTTGCTAGCGCTCGCCGGAAGATGAGCAATAAGTTTGCCAAGCCAATCGGCAGCAGCGTTGCACGGCCTCTTGCCGATGCCACGCGCCACGGATGCCGGCCTTGCTCGCACCGGGATGGTCAACGCGCTCAGCAACGGTGCAATGCACGCATCTGGCCCGGACCATCCTCGCGCTCGCGCACCACGAAGACGCGTCGGGAGTTCTCGAACGCCGCCATCCTGCTCGTTGGAGTCGCTGTAGAACTCCATTTTCTTCGATTGTGAAAACATAGTGAAATATCGCTGCAGCAAGCGTTTCAGCGCGGTCCAGCCGTTGCCGACAACGATAGAGGGTCAGCCCTTGGCATGTTGATTGCTTTTATGTAACCGCAGCACAACAGCCTCGCGTAGTCCGGAAGCCGCTTTCCGGAGCGGCCAAAGACGGTCGGATCGCGTGGGGTTGAACAACGGACAATGGGTAAAGGCGCCCATCACTGTCGATCGAATTCGGTCGGCAGTGATGGGCGCCTTTTTTGTTGCCCGCACCAATAACAACAATTTCACGAACGGGTGTTTTCCATGTTTGCAACCAAGGGGCTGCAGGGGGTTCTGCGCGCCACGATTTCTCCAACAGGCGCCGCACTGATGCTGTTGAGTGGTGCTGCACAGGCCACTGATTCACTCGCCGATCTGCCAGCGAAGCTGGCCGCCGGCAAGACCAATCTCGATGTTCGTCTGCGCTACGAGGCGCTCAATCTGTCCGATCCACTGGCGGCACCGATCACCGAAAACACCGCGCAAGCGACGACCATCCGCGTCCGCCTCGGCTACACGACGGCGGCCTGGAACGAGCTTGACGGCCAGCTCGAATACGAGGGCGTCGATACGCTCGGCGACGATCGCTACAACTCGCTGCGCAACGGCCGCAGCACGTATCCGGTGATCGCCGATGCCCAGGTGCACGAGGTCAACCAGGCCTGGCTGCGCTATACCGGCCTGCCGAAAACGCAGATCAAGTACGGCCGCCAGCGGATCAATTTCGACAACCAGCGCTTTGTCGGCGGCGTTGCCTGGCGGCAGGACGAGCAGACCTTCGATGCCGCGCTGCTGACCACCACCCTGATCCCGAAGACCACGGTCACCTATGCGCATCTCGACCGAGTCAACTCGTTCCGCAACTTCGCGATCGAAGGCCGCAATGTCGATCGTCTCGACATCGACGGCCATCTGATCAACGTGTCGACGCAGGTCATCGACAAGACCTTGAAGCTGACCGGCTACGGCTACTTCCTGGACTTCGGCACGGTGCCCGGCGGTGCTGTCGGACGCTTGCTGAACAACAACCAGACCTATGGCCTGCGTGCCACCGGCACGGTGCCGGTGCAAGCCTTCACGCTCGGCTACTCGCTGGAATACGCGATCCAGCAAGGCTGGCGCGGCTCGCCGGATCACGACATGCGCTACGGCCTTGCCGAAGCCGCGGTCGGCTGGAAGATGCTCAAGGCAACGGCGGGTTATGAAGCCCTGGGCGGCAACGGCATCTCCAGCTTCCAGACGCCATTGGCGACGACGCATGCCTTCGACGGCTGGGCCGATCAGTTCCTGATCACGCCGGTGGGTGGCCTGCATCGTCTCTATGCCTCGGCCTGCGCGACGGTAGCCAAGACCAGCCTGACCGCCGTCTATCACGACTTCTCGGCGGATACCGGCGGCGCGCATTACGGCAATGAAGTCGATCTGCTGGCCAGCTATCCGGTGCTCGCCAACCTCACCGTGTTCGCCAAGTTCGCGGCCTATTTCGCTGATGAATTTCCGGTGGTTGCCGGCCAGGCCAGCAACGTCAAGCGCGGCTGGCTGTACGCCGAATACAAGTTCTGAGCGCCCGATGAGCACGACCCAAAACGGCTCGTCCGTTCCGGTGCAAGACGATCAAGCCGCACCGGACTGCGCACCGTTGTTGGGCGCCGTGCGCTGCGAAAAACCGCGAATCCGCTTGCAAGCCCCTGATTGAACAGGCCGTAAAGAAACGGCACAGCCTTTGCTACCGACAGACTCACGTGGTTAACGGCGATCACGTGAGCATCTCTTGGCGGCCAATGGCGACCGCAGAACTCACGTTATCCATTGGAGCAACCATGTCCGTTCCCACGTCTCCCGCCTATCTCGCCAAGGCAACCAAAGTCGCACTCAGCGACTTCTCCTCCCCCGCCATGCGCGCCTTCCATCTGACCTGGATGGCGTTCTTCGTCTGCTTCTTCGCCTGGTTTGCCTGCGCCCCGTTGATGCCGATCATCAAGGGCGAGTTCGGGCTGACCAAGGACCAGATCGCCAACATCAACATCGCGGCCGTCGCGGTCACCATCCTGGTGCGCCTGGTCATCGGCCCGCTCTGCGATCGCTACGGCCCGCGCAAGGCCTACACCGGCCTGCTGCTGTTCGGTGCCATCCCGGTGTTCGGCGTGGCTTCCGCGCAGAGCTATGAAAGCTTCCTGTTCTTCCGCCTGGCGATCGGTGCGATCGGCGCCAGCTTCGTGATCACGCAGTACCACACCAGCGTGATGTTCGCGCCGAACGTGGTCGGCACCGCGAACGCGGCCGCCGCTGGCTGGGGCAACTCCGGTGGCGGTGCGACGCAGACGCTGATGCCGCTGATCGTCGTGGCGCTGGCGCTGTTCGGTGTCGAGCAGGCCGGTGGCTGGCGCATCGCCCTGCTGGTGCCGGGCGTGCTGATGCTGGTGATGGCCTGGGCCTACTGGACGTTCACCCAGGATTGCCCGGCCGGCAATTACGACACCCTGCGCGCCACCGGCCTGATGCCGGACACCGGCAAGAAGGTTGGCATGACCAGCTTCAAGCGCGCCTGCGGCAACTATCGCGTCTGGCTGCTGTTCGTCACCTACGGCGCCTGCTTCGGCGTCGAGATCTTCATCCACAACGTGGCGGCGCTGTACTACGTCGAGCGCTTCGGCCTCAGCTTGAAAGCCGCGGGTTTCGCGGCCGGCACCTTCGGCCTGCTGGCGCTGTTCGCGCGTGCGCTGGGCGGCATCGCCAGCGATCGCATCGCCAGGGTCAAGGGCCTCGATGGCCGCACCCTGCTGCTGTTCGTGCTGATGGTCGGTGAGGGTCTGGGCCTGCTGTGGTGGGCGCAGATGGATCACGTCGCCATCGCTATCGTCGCGATGCTGACCTTCGGCCTGTTCACCCATATGGCCTGCGGCGCGACCTACGCGCTGGTGCCGTTCATCGATCGCAACGCGCTCGGCGGTGTCGCTGGAATCATCGGCGCCGGCGGCAATGTCGGCGCGGTGGCAGCGGGCTTCCTGATGAAGGCTTCGCCGAACACCCAGAGCTGCCTGCTGATCCTCGGCGGCCTGGTCACGGTGTCTGCGGTCTGCGCCATCGCGGTGCGCTTCACCGCCGAACACAAGACCCGCGAGCAGCAGCTGTTCGAGCAGGCGGTGGCCGAGCGTCAGGCGGTGGCAGAGCAGCAGGCGCTGGCGGCTTGAGAAACAAGGCTCCTTCCTCCGCTGCGGGGAAGTAGTCGAGCAACACGACCAATAACAAGAGACTCACCATGAAACTCGTCGTCATCGGCAACGGCATGGTTGGCCACAAGCTGCTTGAAGAGCTGGCCGACGTTCCGCATCTATCGATCACCGTGCTCTGCGAAGAACCGCGCCCGGCCTACGATCGCGTGCACCTGTCGGAATTCTTCAGCGGCAAGACCGCAGACGATCTGTCGCTGGTCGCGCCGGGCTTCTTCGATCGCGCCAACATCACGCTCAAGCTCAACGCCAAGGCGGTGGGCATCGACCGCGCTGCCAAGCTGGTGCAGCTCGAAGATGGCGAAACCGTGCCCTACGACCAGCTGGTGCTGGCCACCGGCTCCTATCCGTTCGTGCCGCCGGTCACCGGCCGTGATCGCAACGGCTGCCTGGTCTATCGCACGATCGAAGATCTGGAAGCGATGACCGAGTGGGGCAAGAAGTCCAAGGTCGGCGTCGTCGTCGGCGGTGGCCTGCTGGGCCTGGAATGCGCGAAGGCGCTGAAGGACATGGGCCTGCAGACGCACGTCGTCGAGTTCGCACCGCGCCTGATGACCGTGCAGGTCGATGACATGGGCGGGCGCCTGCTGCGGCGCAAGATCGAAGCGATGGGCGTGCAGGTGCACACCGGCAAGAACACGCTGGAAATCACCGATGGTGCCGGCCTCGGCGTCGGTGGCCGCCATGCGATGAAGTTCGCCGATGGCAGCCAGTTGCAGACCGACATGATCGTCTTCTCGGCCGGCATCCGGCCGCGCGATGAACTGGCCAGAGTCGCCGGCCTGATCCGCGGCGAGCGCGGCGGCATCCTGATCGACAACCAGTGCAAGACCTCCGATCCAAGCATCTACGCGATCGGCGAATGCGCGCTGTGGAACGGCAAGATCTTTGGTCTGGTCGCACCCGGTTACGACATGGCGCGCATCGTCGCCAAGCAGATCATTGCCGGTGACGAGGCAGCGGCTGCGCCGCAGTTCAACGGCGCCGACATGAGCACCAAGCTGAAGCTGCTCGGTGTCGATGTCGCCTCGATCGGCGATGCCCAGGGCACGACGCCGGGCAGCCTCACCTATCTGTTCAACGACGATGTCGCCGGTCACTACAAGAAGCTGGTGGTGACCGCCGACGGCAAGCTGCTGATCGGCGCGGTGCTGGTCGGTGAAGCCAACGACTACGGCACCCTGCTGCAGATGGCCCTGAACGGCATTCCGCTGCCGGCGCAGCCGGAATCGCTGATCCTGCCGAGTGTCGAAGGCGGCGCCAAAGGCATCGGCATCGACATGCTGCCGGCGACGGCGTCGATCTGTTCCTGCAACAACGTGTCGAAAGGCGATCTCTGTTCCGCGATCGAAGGCGGCGCCACCAGCCTTGGAGCGCTGAAGAAATGCACCAAGGCGGCGACCAGTTGCGGCGGCTGTCTGCCGCTGGTCAAGCAGGTGCTCGATGCCGAACTGAAGAAGAGCGGCGTGCTGGTGCTGAACCATCTCTGCGAACACTTCGCGCACTCGCGCCAGGAGCTGTTCCATCTGGTCAAGGTCGGCGGTCAGAAGACCTTCGATGAAACCATCCTCGCTCACGGCAAGGGCCGCGGCTGCGATGTCTGCAAGCCGACCGTGGCCTCGATTCTCGCCAGCTGCTGGAACGAGCACGTGCTGAAGCCCAAGCATGCCTCGGTGCAGGACACCAACGACTACTACCTCGCCAACATCCAGAAGGACGGCACTTACTCGGTGGTGCCGCGCATTCCGGGCGGCGAGATCACGCCGGACAAGCTGATCGTCATCGGCCAGGTGGCCAAGGACTACGGCCTGTACACCAAGATCACCGGCGGCCAGCGCATCGATCTGTTCGGCGCGCGGGTCGAGCAGTTGCCGGAGATCTGGGGCGCGCTGGTCGCCGCCGGTTTCGAGTCCGGCCACGCCTATGGCAAGAGCCTGCGCACGGTGAAGTCCTGCGTCGGCAGCACCTGGTGCCGCTATGGCGTGCAGGACTCGGTGACCATGGCGATCAGGATCGAAGAGCGTTACCGCGGCCTGCGTTCGCCGCACAAGATCAAGATGGCAGTGTCCGGCTGCACTCGTGAATGCGCCGAAGCGCAGAGCAAGGACGTCGGCGTGATCGCCACCGAGAAGGGATGGAATCTGTACGTTGCCGGCAACGGCGGCATGAAGCCGCGTCATGCCGAACTGCTGGCCAGCGATGTCGATGACGAAACGCTGATCAAGCTGATCGATCGCTTCCTGATGCTCTACATCCGCACCGGCGATCGCCTGCAGCGCACGGCGACCTGGATCGAGAATCTCGAAGGCGGTTTGTCGTATGTGAAGAAGGTGGTGATCGACGATTCGCTGGGCCTTTGTGCCGAGCTGGAAGCCGATATGGCGCGCCAGGTCGAAACCTATGAATGCGAGTGGAAGAAGGCGATCACCACGCCGGAAACGCTGAAGCGCTTCAGCCATTTCGTGAACTCGAAGGAAGCCGACAGCAACATCCAGTTCGTCGACGAGCGCGGCCAGATCCGGCCGAAGTCGGCGCTCGAGAAAAAGCTGGAGGTAGCGCCATGACCGACGCTGCCAGCTGGACCTTTGTCTGCCATCGCGATGACATCGTGCCGAACACCGGCGTCTGCGCGAAGGTCGGTGAGGCGCAGGTCGCGGTGTTTCGGGTCGTGGCACCCAACGGCGATGAGGACGGCGTCTTCGCGATCGATAACTTCGATGTGCGTTCGCAGGCCAACGTGCTCAGCCGCGGCCTGATCGGCGAGCTGAGCACCGAAACCGGGCCAGCGCTGGTCGTCGCCTCGCCGGTCTACAAGAATCATCTGTGCTTGCGGACCGGCCGCTGCCTGGAAGACGAGGCCTGGTCGGTGAAGGCCTGGGCGGTTACCTGCGGCGACGACGGCGCGATCATGGTGCGGGCGTCGTGAGCGAGCTGGCGGCCGATGGCAAGAAGCGGCCGAAGCTGGTCGTCATCGGTAACGGCATGTCCGGCATCCGCACGGTCGAGGAGTTGCTGAAGCTCGAACCGGACGCCTTCGACATCACCGTGTTCGGTGCCGAGTCGCATGGCAATTACAACCGCATCCTGCTGTCGCCAGTACTGGCGGGCGAGAAGGTGTTCGAGGACATCGTCACTCACGATCGTGCCTGGTACGCCCGCAACGACATCACGCTGCACACCGGCGACATGGTCACGGCGATCGATCGCCGGCGCCGGGTCGTGGTCGCTGCCAGCGGCCTCGCAGTGCCTTATGACCGCCTGCTGATCGCCACCGGCTCGCGGCCATTCGTGATTCCGGTGCCCGGCCACACGCTGCCCGGCGTCATCGCCTTCCGCGATATCCATGATGTGGAATCGATGCTGACGGCAGCCCGCGATCATCGCCATGCCGTGGTGATCGGCGGCGGTCTGCTCGGGCTCGAAGCGGCGAATGGCCTGCTGCGCCAAGGCATGAATGTCAGCGTCGTCCACGTCATGGACAGCCTGATGGAACGCCAGCTCGACAAGCCGGCGGCGAAGCTGCTGAAGACAGCTCTCGAAAAGCGCGGCATGCGCTTTCTGCTCGAAGCCAACACGGCCGAGATCGTCGGCAGCGAAAGAGTCACGTCGATCAAGTTCAAGGATGGCAGCGAGATCGCTGCCGACCTGGTGGTGATGGCGGTCGGCATCCGGCCGAATGTCGAGCTGGCAAAAGCCGCCGGCCTGCATGTCGAGCGGGCGATCGTCGTCGACGACAGCCTGCAGAGCCTCAGCGATCCGCGCATCTACGCCGTCGGCGAATGCGTGCAGCACCGCAAGAACGTCTACGGCCTGGTCGCGCCGTTGTGGGAACAGGCCAAGGTCTGCGCCGCGCATCTCGCCGGCCTCGGCCATCGTCGTTACTCGGGTTCGGTGACCGCGACGCGCCTGAAGGTCACCGGTATCGATCTGTACTCGGCCGGCGATTTCATCGGCGACAAGGACAGCGAAGATCTGGTGCTGCGCGACCCCGGCCGCGGCGTCTACAAGCGTCTGGTGCTGAAGGGCGGCTGCATCGTCGGCGTGGTGCTGTACGGCGAAGTCAGCGATGGCCCCTGGTATTTCGAGCTGATGCAGAAGCGCGTCGATATCACCGCGCTGCGTCAGCGCCTGCTGTTTGGACGCGGTTACTGCGAGCCCCAGGCAGCATGATGGCTGGAACGGCGCGCGCTTTCGAAAGTGCCTTGAATGGCACTTTCGAGCGTCGATCCAGCGGGCGGCCGCCCACGGGAGCAGCGCCGACGGCGGCAGGGGCTTGCCGCACTATTGAACAGACGAACCTGAATTGATGATGGATGGAAGCACGCCCGTAGCACGTGAAGTCCTGACCACCTGCCCTTACTGCGGCACAGGTTGCGGCGTTGCCGTGACGGTGAAAGCGGACAAGGTCGAAGTGGCCGGCGATGCCTTGCATCCAACCAATTACGGCCGTCTCTGCGTCAAGGGCGCTGCACTCGGCGAAACCATGCTGCCGAAGGGGCGGCTGCTGTATCCGGCACAGCGCGAAGGTGATGGCTTCAAGCGCGTGAGCTGGGACAACGCGCTCGATCAGGTCGCCGGCGGCTTCCAGCGGATCATCGATCAGCACGGCCCGGGCAGCGTCGCCTGGTATGTCTCCGGCCAGTTGCTGACCGAGGACTATTACGTCGCCAACAAGCTGGTCAAGGGCTTCGTCGGCACCGCCAACATCGATACCAATTCGCGGCTGTGCATGTCCTCGGCCGTGGCCGGCCACAAGCGCGCGTTCGGCGAGGACATCGTGCCGGTGTCCTACGAGGATCTGGAGCTGGCCGATCTCGTGGTGCTGGTCGGCTCGAACACGGCGTGGTGCCATCCGATCCTGTTCCAGCGTCTGGTCAAGGCACGCGAGCGGCGGCCGGAGATGAAGCTGGTGGTCATTGATCCGCGCCGCACCGCGACCAGCGAGATGGCCGATCTCCATCTGCCGATCCGCCCGGGCACCGATGTCTGGCTGTTCAACGGCCTGATGAGCTTCCTGCACCAGTATGGCGTGGTCGATACCGCCTTCGTCGATGGTCACACCTCGGGCCTCGCGCGGGCGATGGCAATTGCCGACAACACCGCCGGTGATCTGCGTTCGGTGGCCGCGCAATGCAAGTTGCAGGAATCGGTGCTCGCCGAGTTCTATCGGCTGTTCGCGCGCACCGCCAAGGTGGTTACCGCGTTCTCGATGGGCGTCAACCAGTCGTCGAGCGGCACCGACAAGGTCAACGCGATCATCAACTGCCATCTGCTGACCGGCCGCATCGGTAAGCCGGGTGCGGGGCCGTTCTCGATCACCGGCCAGCCGAATGCGATGGGCGGCCGCGAAGTCGGTGGCCTGTCGAACATGCTGGCCGCGCATCTCGATCTCGAATCACCTGCGCACCGCGAGTTGGTGCAGGGCTTCTGGCAGTCGCCTTCCATCGCCGATCAGCCGGGTCTGAAGGCGGTCGATCTGTTCGATGCGATCGACTCGGGCCAGGTCAAGGCGGTGTGGATCATGGCGACCAATCCGGTGGTCAGCCTGCCCGATGCCGACAAGGTCAAGCGCGCGCTCAGCCGTTGCGAGCTGGTGGTGGTCTCCGACGTGATGGCCAACACCGACACCACCGCCTACGCCCACGTGCTGCTGCCTGCGCAGGGCTGGGGCGAGAAGGACGGCACGGTGACCAACAGCGAGCGCTGCATCTCGCGCCAGCGCGCCTTTCTGCCGGCGGCTGGTGAAGCGCGTCCGGACTGGTGGGCGCTGTCCGAAGTCGCGCGGCGCTGGGGCTATGGCGCGCAATTCCCGTATCGATCGGCGGACGAGATCTTCGACGAACACGCACGGCTGACGGCGTGCGGCAACGACGATGCTGGATCGCCGCGCTATCTGAACCTGTCCGGCCTGGTTGGGCTGGGCAAAGGCGCATACGACGCTTTACAGCCGATCCGCTGGCCGGTCGCCGCAGCCTCGGCGACTGTCTTCGCCGATGGCCGCTACTACACGCCGGACCGCCGCGCCCGCTTCGTGCCGACCACGCCGCAGATGCCGGGCCGGCGGCTCGATGACGACTATCCGCTGGTGCTGAACACCGGCCGGGTGCGCGATCACTGGCACACGATGACTCGCACCGGTCTGGCGCCACGGCTGGCGACTCATGTCTCCGAACCCTTCGTCGATCTGCATCCGCAGGACGCGCTGCTTTGCGGCGTGCGCGAGCACGAGCTGGCGAGAGTCAGTTCAGCGCACGGGCATTGCGTGGTCCGGGTGCGGCTATCCGGCGAGATGCCGCGCAAGAGCGTGTTCGTGCCGATTCACTGGAACGCGCAGTTCGCCTCGGATGCGCGCGTCGGCGCGCTGGTCAATCCGGTGGTCGATCCGGTGTCCGGCGAACCGGAGTTCAAGCACACGCCGGTGCGGGTCGAACCGTTCCTGGTTGCCTGGCATGGCTTTGTCTTGAGTCGCGACGGCGATCTGAAATCGCTGACCGCCGATGCCGCGTGGTGGACGAAGATCACTGGCGATGGCTACACGCGCCACGAGCTCGCCGGCCGGCGCAGCGATGCCAGCTGGGCTGCAAGGGCGCGGACGATGCTCAGCGCCGGCGAAGACGCCGATTGGCTCGAGTACGAGGACAGCACTGCCAATGTCTATCGCGCAGCGTTGATCGCCGATGGCCGCATCGAAGCCTGCCTGTTCATCTCGCCGCGTCCGGATCTGCCGTCGCGCGCCTGGCTGTCCGGCCTGTTCGCCAAAGATCAGCTCGAAGTAGCGGACCGCGTCGGCCTGCTGGTCGGCGAGCCGCTGGCCCGTGGCGACGACGCTGGCGCCACGGTCTGCTCCTGCTATGGCGTCGGCCGCAAGACCATCGAGGCGGCGGTCCGCGGCGGTTGCGCAACGCCGGCCGAGCTGGGCGCGAAGCTGAAGTGCGGCACCAACTGCGGCTCCTGCGTGCCGGAGCTGAAAGGCATCATCTCGGAGCTGCGCGCGCAGGCGCTGGCCAAAGCCTGAGCCACAAAAACGGAGCATAAAAAAACCGGCCCCGCTTGCGCGAAACCGGTCAAGTTCCAACCCCTGGGTGAACCACAGGACTCGGCAAACGCTCATGCCGAAGCCCGGGTAAATCATCGGGACCCAGCACCGCGGCCAATATGGCCGCGCGTCCCTCATTCATGACCATGTGTACGGACGAAGGGTGATGAGCGGATGCAGGCCGGCGATGAACGCACCGCGCCGCGAGTTTCCTGTCCGCGACCCGGTGCTATCCTTTTTGCCGATCCCGCCCTCCCGGTTCAGGCCCGTACTCCCATGCACAAGACGATCGCTGCCTGCGGATTCGGTCTGCTCATCGCCGTGCTGCCGGTGACGGCCGACGTGCTGACCGTACCGGCGAATCCGTCCGCTGACACCGGCGTCGACCTGCCTGCACGCGGCGAAGTGCAGTCGAAAGTGCTGAAGCACTACGGCGAACCGAAGCTTCGCCATGCTGCCGTCGGTGGCAGTTCGCCGGCTCAGCCACGGATCACCCGCTGGGATTACCCGAGCTTCTCGGTGTTCTTCGAGAACGATCACGTCGTCGATGCCGTGGTCCCGGATCGGCCGGCGCCGCTGTTCAATACCAACGAGTTATCTGCAGGCAGCTGAGCTTCCGCGGAGCGTCATGCGGACCTGAGATAATCAGGCTTCGCCTACGCCCCCAGATTTCCGCATGAGCCACCGCCAGACCCTGCCGCCCGAGTGGGCGCCCCAAGCCGCCGTGATGCTGACCTGGCCGCGCCGTGACGGTGATTTCGCCCGTCACTTCGACGCCGTCGAGCGCAACTTCATCGCCATTGCCGTCGCCATCGGCCGCTATCAGGGCGTGCACATCAACGTTGCCGACGGTGCCGATGCGCTGCAGGCGCGGCTGATCGAGGCCGGCGTGCCGCGCGAGCGCTTGATCGTCCATGAAGTGGCGAACGATGACGTCTGGGCTCGCGACCATGGGCCGATCACGGTGCTGCGCGGCTCGGGTTTCGTCCATCTCGATTTCACCTTCAATGGCTGGGGCAACAAGTTTTCCGCGACGCGCGACAACGCCCTGACCCGGAAGCTCGATCAGTACGGTGCCTGGTCGGCGTCGGTGGAAACGCTCGATTTCGTGCTCGAAGGCGGCGCGCTGGAAGTCGACGGTCACGGCACCCTGCTGACCACCGAGCGCTGCCTGCTCGCCGATACCCGCAACCCGCACTTGAACCGCGAGCAGATCGAAACGCTGCTCAAGGATCAGCTCGGTCTCGATCGTGTGCTGTGGCTGAAACACGGCGACCTGATCGGCGACGATACTGACGGCCACATCGACACCATTGCCCGCTATTGCGATGCCACGACGATCGCCTATCAGGCCTGCGAAGACGAGGCTGACGAGCACTACGCCGATCTCGCCGCGATGGCCGGAGAACTGCGGGCGCTGCGCGACTGGCAGGGCAAGCCGTACAAGCTGGTCGGCCTGCCGCTGCCGAAGCCGATCTTCGATGCCGACGATGGCCGCCGCCTGCCGGCCGGCTACGCGAATTTCCTGATCCTCAACGGCGCGGTGCTGGTGCCGGTCTACGGCCAGGCGCTGGACGAGGAAGCGCTGTCACGCCTGCGCCCGCTGTTCCCGGATCGCGAAGTGATCGGCATCGACTGCAATGCGCTGATCCAGCAGTACGGCGGCCTGCATTGCGTGACCATGCAGCTGCCGGCCAAGCAGGGAAACTGAAACCATGACCACCAAGAACCTGCGTGTCGGCCTGGTCCAGCAAGCCTGTTCCAGCGACCGGGCGATCAGCATCGCCGCCAGCGAAGCCGGCGTCCGCGTAGCGGCCGCACAAGGCGCGCAACTGGTGATGCTGCAGGAACTGCACACCGGCCTGTACTTCTGCCAGCACGAATCGACCGATCTGTTCGATCTCGCCGAAAGCATTCCCGGGCCGTCGACCGAATGGCTTGGTGGGCTCGCGAAGGAGCTGGGCATCGTGCTGGTCGGCTCGCTGTTCGAGCGGCGCGCGCCGGGGCTTTATCACAACACCGCGGTGGTGATGGAGCGCGACGGCACCCTGGCCGGCAAGTACCGGAAGATGCACATCCCCGACGATCCGGGCTACTACGAGAAGTTCTACTTCACGCCGGGTGACCTCGGCTTCGAGCCGATCCAGACCAGCGTCGGCAAGCTCGGCCTGCTGGTCTGCTGGGATCAGTGGTACCCGGAAGCGGCACGCCTGATGGCGCTGGCCGGTGCCGATCTGCTGCTCTACCCGACCGCGATCGGCGCCAATCCGGCGGATCCGTTCGAAGAGCGCGAGCGGCAACGCGAAGCCTGGGTGACGATCCAGCGCTCGCATGCGGTGGCCAACGGCCTGCCGGTGCTGGTGGCCAATCGCATCGGCTACGAACCGGACCCGAGCGCGCTGACCGAAGGCGCGAAGTTCTGGGGCACCAGCTTCGTCGCCGGACCGCAGGGCGAGTTCCTGGCCCGGGCCGGGACCGAAGACGCCGAGGTGCTGGTCGTCGACATCGACCTGGCGCGTTCCGAGAACGTGCGCCGCTGGTGGCCGTTCCTGCGCGATCGCCGCATCGAGGCCTATGGCGATCTGCTCAAGCGCTACCGCGATTAGCGTTCATGGTGACGGGGCATGACAGTTGTCATGGTGCTTCGCTGACGCACTGAACTGCTCAGGGCTCCACGCAGGTTCTAGTCTTTCCGCAACAACGGAGGGATACCCGATGAACCTGTCGAACTCGAAGCGGTGGATGCTGCAAGACCTGATCCGGAAGCTGCTCGCGGCTGCCTGGATCGTCGGCAGCCTGGTGGTGCTGGGGCTGCCGCATACCGAAGCCTGGCGGCGAATCTCCACATCGTCCGCGCCGCCCAAAGGGACGACGGCCGCGGCAACGGTCACGACCAAGTCGGTGGAGACGGAGGGTGCCAGCCGCAGCCGCATCATCATCACCAACGGCTGGTGGGTGTAAGCCGCCATGAACGACGTCAGCGCAGCGCTTGCCTCGCCCTCGCGCGGGCCTCAGCATCGAGTGGACACCGGCCGCCATCGCTCGATGCTCGAAACCCTGCTCAAGCCGCATCCCCAGTGCATCGCGATCCGGATCGGACGCGGTGGCCGGCTGACCGGTGGCAGCTGGTTTCCGCTGCTGCATCTGATCTGGCTGTTCTGGGTTTTCGCCGCGCCCTGGATGCGCACCGACAGCAGCCCGCTGATCATCGCCGGCACCTACGCCACGGTGCCGCTGTTCCTGTGGCTGTACCTGAAAGCCTGGTATGGCGACGGCGCGCGAGTCGTCCACTACACCGTGGCGATCGCGATACTCGGCCTGGTGACCTTGCCGACGACCAAGACCTGGTCCTACGCCATCTACGCCTGCGCGCTGTTCCCGTTCTGCACCACGCCGAAGCGCGCGCTGCTGTGGCTGGCCAGCTTCATGGCGCTGTTCTCGGTGGTCGCCCTGCTCGACAGGCTGCCGCTGCCGGTGACCATCGGCGCGGTCGCCACCTGCACGATCATCGGCCTGCTCAATCTGTTCTTCAGCATCAATGCCCGCCATGACAGCGAACTGCGGCTGTCGCAGCAGGAAGTGCGGCGGCTCGCCGCGAGCGCCGAGCGCGAACGCATCGGCCGCGATCTGCACGATCTGCTCGGCCACACGCTGTCGCTGATCGCGATCAAGAGTGAGCTGGCCGATCGCCTGTTCGAGCGCGATCCGCAGACGGCGCGGGAGCATGTTCGCGAACTGCATCAGGTTGCGCGCGAATCGCTGACCCAGGTTCGTGCTGCGGTCACCGGCATTCGCGCCACCGGCCTTGCCGCGGAACGGGGCTCCGCCCGGCTGCTGCTGGAATCCTCCGGCGTGGCCTTGAGCGGTGCGGAGCGGCTGCCGGAACTGTCGCTGAGCGTCGATGCCGCGCTGGCGCTGTGCCTGCGTGAAGCGGTGACCAACGTCCATCGCCACGCTGGCGCCAGGAACGTGCTGCTGAGCCTGCAACAGGATGGCGCAACGATCGAGCTGAGCATTGCCGACGATGGCCGCGGCGGTGTCGACGACGGCCGGTTCGGCAATGGCTTGCAGGGCATGCGCCAGCGCCTGGAAGCGATCGGCGGAAGCTTGCGCATCGAATCGCCACCCGGCCGCGGCACTCGTCTGAGCTTGCGGGTACCAATCCCTACCGAAGCGGCTGCGATCGCTTCCGTCGTGCCGGCCTCGCTGGCATGAGCGGCGAAGCCATCGACAACGGCAAGGCACTGGGCGCGATCCGCGTGCTGCTGGCCGAGGATCAGGCGATGGTGCGCGGCGCTTTATCCGCGCTGCTCGATCTGGAAGCCGATATCGACGTCGTCGGCGCCTGTGCCGATGGTGAAGCGGCCTGGCTGGCGGTGCAGCAGCTGAAGCCCGATCTGCTGGTCTCCGATATCGAGATGCCGAAGCTCAGCGGCCTGGAACTGGCAGCGCGGATTGCCGAACGCGGCCTGCGCTGCAAGGTGGTGATCGTCACCACCTTCGCTCGCGCCGGTTACCTGCGCCGCGCGCTCGATGCCGGCGTGGTCGGCTATCTGCTCAAGGATGCGCCGGCCGAACAACTCGCCGAAGCGCTGCGCAAGGTGCAGCACGGCGGGCGGGTGATCGACCCGCAGCTGGCGCTGGAAGCCTGGGGCGAGCCGGACCCGCTGAACGAACGCGAGCGCCGCGTGCTGCGGCTGGCCGGCGAAGGCCTGGCGTCCGCAGAGATCGCAGCCCAGCTGCACCTGTCGCACGGCACGGTGCGCAACTATCTGTCGGAAGCGATCGGCAAGCTCGGTGCGGCGAACCGCATCGAGGCCTATCGGCTGGCGCGGCAGAAAGGCTGGCTTTAGAGGCTGCCCTGCTCAGCGCGCGTAGTTGCGGACGAAATCCCAGATCACCCGCGTGGCGTCGATGTCCTGCGTCGTACGGCCCGCGAAACCGAGCTGATAGTCGTTACCCGGCCAGGTGTGGCCGCCATCGGTAATCGTGTAGAAGCGCACCGGCGACGCCGAGGCGCAGCTGTTGTAGGCGTCGAGCTGCACGGTGGTGCGATCGTTGGCGATGTTCGGCAGATTGCTGCGCACCGGCGGCGTCAGGCAGCGGTTGAGGTTGGCGAAAAACAGCGCCGTTTCCGGCGCCGACGACAGGCCGACTTTCTTCTTGTAAGCCACCTTGGGATCGCGCGTGCCGTGCATGCCGATGATCGGCATCGGCAGCGACGGCGTGCAGACCCTGCGCAGGCTGTCGAGCAAGGTCGAAGACACATAGGCCGCCGCGGCGATGCGCTCCGGGTGCTCGCAGACGTAACGCTGGGTCATGAAGCCGCCGGACGAGAAGCCGGTCAGGTAGACCCGCCGCGCGTCGATCGGATAGGCCGAAACGGCGTTGTCGATGACCTTGGTGATCAGGCCGACATCGTCCGGGCCATTGCGGTCACGAACCGGATCGAACGACCAGTTGCGGCCGCGCGAATTCGGCAGGATCGCCCAGACGCCGGTGTCGCGCACCAGCTGGCCGATCTCGATCAGGTTGGCCATTTCCTCGGGATCGCCGCCGGCGTAGTGCAGCACGACGATCGCCGGCGCCAGGCCGCTCGGGTTCGCGATCGGGCGCACGTACAACACGCGGCGAGCACGTCCGTCGACCGTGAACTCGGCCTCGAAAGTGGTCACGCCGGCCACCGGCTGGAAGCGTGCAGCCTGGGCAGCGGACGGCGCCAACCAGGCCTGTACGACCAGTGCCAGCGCAGCAACGCCGAGCACGCGCGCGGCGGACAGAAACTTCGGCTTGATGCGCATGACGGCTTCCTTCATGTGAGATTCGGAGTGTTGCGGGTGCCGCTTCAGCCGCGCGCGCGCTCGATGATCCGGGTCGTCGAATAGCCGGGATGGAAATCGAGAATCACCACCTGGCCGCCGTTGGCGCTGACCACGTCGTGACCGGCGACCTGCTCCGGCCGGTAATCGCCGCCCTTGACCAGCAGGTCTGGCAGCACCGCGGTGATCAGGCGCAACGGCGTGTCTTCTGAGAACGGCACCACCCAGTCGACGCACTTCAGCGAGGCCAGCATGCGCATGCGGTCATCGGTGTTGTTCAGCGGCCGGGTCGGGCCTTTCAGGCGTTTGACCGAATCATCGGTGTTGACCGCGACGATCAGCACATCGCCAAGCCGGCGCGCGGCTTCCAGATAGCGGACATGGCCGACGTGCAGCAGATCGAAACAGCCATTGGTCATGACGATGACCTGGCCCTGCGCCTGCGCCGCGCGCACTCGTTCGAGCAGCTCGTCTTCGGCGAGCACCGCGCTGTCGTCCTCATGCTGGCGGCGGATCGCGCGCAGCAGTTCGCTCTGGGTGACGGTCGCGGTGCCGAGCTTGCCGACGACAATGCCGGCAGCCAGATTGGCGATGCGTGCCGCGTGGCCGAAATCATGGCCGGCCGCCAGTGCTGCGCCGAAAGTGGCGATCACGGTATCGCCAGCGCCGGTTACATCGAACACTTCGCGGGCGACGGTCGGCAGATGCAGCGGCGGCTGGTTCGGTGCCAGCAGGGTCATGCCGTTTTCCGAACGGGTGACCAGCAGCGCGTCGATGCCGAGTTCGTCGCGCAGCTTGGTGCCCTTGGCAACGATCGTCGCATCGTCCGGACAAGGGCCGACCACCGCTTCGAGTTCGGACAGGTTCGGCGTGATCAGGGTCGCGCCGCGATATGGGCGCCAGTCGCTACCCTTCGGATCGACCAGCACCGGCCGGTTCGCGGCACGCGCGGCAGCGATCATCAGCGCGGCATCGGCCAGCGTGCCCTTGCCGTAGTCGGACAGGATCACCACCGAGCAATCGGCAAGCGCCGTCTTGAAGCTGGCCAGATAGTCTTCGCGATTGAAGGCACCGGCGACCGCCAGCGATTCCTCGAAATCGAGCCGGATCAACTGCTGGTTGCGCGACAGTACGCGCAGCTTGGTGATCGTCGGGCAGGACGCGGTTTCGGTGAACGTCGGCAGCACGTGCTTGGCGATCAGCGCTTCGCGCAGCTTGCCCGCCGCTTCGTCGCGACCGACGACGCCGAGCAATTGCACGACGCCGCCGAGTGACGCGATATTCAGCGCCACGTTGGCCGCGCCGCCCGGACGGGTTTCGTCCTTCTGGATGCGCACCACCGGCACCGGCGCTTCCGGCGAGATGCGGCCGGTGGGCCCGACCCAATACCGGTCGAGCATCACATCGCCGGCCACCAGCACGC